>JAZKEV010000485.1:0-8026 GCA_040386765.1 Verrucomicrobiota bacterium | reverse complement strand
TGCTCATCGGCTACTGGCTCTGGATGGTGCTGCTGCTCCTCTCGCCCCTCAGCCGCATCCACTCCCTCGCCCTCATGGGCATCACCGCCATCGGCTTCTCCTTCCGCCGCGGCGCCTCGATGAAATGGGTCCTCATCACCCTCACCCTCGAAGGCGCCGTCCGCGTCGGCCTCCTCCTCTCGCTCTGCGTGCTGGCCTGGCGGCGACTTTAGGACCGCCCCTAAAAAGCCCCTCCTGCCATGTAGGACGCCAGCTGGCTGGCGCTTGGTGGTAATTCGGATGAGCATCCGCAAGCGGGCAGCTCGCCACGCCAGCGGCGCATCTCCCAAACCACCCCACCTCCGCGCTCTCAGCTCTAGACTCTCCGCTAAAACCTCACCCCCGCCGCGCGATCCGCTTCATCTCCCCCTTTGGCACGGCCTCCCCGAAGGACTGCTCGAAGAACTCCTGCCCCGCCGTGATGAACTTCGAGTATTTCGTGTAATCGCCGGCCCACGAGTTCGGCACGCAGATCCGCTTGATCACGCCCTTGCCGACTTTGTCTGGCGCCGCGCCATCGGGTGCCAGCTCCATCGTAAACTTCGGGTCGTGCGTATGCACGACGTAGTGCTTCGATCCATCGCTGCCCTCGCGCTCAATGCGCACAAATTGGGAAAGGTTCATCGCGCTGCCGAAATCATGACGCAACTCCCATGCCGCACAACTCGGAATTCCCTTTTCCCCTTGAGCCGCACCCCGGCGCGTCGCACAAACCTCCCGCCACCACACCCCGGTTCTGCCCGCTTCTTCCCGCTCGCTTTTTTCCATGAATCCTTCCGACGAGAAATCGAAACTGCCGCCGTGGATTTTCATCGTCTTCTGCTTCGCTGCCATCGCGATCGCCTTGGCCGTCGCCTACTACGCGAAGAAACCATACGATAGTACTGCTACGCTCACTATCGTCGCGCTCTTCAGCTTCAGCGCCTTCGCCTGCCTTGTGCCCTTTGTTTATCACTTCGAGCGGAAGAAGAACGAAGAAATCGACGACCGCCAGCGCGCCCTCGAAGCCCTCGCCCGCACCGTCTCCTCGTCGGCCGAGCAGATCAGCATCGCCGCCAACGGCCTCCACGAGATCGCCGAACTCTCCCAGAAGAACCTCAAGCAGGCCGAGGAGCTCCCTAAACTGCTTCAGGCCAAGGTCGCCGAGCTGCAGGCCCAGCTCAGCGAGGCCGCCGATGCGCACACGGAAGAGCTCGAGCGCGAGCTGCTTTCCCTCCGCACCACCGAGAGCGAGCGCCTCGAGTCCACCTCGCAACGCATCGCGACGTCCTCCGCCGAGTGGTCCAAGCTCGAAGCCGCGACCCAGCAGCAACTCACCGCCACCACCGAGGCCCTTTCCAAGCTCCAGCTCGGCACCGCCGCTGCCATCGGCAAGGCCCAGGCCGCCGCCGAGCAGGCCCTCGCCCAAGCCCGCACCGAGGCCGCCCGCGGCCTCGGCGAGACCAGTGGCCAGGCCTCTCTCGCCGTCGAGACCGCCAAGTCCGCCGCCCTTACCGAGCTTTCCGCCCTCGATGCGAAGCTCAATCAGAGCGCCAGCGCCCTCACGGAGCAGCTCAACGCCACCGCCGCCGCGCTCTCCGATAAGCTCGCCGCCTCCACCCTGTCCGCGCAGGAGGCCTTTGCCCAGTTCTCCACCAAGCTCGACACGTCGGCTCACGACGCCTCGACCGGCCTTTCGGCCAGGATCGACGCCGCCCTCGCCACCCTCAGCCACGCCCTCGAGGAAAAGATCGTCCGCCTCGAATCCGCCGCCTCCCGCATCGCCGAGCCTCCACCCCTCTCTCTCAACCCGCTCCCCGCCACCGAGGCCTTTACATCTAGCCCTCCGGTCGAAAACGCCACGCCGGCGCCGTTCCCCGAGTCCGAGCCCGTGGCTGAGGCCCCCGCGCCCGCCGCTGCTCCGGAACCCATCGCTGAGGTCACTCCTGAACCGGCCGCCGAAACCCCGCCGGCCCCCACCTCCCCTCCGCAGAAGCGCTCCCGCCGCGCCCGCCGCGAGGAAGCAGCGGCTGCTGCCGCGGCGGCGACTCCCTCTCCCGCCCCTGCCCCCACGCCCGAGCCTGCTGCTCCCGCACCGGAACCCGCACCCGCAGCAGCCGAGTCGGCTCCCGCCGAACCCGCGGCCGTCCAGCCCCCGGCCCCCGAACCCGTTGCCGCCGAGCTCGAGCCGGTCGCTTCCACGGCTGAAGTGACGCCTGAGCCCCCTCCAGCCGAGCCCGTGCCGGTGGAGCCCATCCCGCTGGAATCCGTTCCGGTCGAAGCCACGTCCGAAGCCGCCACACCGCCTGCCGAGGAGCCGGTGCCCGAGCCGACCCCGATCCAAAGTGAAAAGTTCGCCGAAATCTCGCCCGTCGCGCCCCAAACGGTCGACCCCTTCGAACCACGACCCGACGTCGAGGCCAACGGTGCCGCGCCTGCGCCCGAGCCTGTAGCCCCCGAACCTGAGCCCGTTGCGGTTACCGCCACCGGCGAGCCCAGCGTCGCCTCCAAACAAGAGCCAGAGCCCACCTCCGCCCCGGTAGCCGGGGCGGCCTCTGAACCCACGCCTGTACCCGAACCCGAGGTCGTTCCCGAGCACATCCCCACAACCAAGCCCGAACCCCAACCGGAGCCCGCGGCACGCGAAACTGAACCTCCATCTGAACTCGAAGCCACCGCGGAGCCCGTTGCTGATTCTGAACCTGAACTTGAATCTGAACCGGAACCGGAAAAGCCCGCCCGCAGGCGTTTCGAATCGCGCCCCGAACCGGAGCCTGAGCTCGAACCCGAGCCCCACCTCGGCCTGAATCTCGACGAGTCGGCCGCCAGCACCGCCGAGCGCGTCCTCTCCTCCGATGGTGCCACCCGCCTCGTTGTCACCGCCTATATCGGCATCGGCAACCGCCTCTACATCCGCGGCGAAGGCCCGGGCCTCTCGTGGGAGAAGGGCATCCCCCTCCAGTTCGTCTCGATCGGCAAGTGGCGCTGGGAGACCAACGACGCCAACGCCACCGTCCACTTCCGCCTCTACAAAAACGACGACCTCGAATGCGCCGCGCTTGGCACCCAGACCCTCGAGCCCGGCCACCAGCACGAGGTCACGGCGTCATTCCAGTAACCCTCCTCCGGCATCGAGCATGCGGTCAGTAGTGCGGCGGTCGCTCATCCTGCATCCCCGCCTCGTCTCCACCGCCAGCTCCGCCCCCGCTCTCGCTCCGGTCCCGCCAGCGCTTCATCTCGCGGCGCAGCGCGGCGATGTCCTCGGCCATCTCCAGCATCGCCTTGTCCTGCTCGGTCACGTGCCGTTCCAGATAGGCGATTTTCTCTTCAAGACGTTGGATGTTTTCGTTCATTCGACGTCGACGGCTTGGCCGCGACAGTCGCTTTCAACTGCTCCAGCTCGGGAATGACAACCCGCTTATAACAATCGGGGCACACCGAGTGGCTGAAATCGCTCCCCGTCCGCTCGCTGATATACCCCTCCAATTGCTGCCAGTAGTTCTGGTCGTCGCGGATTTTTTTGCAGTAGGAGCAGATCGGCAGCATTTCCTCCAGCTGCCGCACCTGCGTGGTGTATTTGAGGATGCGCTCGGCCACGCGCAGCCGCGTCCAAAGTTCGGATACATCGAGCGGCTTGGTCAGGAAATCGTCCACGCCCGCATCCGCCGCCGCCGTCTGGTTCTCCTCCGTGGCATCGCGCGCCGTGAGCAGGATGAAGTAGATGTATTCCGAGTTCACCCGGTTGCGGATTCTGCGGCAGAGGTCCAGCCCGTCGCTATTGGGCATCATCCAGTCGCTCACCACCACGCGCACCGGCTCGGTCTCGAGCATCTTCCATGCGGCGTCGCCATCGTGGGCTTCGACGACGTCGTGCCCCAATTTCCGCAATGCCTGACGCAATACGGCACGGGCCACGGCATCGTCTTCAACAGCTAGAATCTTCACGGGATCACGAAAGCAAAAACACTAGGTGGTTTCAGTCCTCCTGTGTTGCAACGCCGAAAACCCCGTAGCGTTAACAAAGGGGGCCTTTTCGGCCCCGGAAGCCCTCCGGCATCTATCCCAGACGTTTCCGTAGCTCGGCCGGATCGGTCACGGGAGCCTGACAGGCGTATTCTTCGCAGACATAGGCCGTCGCCCGCCCCTCCCGGGGCGTCATCTCCGCGAGCCAGGAGGCCTGCTGCGCCAGCCAGCGCTGCCCCTCGCCGCCATCGGCCGCCAGCAGCATCCGCCGCGGCCCGAGTCGCTCATGCAACACCGCCGCCAGCGCCTGAAAATCCGCCGCCTGAGGGTCGCCTGCGAGCACCACATGCCGCGGCGGCTCCAGCGCCAGCTCCAGCGCACACAGCATCTGGGGCATGGCGTGCGCCGCCTGCGCCCACTGCCCCCGGAAGGCCTCGATGCACACCCGCCCGCGCTCGCGATAACCCTTGCCGTCGAAGACCGCCGCCAGCCGCAGCAGGTTCATCGCCGCCACGCTGCTCGGCGCCGGCTCCGCCCCGTCATAGTCCTCCTTCAGCCGTAGGACGATGCTCGCATCGCCTTCGCCCGAGTTGAAATAGCCGCCGCCCGCGCCATCCCAGAACAGCGCATCCATTGTCTCCTGCAGGCGCACCGCCCACTGCAGCCAGCGGATCTCGAAGGCCGCCTCATACAGGTCGAGCAGCCCTTGGATGAGAAACGCGTAGTCCTCCGCAAAACCCGGCGTGCTTCCGCGGCCTTCGCGCCACGTGCGAAACAGCACCCCGCGCTCCGCATCGTAGAGCTCCTTTTCGAGAAACTCCGCCGCCCGCCCCGCCGCAGTGAGCAGTCGGGCCTGTTCCTCTTTCCCACCGTCCGCGCCGAGCACCTGGGCACCCTTGGCGAGGGCCGAGATCATGAGGCCGTTGTTGGCGGTTAGAATCTTGTCATCGAGGTGCGGCCGCGGGCGCTTCTCCCGCACGGCGCACAGATGCCGCGTCACCGCCAGCAGCTTGTCGTTGGCCTGCTCGGGCGATAGCCCGGCGGCGCGCGCCGTATCCATTAATCCACGACGCTGCACGAGGATGTTCTTCTCGCGCAACTCCCCTTGGGGGTCGAGCTGCGCCGGCACATTGCCCTCCGGCTTCACGTCGAAGTGAGCCGCGACGAGACCGTAGTCCTCCTCGCCCCCGCGCCACGCGTCTTCCTCGGCTTCGCGGTCCGGCGGCGTCACCTCGCCGCTTGTCGCCAGCGCCGCGCGCAACTCATCCGCCGTCCAGACATAGAAGGCGCCCTCCAGATGCTCTTTGCCACCATACGCCACGAGACTGTCCGCATCCTCGGCGGTATAAAAACCGCCCTGCGGGCTCGTCAGATCGCGCAGCACGTACTCGAAGATATCCCGCGCCAGCCACGCAAACCGCTCGTCGCCCGTGGCCTGTTTCGCCTCGAGGCAGTTCATCGCGATCTGCGCCTGGTCGTAGAGCATCTTCTCGAAGTGCGGCACAAACCAACCCTCATCGACCGAGTACCGGTGGAAGCCGCCGCCGAGATGATCGTGGATGCCGCCGCGCGCCATCGCGCGCAGCGTGGCCGAGGCGAGCCGCACCGCTTCCTTCCCCATGTCGCTATCGACGCCCTGGAGCGCCGCGACGCGAAAGAGAAATGCCAGATTCGACGCGCGCGGAAATTTCGGCGCGCCGCCGAAGCCGCCATTCGTCGCATCGAAGTTCTCATAGAAATATTCGAAGCCCTTCTCGAAAGCCTTGCCCGCCACCTCCACCAGCGCGCCCTCTGCCGCCTCGCCGCCGTCTGCCTTCGACTGATGGTATTCCGTCAGTACGCCGATCACCCGGTCGCCTTCCGCGACGAGTTTATCGCGCTCGTTGGCCCAGCCATTCGTGATCGCCCGAAGCAGCGAGGGAAACCCCGCGCGTCCGTGCCGATCCTCCGGCGGGAAATACGTACCGCCGTAGAACGGCTTCAATTCCGGCGTGAGCCACGCGCTCAGCGGCCAGCCACCATGCCCCGTCATCGCCTGCACATAGGCCATGTAGACCTTATCCACATCGGGCCGCTCCTCGCGATCCACCTTCACCGGCACGAAGTGCTCGTTGAGGATCTCCGCGATCGCCGCGTTCTCAAACGACTCGTGCGCCATCACGTGACACCAGTGGCACGTCGAGTAGCCAATGCTCAGGAAAATCGGCTTCTGCTCCGCGCGTGCCTTCGCAAACGCCACCTCGCCCCACGGCAGCCACGCCACCGGATTATCCGCGTGCTGCAGCAAGTAGGGAGATTTTTCGTGCGCAAGAGCGTTGGCCATGGGTTAGCAAAGGTTCTGCGGAGCAATAAGAATTACAAGCACCTGATCCGTGATCAGAACGAAGTAACCGCGAATGCACGCCAAGGCGCTTAGCGCCTCCTCCCTCACCGCGCCGCGCGCCGCCGCTCCGCTTCCTCCACCGTCCGCGGCCAGTCCGTCTTCAGCAGCCGCGACAGTGAACGATCCGCCAGCAGCTTCCCGCCCGTCTGGCAGCGCGGGCAATAGTTCACCTCGTTCTCCGCGTACACAATCCGCTGCACCGCCGTCCCGCACACCGGGCACGGCTTCCCAAATTTCCCATGCACCGCCATCTCAGGTCGAAACGCCGTGACCTTGGCCGGAAACCCCTCGCCCACCTCGCTGCGGAGCCGCTCCGTCCACCACGTCAGCCGTTCGCAGGTCGCTGCCAGCAGGCGCTCCACCTCGGCATCGCTCAACTTCTGCGAAAGCGTGATCGGCGAGAGCTTCGCCGCGTGCAGGATCTCGTCCGAGTACGCATTGCCGATCCCGCTGAAGACATGCGGATCCGTCAGGACGCGCTTCAATGTGTGGTTCTCCGCGCGCAACGCCGCCGCAAACTCCGCCCCGCTGCACGTAGAGACATCGATGCCGCCCGGGTCGTGCGCGCGCACTGCCACCTCGCCTTCGACCACATGCATCGCCGCACGGCGCTTCGTGCCCGCCTCCGTCAGCGACAGCGTGCCCGACTCGAAGACGAAATCCACCAACCCATTTCGCGCCGATACCTTGGCGCCCTTTTCCGCCCACTGAAATCGCCCCGCCACCATCAGATGAATCACTAGCCAACGATCACCCTCAAAGCAGAACGCCACCCGCTTCCCGATCCGCCGCAACGCGACCACGCGACGCCCCTGCAGTGAATCAATCGGCGGCATCGCCGTCCGCAGCACGAACATGTCGGCCAGCTTGATCTTCTCCAGCATCCGACCGAGCACGCGCCGCTCCAGCGCCTCGATATACATTGCGATGTCCGGCAGCTCAGGCATATGAAGTAGGGCGGGTTCTTAACCCGCCCCTTCAGCGCATCGTCGCGAGTTGGGCCAAGCCAACCCACCCACCGTCGCTTGCCATCGCACGCGTTGGTAGTTCCGCCTTCAGGCGGAATCCGGGCCGGCTGAAGACGGAACTGCCAACCTCGGAGGCCGCCAGCCGGAATCCACGTTTCGCAGTCATGCTCACCCGTGGATTCGTATTTCAGTTCAAAACGGCAAACGCCGGCTTCAACCCGCTTACTGCCCGAGCACCCACGCAAAGATCAACGGCGCGACGATCGTCGCATCGCTCTCGATGATGAATTTCGGCGTGCTGCCGGCGAGCTTGCCCCAAGTGATCTTTTCATTGGGCACCGCACCCGAGTACGATCCGTAGCTCGTCGTCGAGTCGCTGATCTGCGAGAAGTAGCCCCAGAGCGGCACCTCGTCGCGCTGGAGATCCTGGTGCAACATCGGCACGACGCAGATGGGGAAATCGCCCGCGATGCCGCCGCCGATCTGGAAGAAGCCGATCGAGCCCTCTCCATTGCGGAGCGTCTTCGCGGTTTTCGTATACCACTCGGCCAGCCACATCATGTATTCGATGCCGGTGCGCACGGTGTGCACGTTCTTCACGTCGCCGCTGATGACGTGTCCGGCATACATGTTGCCGAGCGTCGCGTCTTCCCACCCCGGCACAATGATCGGCAGATTCTTATCCGACGCGGCG
>JAZKEV010000484.1:3065-31811 GCA_040386765.1 Verrucomicrobiota bacterium | reverse complement strand
TGGACATGGGTGATTTTACAGAAGGTAACGAAGGCAACGAAGCGTGGCGGGGTAGTAGATTATCGGGGGCGTTTCGCTGCTAACTTCGGGTGTTGTTTTCTTTTCGGACTTTTCAGTGGTAAGAGCTTGAAGCCTGAGTTGCTCAGAAGGGAGGCGCTTTCCACCTCGTTTACGAAAACCGAACCGCCGCATTCCGTCGCATAGTGAATGAGCCGATGCTCGGTGAAGGCTACTGCCAATAAGAGTGCCTGAAGAGAGTCCTGGCCGGCGATAGTATAGAAGTCGTGCGCTCCCGCTCCCGTCATTTCTACTGGGCACAGCCATGGATCGTTGTCGGATGCGTCGCGGCGGCGAAGCGGGCGTCCGAAGGATATCCTCAATTTTTTGGTACGCACTTTAGGAATGCGAATTTCGCACTCCCGCTGAGCGACTATGAGACCGATCTTTTTAGGGGCCCACATGAGGCGGGGTATTCACCGATGGCTGGGAGCCTACCGGTTGCCGGGCCAGGTTTGGGGGCGGGCCCAGAAGGCGTCGGTGCGGCCGCCGTAGTAGGCCTCGAGGGCGCGGTCCATGACGACGTTGGTGCGGCGGGCGGATTCGCCGGTGCTGGGGCAGGTGCCGCGGCCGAGGAGTTCATCGACGATGGTCTGGATGAGCGGCTGCGCGATGTGCGGGGGCGGGGCGAACTCGAAGTGCTCAATGCCTCGCGCGGTTTCGAGGCGCAACGGCTCGTGGCCAAAGACGGAGCAGGAGAGGCGGCCAGCGGGACCGCTGAGCTCGAGTTGATCTTCCTTCACGAAGCTCGCGAAATTCCAAGCTGCGGTGCCGGGCGCGCCGTTGGCGGTGCGGAAGGTGAGCGAGACGGCGTCTTCGACGTCGCCGGGCGTGGCGAGGCGCGCGGCGTGGCCGCTCACCTGCTGAAGCGCGCCGCCGAAGTAGTCGAGGAGGTCGAGCGCGTGCGAACCGAGATCGAGGAAAAGACCGCCGCCGGAGACCGTGGCATTCTCGCGCCACGGGGGCTGGACCGGGCCGCCGTGCGTGGTCGCGCCGGTGCCGGCGTGGCCGGGGGCGGAGAAACGATAGTGCAGGCCGGTGAGCGGGCCGATGGCACCGCCCTCGAGCAGCTCTTTTATTTTCAGGAAGCGCGGGAGCGCGCGGCGGTAGTAGGCGACGTAGAGCTTCTGGTCGGCAGCGGCGCAGGCGGCGATCATCGCATCGCACTCAGCGGTGTGGCGCGCCATGGGTTTTTCGACGTAGACGGGTTTGCGCGCGGCAGCGGCGGCGAGGACGCCATCGAGGTGGGCGTTGGGCGGCGTGGCGACATAGATGGCGTCGACCTCGGGGTCGTTGGCGAGGGCGCGGGCATCGTCGTACCACCGCGGGACGCCATGGCGGCGGGCAAAATCGGCTGCAAGCGCGCCGTTGCGCCGCATGACGGCGAGGAGCTGGGATCCGTGGGCTTTTTGGAGGCCCGGGCCGCTTTTAACTTCGGTGACGTCGCCGCAACCGATGATGCCCCAACGGATGACGGTGCGGGGTGAAGTGGGGGATGACATGCAGGCCCCAGCCAAGAAGGGAGGGGGCGGGGCGGCAAGGCTGGGGTGTGAAACGCAGTCCGGGCGGAAATGGGTACGCGCGCGATCGGAGTACGAGTGCGGCACACTCAGGATCACGAGTAAGAGTACGATCGCGAGCACGAGGCACGCGGTTTACTCGTGATCGGATTTTTCCGTTGTTAGGAATGGTCGGGCAAAAGACGGAGCGATCGTCGCGCTTTGCGCGGTCGTAGTCGCTCGAGTATTTGCACCTGTGCAGCGCGACGGCTCGGCGGGGACGGTTTGCCCTACCTCAAGGCAGTGGCGCGCCTGGCTATTGCGAGGCCGCGATGGCGTGGGCCGTAGGTGCGCCGGGGAGGAGCTGGATCGAGGAGGCCGCGAGGCCGAAGGAGCGGAGCTGGTTGGGGCCGTTGCTCAGCCGGACGGCGGGCGCATCGCAATGGAAGGAGAAACGATTCACGCCGGGCTGGAGCTCGAATTTGGGCAGCGTGGTGATGCCCGGCTGCACGTCGACCGCGATGGTCTGGACCACCTCATCGTTGTGCTCGAGTACAACCTCACGGGGGCCGACGGCCTGAAGCGTGAGCTTCAGCTCGACCTGCACGGCGTAGGGATAGGGATTGTAGAACGACGCGGTGCCCTGCTCGTGCGTCCAGCGCACGCCGGCGTCGGAGCGCAGGTGCCAGCCATTGCCAAGGGTGAGACCGTGACTGATGGGGAGGCGGGAGGCGGCGGTGGAGCGGAGGAGCACGGCGAGTTGATTGCCACCCGTGCTCTCGATGCGGTGGGTGTAGCCGAGGCGCGTGAGCTCGCCGAGGATCGCCTCGCCGCGGTCGGCGTAGCCCTTGCGATTGAGGTAGAGGGCGGAGAAGCCGGTCTCCTCGAGCTGGCGGACGAGCTCGGGCACGGTGGCCTTCTCGGCCTCGAACTGCCAGCGGCTGCGCGGGCGCATCTTGGGCGTGCCGTAGGTGAAGCGCAGGCTGTGCGTGGAGAGATAGGGGCGGAAGTGCTCGTAGTCGTTCAGCTGGTGTGGCGTCGCGACCTCAGGAAAACCGAGCACGGGCAGCTGAAACACCATCGCGCGCTCGGGCAGCGCGGCTTCGAGCTCGGCGCCGAACTTGCGGTCGGCAGTGACCATCTTCTCGATGGCCTTCACATCCTGCGCGCTCTCGGCGCGTGGAATCTGATCGTACACGCCGAGCGCGGCAACCGCGGCAGCGGCGGCGAGCTGCACCCAACGTGGCCAACGGTTGGAGAGGCGCGAGAGCCGGAGGACGAGAAAGAAGAGCACGATGGCCGAGACGAAGATCGCGGCGCGATTGGTGGCGCGGAAAATCTGGAAACCCGCGAAGAGCGCGAGGAGGTTGGTGACGCCGCCGAGCATTGCGTAGGTGAGGATCCAGCCGAGCGAGAGCGCCTGGCCCGGGAGTGGACGGCGGGCGATAATCCGACGGACGGTGACGACCGCGAGCCAGACGAAACCGGCGATGCCGGCGAGCCCGAGGTAAGGGAGGAACACCTCGCCGCGCCACTCCGACCAGCGGGCGTAGCGGTGGCCGAAGAATGCGAGCGAATCCCAGTGGTGAAACGGCGGCGGGATGAACATCTCGACGGCCTTGAGCGCGTAGCGCTCGGTGCCGCCGTAGTTGCGCGCAAGGAGCGGGATGGCGCCGGCATCGTCGGCGTGGAGCCAGCTCTCGGCGTGGACGAGAGCGAAGCCGAGAAGCGCGACGATGATGGAGACGAGGCCGATCTGGAGATTGGGACGGCGCTTCGCGCCGAAGGCCTGGAAGATGATCGCCCAGCCCATCAGCTGGAGCCAGAAGAAGAGGTTGTAGGGATTGGAGGCGCCGAAGGCGGCGGCGATGCCGAGGCAGAGCGTCGCCCCCGGCCGGCCCCAATCGAGTCGCTTGCTGCCGCCGACGAGCCACACGGCGAGCAAGCCGAGCGGTATCGTCCAAGTGAATACAAGGGAGAAGTGCGCCAGCCCGCGGTGGAACGTATGGTAAGTATACGCGAAGAGCAGCGCGCCCGCCGCGGCCCACTCCCAGCGGCAGCGCAGCCAGCGCGCGGCGCAGTAGAATGCGAGCGCGGAGGTGACCTGCGCGAGGAGGAGCCCGAGATTGGCCGCGGCGTAGAGGCCGACGAGGTGCACGAGCGAACCGAGCAGGACCATCAGCGGCTTGTCGGGCGTGGGATAGCCGTTCCAGTGGGCGCCGAAGGGCGCGCCGAGGCGGTCGATCACCTGGGGACGAAGCGGCACGAGATCCCCTTCGGAGGCCGCCTGCAGGCGGGCGAGCGTTTCATGCGCATCGATATAATAGTCGGTCGGGAGGCTCCAGCTCGCAAGCGTCCACCGATCGAAATGCACGACCCAGATCAACGCTGCGGCCAGGACGAGGAGTCCGAGGCGCCAGTAGGTGAAGGGTGCACGTGCAAGTCTGCGCAACATAGGGAGAGTCGCGGTCCGGGGAAGGACGGGGTCGAGCGACGGCCATGTGAAAACCGCGCGGAGGACGCTGCTGCAAGACTGCGGTTACATTCTGACGCAAATGTCAGGGCGCCCCGCCAAGGGCCTGCGTGATGCAAGCGGACTACGGCTCCGTCGTTGCGTATCCTGGATTCGAATACGAGGGCAGATGCTCATTTTTGAGCGAACGGAAAGACGCAGCACGGCCTGGTCGAGCGGAACGCGGTTGCGTCGGCGATTGCGGCTGAGGAGGTGAAGGTCGGGGTGACCGCTGCTACAGCGTCGGGTTTCGCGGAGAAACGGAACGCATGGCTGGAATTGGACCGCGGAACGTGGGGACGAAAAATCCGGCCGACAATGGAGAGTGCCTGACAAATTTGTCATGGGCGACGCGGAGGGAAAAGGGGGAGTGCGGGACGGTAACGGGTCGTCGCGGTGTCGCACGCATACGGTGGAAGCACGGCGCGGGTGACCAGCGAGGTTAATGACTGCTTCGGTCCCCAGCGCGGGCTGAACTCTGCGCAACGGCGGTTGCCTGATGGTAGCGGCTCTTCGCAACCCGCCGGGCTTTCGCCCCATCAACCCAACGCCGGCATTCCTCCCCCGATTCTTCTCTTCTTCCTGCATCACCGGTCGCGTGGTCAGGGACGGAGGCGGACGAGGGCGATTTCGGAGTCGTCCGGGGCTTTGAGCACCAGCAGCGTGTGTCGGAGGGAGAGCGACGTGGTGGGCGGGTTGAAGTAGATCGAGACGAGCGTCGGCGCGCTGAGCCGCAGAGGAAATTGCGAGGGCGTCGGTGCGGCTTGGGGTGCGCCGGCGAGATCGATGGGCGTGAGCTCCACGCGGGTATTGGAAGCGTCGAGCACCACTGGCGGAGTCGTGTTGTCGTCGACCATGGTGATCTCGATGTGATGCACGACCGTTCCCGCCGGCAGCATGAGCGGGATGTTCAAGGCGGCGGGAGGCGCGCCGGTGCCGGCGCCCGCTGAATCTTTCCGCTGCAAAAGCTCGGCCGTAAAGAACGGCGCGATGGTGCGACCGCGGCGGACGTGGAACTCGAAATCGTCGACGCGAAAAGCCGGTGCGAAGGAGCGGCGGAGATAATCGTGGAGGAGTCCCTTGGGCCCAAACCCCGAGCGTTGCAGGAAGTCGACGTGCTCGGTCTGGACGACCAGCGCCGCGCGGGGGTGCACTTCGAGGGCTTCGATAATCTTGCGCTGCCGCGCTTCGTCGAGGAGCGAGAACCAGTGGGTGGTATTGGCGAGTGTCGGCGAAGGCAGGCGGCTCCAGAGATTCAGGCTGCACATACCGGGCATCGAGAAAAGCATATCGGCGTGCGTCGCGGCGTTGGCGCAGAGGATGCGATAGGCGGAGGTGGTCGCATCGGGGATGCGGATGATCTCGGCGCCGGGGAGGTTGAGCGGACGCGAGCCCCAGTAGACTCCGCCAAGCTGGGCCACGAAGTGACCCATTGCGGCGACGAAGGCGAGGAGCCCGGCGGTGGCGAGCCCGCCGACGAGGCGCAGCACCCGGGTCGCAGAGGCGCGCGCCGCCAGATGTCTCCCACCGGACCACGCTGCCACCATGATCAGCGGCAGCGCGAGGAACGAGCCCCACCCGACCTGGCTGCCGGGCACGGGATACGCATGGAGCCACTGGCCCAGCGCGAGGAGGCCGAGCCACGTGGTGCCGGCGAGGATCTCCGGTTTGTCCGCTGCGAGTGACCAGAGGCAGAGCCACAGCCACGGCGCGCAGTAGCAGAAGAGGTAGACGCGCGGGTTGAGGCCGAAGAGCTCCACGGTGGAGAACGCGAGACCGACCAGCATGAGGAGGCGCAGGCCGGCGATGGCGATGTCGATGGCGGGGCGTTGACGGCTCTGCCGGAGCAGGAAGGCGGCGATGGCGGCACCGCAGCCAGTGGCAGTATTGGCGAGCACGCCCGAGGGCCACGAAAACGACATGCTGAAGGCGATGGGATGGCGCAGCGGGCCGAGGAGAACGCCTTGAAGCAGATCGCCCGGACTCGTGCCGCGCGCGATGACAACGCCGAGGGTCAAGACCGTCACGGCGAGGGCGGCGAGGAGCGCCGTCACGATCTCGCGCCGGCCGAAACGAAGCTGCACCGTGCGAGCGGAGGTCATGCTGCCGATCAGGACAAACGAGACGGCCATCGCGGCGAACAGGAGCCCGTAGATCCGCACCCAAGGCTGCCCAAGCAGCTTCTGCATCAGCGCGACGGGCAGCAGCACACCGGCGAGCACGAGGACTTTGACGGCGTGCCGGCGCACAAAGTCGGACGAGCTGTGCAGCATGAAAAACGAGGCGACGGAGCATGCCGCGAAAACGCCGAGGTTGATTTTGGTGAGCGCCAGCGCGGCCACGAGCGCGCCACCGACGAGCGCGATGGCTCGCGTGCGACCACGCGTGGCGGCGCGAAAGCCTGCGAAGGCCGCGAGCGCGAGCAGTGCGGCCACGATGCCGCCGGGGTGGTTGGGCTCCCGGATCATTACCCAGAGGTAGAGGAACGCCGTGCCCAGCGCCGCCAGCGATAGCGCGAGGTGGCGGGTCGCGTGCCATACGAGTCGCGCGCAGAGCAGCGAGGCACCCGCCCAGAAGGCGAGCGTCACGATGCGCCCGCCGATGTGATCGAGCGGATACCCGAGCAGCCACAGCGCGTAGTGAAAGACATACGGCACCGGGCCGTATTGAGAGTAGACGTCGCGATAGAGTCCCCCATGTTCGGCGAAATTGCGCAGCGAGACGAGCACGTAGCCCTCGTCGTCGTAGAACATGAACGCCGAGAACAGCGCGAGGCCGACGCCGGCGGTGAAGGCCAGCGTGGCCGCGAAGAGGATGAGGCCGGCGCGGCGATTCTCCGCGGCGAAGGCGGTGGCGACCGGAGCGACGGGCTTCATTGGCGCAGCCGGGCCATGGCCAGCTCGGAGCCATCCTCGCCGCGCAGCGGGATCATGGTGCGCGGCAGCGAGAACACCGCGACCTTCCGGTCGAAATAAATCGAGAGCAAGGTGGGACCACTGGGAGCGGCGGGTAGCGCGGCGGCCTGGGCCGGGCCGGTCGCGTCGCCCTGGCCGGAGATCGGGGTGAATTCGAAGCGCGCCGTGGTGGCGTCGAGCACGAGTGAGGGCGTCTTTGGATTCTCGAAGCCGGAGAGTTCCACGCGTGCGATTTTTTGTCCGGGCGCGAGCAGGATGGGCACCTGCAACAGCACGTCGCGTGGCGCGGGCTGGCCGGCGGCGGCGGGGCGGGTCAGGACCTCGGCCATGAAATACGGCGTGATCCGCCGGCCGCGCTGCACGCGAAATTCGTAGGAGCCGAGGGAGAACGCCGTGGTGAAATCGCGCTCAAGGTAGTCGTAGAGCGGGCCGGTCGGGCCGAGGTTGCTGGCGGCGAGGAAAGCGAGGTGCTTCGTGTCGATGATGATGCAGGCGCGCGGATCGACCTGGAGTTTGGCGATGATCTGCTGCTGTTGCGCGATGTTTATCAGGTGAAACCACTGGGTGACGTTCGTGAGCGTGGGCGTGGGGCGGTCGCTCCAGAGATTGAAGCTGAACATGCCCGGCGCCGAATACAGCGTCTGCGCGTGTACCGCGGCGTTGAGGGAGAGGATGCGGCAGCGCGTGACGTCGGTTGCCGGCAGGCGGATCAAATCGGCGCCCGCGAGGCGAAGCGCGGGATCGCGCGGGTAGTCGGCGCCGAGGCGAACGAGCGGCAGCACGGTGAGGACCGCGCTCGCGAGGAGTGCGCCGCGTGCGACGAGAGCGAGGGAGTGGGACTGGAGCGCCGCGGGGAGCCGAGGCCTGAGCCAGACGAAGGCTTCCCAATTCGCGAGCGTCACCAGCGGCAGAGCGAGAAAACCACTCCAGGCGAGCTGCGTGCCGGGCACGGGGTAGGCGTGAAGCCATTGACCCAAAGCGAGAAAACCTAGCCACGCCTTGGCCGCGGCACCGCGGGGCGCCTCGCCCGCGAGCGGCCAGACGCACACCCAGAGCCATGGCATCGCCCACCAGAACACGGCATTGTGGCGCTCGGTAGCGATGTACGCGAAGGGTGTGAGCACGACCACGGCGAGGAGCGCGAGCCGCAGGACGACGACCGCACCGTCGACCTGCGTACGGGCACTCGAGCGGAAGTGCCGTGCGAGCAGAAAGGCCACCGCCGATGCGATGCCGAGGCCCAGCACCAGCGCGCGCAGCGGCAGCGGCGCATCGAAGTGGATGGGGTGGCGCAGCGGCCCAAACAGGATGCCTTCGATCAGCTCGGCAAAGGAGGTGCCCCGCGGCATGACGATTACGAGCACGACGACGGCGACCAGTGCGCCCATCAGGGTCGCCCGGAGCAACTCGCGCCGCGTGCAGCGGAGGTCGGGCGCAGCGAGCGCGCCCTGCGCGGCGGCGCCGGTGAGCCCGATGGCACTGAGCGCGAAGAGCACGGCCAGCGCGAAGACCCACGGGCTCTCGAGCCGCTGCCGCATGAGCAGGAATGGCAGCGGAATGAGGAAGACAGTGAGCATCCACGGCGCGTGGCGGCGAAGCGCGGGGTGCGCGGCATACGAGAGCGCCAAGGCGACGAAGGCCAGGCCGACAAACACGCCGGTGTTGATCTTGGTCAGGAGCAGCGCGGCCATGCCGACGCCCGCCACGGCGGACCAGGCGGCCAGTTTCCCGTCGGCGATGCAGCGGAAACCGGCGGCCGCCAGCAGCGCGACGAACCATGCCACAATGCTGCCCGGGTGGCTCGGTTCGCGGACACTCAGCCACAAGTGGAAGAACACCAGAGTGAGCGTGAGCAGCGACCAGAGGAGCGAGCGCGTCCAGCGTGCGACGAGCCCTGCGAGCACAAGCGCGGTGCTCGTCCACAAAAGCAGGGTGATCAACCGGCCGGAGAGGTGGTTAATCGGCATCCCGAGCCCATGGAGGAGCGAATAGACCGCGTAGGGCAGCGGGCCGTATTGCGTGTAGACCTCGCGATAGAGCGCGCCGTGCTCGACGTAGTTACGCAGCGTGAGCAGCACGTAGCCCTCGTCGTCGTAGAGCATGAGCGTGTTGAACATCACGCGCGCTCCGACGAGCAGGAGCAGTGCGGAGGCGAGCGAGAGCAGGACGACGAGGGAGTGGCGCCGCAAAAATCCTCCTGGCGCGGCGGAGTGCGCCGGACTCATACGGACGGCGGCGGAGCCTGGCGGCGGCGGGGCTTGATGAGATAGAGCGGCCGGCGTTTCGCCTCATCGTAGGTGCGGCCGAGATACTCGCCGAGCACACCGATGCCGATGAGCTGCACGCCGCCGAGGAAGATCAGCAGTGTGACGAGCGTGGTAAACCCGAGCTGGGCGGTCTCCACGCCGAGGATGCGGCGGACCACGAAGAAGGTGCCGATGGCGAAGCCCATCATGGCCACGAAGACCCCGAAGAGCGTGAGCACGCGCAGCGGGAGCCGCGAGAAACTGAAGAGGCCGTCGAGCGCGTAGCGGATGAGCCGGGTGAAGGTTTGCTGCGGCTGGCCCGCCGCGCGGTCCTGACGATCGTAGAGGACGTCGCCGGTGGGGAAGCCGATCCACGCGCGCAGGCCGGGGAAGAAGCGATGGCGCTCCGGCAGCGAATTGAAGGCGGCGATCGCCTCCCGGCCGAGCAGGCCGAACGTGCCGGTGTTGGGCTCGATGGGGAAATCGGTGAGCCGCTGGAAGACCGCGTGAAATCCATCGAGGGCGAGGCGGCGGAGGCCGGTCTCGGCGCGCGAGCGGCGGACGGCGCGGACGACGCTGGCCCCGCCGAGCCAGGCGGTGACGAGCTGGGGGATGACTTCGGGGGGATCCTGCAGGTCGGCATCCATCGTCACGAGCGCGTCGGCCCGCTCGCTCGCATGCGCGATGCCGGCGGCGAGGGCGCTTTGGAAGCCGAAGTTGCGCGAGAGCTCGACGAGTTCCCAGCGCGGGTCGCGGGCGGACTGGGCGGCGATCATCTCGGCTGAGCGATCGCGGCTTCCGTCGTCGACGAGGATTGCGCACCACCGGCACGAAGGCTCCCGGTCGAAAACGGCCGACATCCGCGCGAAAAGCTCGGGCAATACGGACTCCTCGTTGAAGACCGGAATGACGATCGCGACAAGAGGCGGAGGCACCGAATAAAACAACGCCCCCCGGCCGAGGCACGCAACGCCGTTCTCGCTGCCGGGGCGAAGGATATCCCGTTTTTTACGCCTCTATAGCGGCGGGTTCGCGGCAAGCGCGGAGGAGGGCGAGGGCGAGCACGGCTGCGATCAGCGCGCCGAGAAGCAGGGGAGAAGCGGGCAGCACGTCGCCGAGAAAGCGGAGCTGATGGAAGGTTTTCGCGTCGTAGTTGATCCGCGAGCCGTCGCCGAAACCCGCGATGTGGCTGGGGCCGAGGCTCTGGAGGACGAAATGGAGGGCGATGCCGCAAAGAAAATCCACGATCCCGCCGACGACGAGGACGCCGCGCCAGCCGCGGGAAAGCGAGCTCCACTGCGCGGCGAGAAAGGCGAGGCCCAGCACGACGAGCGGTAGCAGGCAGATGTGGGCGAGCCCCCAGGTATCGCGTCCGCCATGCGCGCACACGCCCACGATCACCGCGCCGACGCAGAAAAACGTCCAGAAGGCTCGCGCGCGCCACGGCGCCGCGGGCCACACGCGGCGCAGCGCGACCGCGATTCCCAGCCAGGCTACGCTGCCAAGCGAGAGGATCACATTGAGTTGATAGGCTTGGAAGAGCCAGTCGCGCCAGCGACCCCAGGCATTCCCCTGCGTAATGAGCGAAGTGTCGAACGGGCGGATGAAATGTGGGATGAGGCTGTCGCGCAGGTTCGCGAGCGCGCGGACGGCCTGACCTCCGACCGACGGAGCGGCGGCGGTGACGCTGCTGTTGGAAAGAAAGGTGCCGGCGACGCCGTACGTGGAGAGCAGCCAGCCCAGCCAGCAGGCGACAAATGCGGCGCCAACGACGAAGGCGAGGGCGGTGTGGCGCACGCGAAGCCAGAGCCATGCGACGCCGAGGAGCAGGATGTACGGCGCGCCCGAGTAGTGCGCCGAGACCGCCGCCGCGAGGCTGAGGGCCACGAGCAGCGCGGGCAACCGCGAGGTCGCGGGCGCCGCTTGCGCGCTCAGGAAAAAGTAGAGGCCAAATAGGGTGAAGAAGGCGGTGGGCAGCTTGGTCCAGGTGAAGGTGCCATTCTGGAGGAAGGGTGGGCTTACGAGCAGCAGGACGACGAGGACCGCGAACGCCCGCGGGCCACCGCCGAAACGCCGCACGAGCAGCGCCGCCGGGACGAAGGCCAACCCACTGCCGAGGGTGGAGATCACCTGATACACGGCGAAGTCGACGCGCGTGAGACCGAGGAAGGCGGCGGTGACGACATTGGCGAGCGGAGGCCGCGCGGGCAGCGCGTAGTACCCGATGAATTTCTGGTCGAGCGGACCGCGTTGCAGGAAAAACACCGCGCGCTCCCAGTGCTCGAACCAGTCGCCGGTCCACCCGCCACCACCATAGCTGAAGATCAAGGCCAGCCAGCCGAGACAGCCGGCGGTGAGGATGACGTGCCCGACGACGAGCGACCGGGCCAGCCGATCCGCCCAGACTTCTCGGAGCGCCTCACGACCGAGAAAGAACCCCGCTGCGGCCGCGACGGGCAGCACCCAGACTAGTGTCCAAGGCAGGGTGAAGACGTAGATGCCCCACGCGACCAGAAATACGCCGACCGTGGAGAGCAGCGTGCTGACACCGAGCCGCTCGACGGGCGCGAGGGCGAGCCGCCTCGCGACCGGCCAGGCGAGTCCGTAGGTGACAAGGAAGAACAGCAGCGGAGCGGTGAGCAACGGCAGCAGGCTGGCGTTACTCGCGGCGGCGGTCATCCGGGTCAGCGGAAGAAATTATACTTCAGGATCGCCCAGAGCGCGCGGAAGCCATCGCGCCAGCCGATCTTTTTGCCCTCGGCGTAGGTGCGACCGTAGTAGCTGATGCCGACCTCGTAGATCACCACGTTGAGCTTGGAGACCTTGGCGGTGATCTCGGGCTCGAAGCCGAAACGGTTTTCCTCGATGGCGATCTTTTGCACCACCTCGCGTCGGAAGACTTTGTAGCACGTCTCCATGTCGGTGAGGTTGAGGTTGGTCGCCATGTTGGAGAGCAGCGTGAGAAGCTTGTTGCCCACCATGTGCCAGAAATAGACCACGCGGTGCGGTTGGCCACCCTGGAAGCGCGAGCCGAAGACGACGTCGGCCTTGCCGTCGACGATGGGCTTGATGAGCTTGGGATACTCTTCGGGATCGTACTCGAGATCGGCGTCCTGGATGATGACGATGTCGCCCGTGGCAACCTGGAAACCGGTGCGGAGCGCGGCGCCCTTCCCTTGGTTGACATCGTGGTAGACGATCTTGTCGACCAGCGGCGCGATCTGGGTGCGCAGGATGTCGCGCGTGCCGTCGCGCGAGCAATCATCGACGATGATGATCTCCTTATCGGCCACCGGCGCGGAACGCACGCGGTCGACGATCATACGGATCGTTTTCGATTCGTTGTAGCAAGGAATGACGATGGAGAGCTTCATGCGGCGACGCTGGGGTGACGCACGCTAGACTGGAGTGTTTCAGGGGGAAGCCTTTTTCCTGGAGGCAGTCCGGGCGTTGACCCTTTCGCAGGGCGCGGCAGGCTGGCGTACTTCATGGGTTCGCAACCAGTTCGCACCCCCAACGCAGGCAGCGTGTTTTCCAACGTGCTGTGGTTGTACGCGGACCAAGGACTGCGTGCCGTAATCGCTTTGATGGCCTTCAGCGCAGTCACGCGGTATCTCGGACCGGAGCAGTTTGGCGTGCTGAGCTATGCGGTCGCCTTTCCGGCGATGTTCCTGCCGCTGGCATCGCTCGGGCTGGAATTCGTCGTGGTGCAGGAGCTGGTCCGACGGCCGACCGAGCGCATGGCGATCCTGGCGACTGCGGCGCGGCTGATCGGCGTCGCATCGCTGCTCAGCCTCGGCTCGGCGGCGGCGGCGACGACCTTTCTGCCGGTGGACCACGCGGCGCGGCCGATGATCTGGGTGACGATGATCGCCCTGCTGGGCCAGCCGTTTCAAGTGATCGACTTCTTTTTTCAGAGCCGGGTGGCGGCACGCTATGCCGTGGTGGCGCGGCTCGGCTCGGCGCTGGCGGTGAACGCCTTTCGGTTCTGGCTGGTGTGGCACGGCGCGACCGTGAACTGGTTTGCGTGGGCGGCGGTGATCGAAGCGGGGGCGACCGCGCTGGGGTTGATGCTGGCGTTTCGCATGGCGGGGGAGACGAGTCTGGCCTGGTGGCGCGGGGCGACGAGGGCTGAGGCCCGGCGCCTCCTGCTGGCGGCGTGGCCGCTGATGGCGGGGGGAGTCGCCATGGTGTTTTTTCTCCGCTTCGACCAATTATTGCTGAGTCTCTGGGCGGGTGACGCGGCGCTGGGAAAATATGCGGCGGCGATGCGGCTGGCGGATGCCGCGCAGTTTGTGACCTACGCGTTCGTGAGCTCGTGGTTTCCACAACTGGTGGCGGCGCATCGGGCGGGCGCGGGCGATTTCAAGGCGGCGACGGAGCGGCTCTTTCGCCGGATCACCCATCTCTCGCTGGCGGTGGCGCTGGGCGTGAGCCTGGCGGCGCCGTGGATCGTGGGTGGATTGCTGGGGCAACGCTTCGAAGGGACGGGAGGGGTGCTGGTGGTGCTAGCTTGGGCCAATGTGTTTGCCGCCCAGATCACGGTGCGGGGAAAATGGTTTCTCCTGGAAGGCTGGCAGGTCTCGTCGCTGGGGTTTTTCGTGCTGGGGGCGGTGGTGCATCTCTCGCTGCTGGCTTGGCTGGCTCCCGCCCATGGCGCGCTCGGGGCGGCGATCGCTTTCACGGTGGCACAGGCGGCCATGTCGCTCGCCGCTCCGGTGCTGGCCGGCAAAACAAGACTGGCCGCGAGCCTCGCGTGGCGTAGCTTCCTCCCTGCAAAATCCACCTCATGACACCCGAACCGAGCTACGCCGGAAAGTCCGCCTATCGCGGCGATGTCGCGGCGAATTACGAGCGAGATCGGGTCAACGAGACCGTGTGGCAGCAGGAGCAGGCGTGGATGGAACGGTGGGCGCAACGAGTGCCGGCGGGGGCGCGGTTGCTCGATGTGCCGGCGGGGACGGGACGTTTTACAGGATTTTTCCTCGCGCGCGGAGCGCACGTGACGGCTGTGGATATCTCGGACGATATGCTGGCCGAACTGCGGCGACGCTGGCCCGCCAATCCGCTCCTGCGGGTCGAACGCGCGGACGCAGAGGCGCTGGTGTACGAAACGGGCAGCTTCGATTTCGTGGTCTGCTGGCGGCTGTTTCACCTCCTGCCTGAAGCCGCGGCGGAACGGGTGCTGCGCGAGCTGGCGCGAGTGTGCCGCGGCCAGATCGTGCTCGAGGTCTTTGGTGTGGAAAGCGGCAGCGGCCTTTCAGGTAAGTTGCGCGCAGCGCGGCGCTGGCTGCGGAAGAGCTTTGGATCGGCGAAGGAATCGTGCCCGTGGGGACACATCACCAACTATGTCCATCAAGAGCGGCGGCTGCAGGCGCTGTTTGCGACGTGCGGCCTGCAGCTGGCGGGGGTGGAGACGTTGACGGAGTATCGCGGGGCTCCCGCGCGGATCTACCTGCTGGAACGGGAAAGCGGGGCACGCGCGTGATCTCCTGGCGGTATCGACTTCGGCTCCGGGTTCTCGGTCGGAGGGAGGTCGTTCCCCTAGCGAAGTGCGTTCATTACGGCGCGTTCCGCTATGGCCGGAGCGAGCCGCATCCTTACGAAACGTACAATCGCACCCTGGCGCAGGGAAACCGGCGCGAGGCGCGGGCCTGGTTCATCGATTTCCTGCGGCACTATCGGCCGGCGGATTTTGGCGCGGCGCTGGGAGTGGACTTGGAGCGCAAACACGGGCTGTGGCACTATCCGTGGCTGAAAGCGCAGCCGGCGGACAATGGCTGGTTCGACGATCCCGTGGGCTATCCGGATATCGTCACGCAATTTTGCCTCGAGGGCATCCTGTGGTTCCGGATCGAACAGGAGTTTTTCTGGCTGGAGCGGTCGTTCTACTCGATCCGGCGCAACGGTTATCGGCCGGAGCTGGGCGACCCGATCGTGGCGTGGCGCCTGGTGAGGCGCGACGGCGAGACGGCGTTTTTGATTCTGGATGGGAATCATCGGATCAGCGCGCTGGCCGCGCTCGGGCATGAGACCGTGGAGGTGAACTACCTGCCGAGCTTTTCCGTGCGGGAGGAGGTGGCGGCGCGCTGGCCGCAGGTCGCGAACGGCAACTACAGCGAAAACGAAGCGCGGACGGTTTTTAACGCTTACTTCGAGGGCAATTCGCGCTGGCGCACGACGACGCAGCCTGCTGCGTTGTTGGAGACGCCCGAATAGGGCTTTCATCACTTTCATGCCGGCTACTTGGAAAAAAATCGTCCGGGGACTGACGCCGCCGCTGCTGGTTGACGCGTATCTGGATCGTTTCCGTGCGGTGCGTTACACCGGGGAGTATGCGACCTGGGCCGAAGCGAGCGCGCGCGGGACGGGCTACGATGCGCCCAACATCCTGCGGCAAGTCACGGAGGCGGCGCGCGCGGTGCGCGATGGGAAGGCGGCTTTCGAGCGCGACGGGGTGTTGTTTCAAGATCCGGCCTACAACTGGCCGCTGATGACCTGCCTTTTGCGGGAGGCCGCGAAACACGATGGCGAATTGCGCGTGCTCGATTTCGGCGGCTCGCTGGCGAGCATCTATTTCCAGCATCGCGCGCTGCTGCGCGATGTGGCGGCGATCCGCTGGGCGGTGGTGGAGCAGGCGATGTTTGTCGAGGCGGGCCGGCGGGAATTCACGAGCGATGAGCTGTCGTTTCACGCCACGGCCGACGAGGCGATTGCCGCGATCCGTCCCACGGTGGCGCTCTTCTCCGGGGTGTTGGCGTGGATCGAAGATCCGCACGCGGTGCTCGACACGGTGATCCGGGCGCGGCTGCCGGCGATCATCATCGACCGCACGCCCCTCACGCCGCTGGAGCGGGACGTAGCGAAAGTGCAGCACGTGCCGGCGAGCATCTATCGTGCGAGCTACCCGTGCTGGTTTCTTAGCCGCCGGCGCTTTCTCGCGCATTTCGAAGGCCGGTACACGTTGCGCGCCGAGCTTCCGCAGCACGATCCGCACGTGAAGGGCACGGATTTCGGCGGGCTCTATTTCGAGCAGGTGGGCAAGGACGGCGGGCGATGAGCGCGGCCGGAAAATCCTCCTGGCTCCGGGAGTGGCGGCTGCGACAGCTTTATCTGCCGACGGCCGCTGGATTGCTGGTGAACCCGTTTTATTTCGCGCGACATGGTTTGCACGTCGAGCTGGGGCGTCACTTTCCGGCGCTGAAGGGGGAGGTGCTGGACGTGGGCTGTGGCTGCAAACCCTACCGGGAATTTGTGCCGGCGACGCGCTATGTGGGGCTCGATATCGACAACGAGTTCACGCGGGCGGTGGGCATCGCGGAGGTGTTTTACGACGGCGGTACCTTTCCCCTGCCGGACGCGGCCTTCGATGGCGTGCTCTGCTCGCAGGTGCTGGAGCATGTCTTCACGCCGGAGGCTTTTCTTGGGGAGATCCGGCGCGTGCTCCGGCCGGGCGGGACGCTCGTGCTGGCGGTGCCCTTCATGTGGGACGAGCATGAGCAGCCGTATGACTTTGGGCGCTATTCGTCGTTTGGTTTGAAGGCGCTACTGGAGCGAAGTGGCTTCGAGGTGATCGAGCAGCGGAAGAGCATGGCCGATATCGGCGCGCCGACGCAGCTCGTCAGCGCGTGGCTCTTCAAGCTGATCCAGACTCGCAACAAATGGATAAACTTCGCGACCCAGCTGGCCCTGATCGCGCCCATCAACATCGTCGGCGCGCTCCTCCGGCTGATCTCGCCGCGGAGCGAGGATTTCTACCTCGATAACGTGGTGCTCGCCCGCCGCCGGTGAAGCGTTACGCGACCTACTTCGATCGGGGCTATCTGGCGCAAGGGCTGGCGCTGTGGCGCTCGCTGGCGGCGTGCGATGCGGCGGCGGAGCTCACGGTGCTCGCGCTCGATGACGAGACGGGCCGGGTGTTGCGGGCACTGGCTGGCGAGAGGCTCCGGGTGCTGCCGCTCGAGGAACTGCTGGCGACCGATGCCGAACTCGCGGCGGCGCGGACGGGACGATCGCGCACGGAGTTTATCTTTGCGCTGACGCCGTGCCTGCTGCGGCATTTGTTGCGCTGCGGCCCGGAGGGGGAGGGCGTGATGTATCTGGATGCCGATTTGTTTTTCTTCGGCGACCCGCAGGCGATCTGGGACGAGTTGGGCAGCGGTTCGATCTACGTGGTGCCGCATCGGTATCCACGCTGGCATGACGACTCGGCGTGGTACGGGAAATTCAATGTCGGCGTGCTCGCATTTCGCGCGGATGCGAATGGCCGCGCGTGCGTGGACTGGTGGCGGGAGCAGTGCCTCGGCTCGACGGCGCTCGCGGGCGATGGCGCGCGCTATGGCGACCAGAAATACCTCGATGAGTGGCCGCGGCGGTTTGCGGGGGTGGTGGAGTCGAAGCACCCCGGAATCAATCTGGCGCCGTGGAACTGGGCGGGGCACCGCATCGACTGGAGCGGTGCGGAGGTGCGGGTGGAGGAGGCACCGCTGGTGGTGTTTCATTTCGCACAATTCAAGCGCGTGAGCGAGGGGTGGTTCGACTCGGGTCAGCTCGAGTACGGGATCATGCCGCGCGGGTTGCGAGTGCGCGTGTATGGTGCGTATTGGGCGGCGCTGGCGGCGGCGGAGATGGAGGTCCGCGCGGTGTCACCGGAGTTTGCGATCGCGCGGCGCGGATGGCGGGCTTCGCTCGGTGCGTGGCACATCGCGGTGCTGCGGCTTTTCTGGGGGCAGTTCTGGTGGCGCGGGGGCGATGCGTGGCTGGCGGGCCGGCTGGGGCTCGGGCGATTTTCAGGCCGGGCGCTGGGCTGGTATCGCCGCCAGCAACGGAGGGGCCGATGAAGCTGCTCGTTGTCACACCTACCTTGGGGAACTCGCCATGGCTCGAGGAGACAGTGGCAAGTGTGGCGGCGTGCGCGCCTGGTGCGCGGCATGTGCTCGTGGCGCCGGCCGATGCGGTGGCGGCGCTCACGCTGCGGTTTCCGCAGGCGCGGGTTGTGGCCGAGCCGGGAGGGGGCATGTACGCGGCCATCAATGTCGGACTCGCGGCGGAAAAGGAGTGGGAGGCCTTCACGTATATCAACGACGACGATGTGTTGCTGCCGGATTTCGCGTTGGTGGGTGCGGCACTCGAAGAGGACATGAAGCATGGAAGGAGCGTAGCGGTGGCGTACGGCGGCGTGCGACTCATCGGCGCGGACGGGCGGCGGTTGGGCGCGATCCCGATCTCGCCGGAGCCGGCGCTCAATCGTGCGCTGTACGCGGAGCGGCTGGAGCCCGTTTACCAGCATGGCACGGTGGCGACGCGGAAAGCGGTGGAGAAGGTGGGCGCGTTCGATGCGAGCCTGCGCGTGTGCGGCGACTCGGAATTTCTTGCACGGGCTTGCAGGGGAGGCGTGTACTTTCGGTGTGCGACGCGGAAGGAAGTGGCGGCGTTTCGGCTGCGGCCCGGCCAGCTCACGAAAAACCGCGCGACAATGGACGCGGAGCGGACACTCGTCGATGAGCGGTTGAAGCTGCGCGAAGGCGGCACGCCGCTGGCGCGACGCTGGGCGCGCTGGCGCTTCCGGGTGGCGAACGCGATGATCTACGCCGAGCGGATTCGACGGCACGGGTTGGTGTCGTTCGATACGTTGCTGGAGCGGGGCGGGTAGATTCGGGTCCGGGTATTTCGCGTAAAACAGTCGAATTCGAAAATTGTAGGAGCGGCTTTACGCCGCGACCGAAACAAGGACGGAGATATGACCGCGTGATGAGCCGCCAGCTTGCGGGCGCTCGTCCGTAGTAGGAGAAGCGCCAGCGAGCTGGCGGCCTACTACGCAGTCGGGACACGTGCGTAATTCCGGTCGCGGCGTAAAGCCGCTCCTACAAATCGGGCAAACTACCGTCGATCCCTCACTCCAGCTTGCGGGCAATTTTCCAACCGACCCACACACCGATGATGCTGCCGACGCCACTGAGCAGAAAATTCACGAAGAAGCTGAAGCCCAAGGCCTCGCCCAGCGCCCAGCCGGCGTAGCCGACGACGGTGGTTCCGATAAGGATGCAGAGTTTATTCATACTTCAGACGCTTGGCCGCGAGCTTGGGGCGGCGTGCTGCGGCGGAGGGCCGCCTAGTCGTAGCGGTTGGAGATGAAGAGCGGGCTGGTGGCGCGGGCGAAGGCGAGGTCCACCTGCCAGAGCGCGCCGTCGGTGGGGCGGCGCATGGGGTCAGCCAGATCGCAGCACCGGAAGCCGCGAGCTTCGAGCCACGCGCACAGTTCGTGAAAGCGCAGGCAATCGGGGACGAGGGTGAAGTTGTACGCCTCGATCACGAGTAACTCAGCGGCGGCGAGGGTTTGCGTGGCCCCGGCGAGGACGGCGAGCTCGTGGCCGTGGGTATCGAGCTTGATGCCGAACGGGCCGGGGAGGCTGCGCGTCGCGACGATGCGGTCGATGGTCTCGACGGGGACGGCGCGGGTGCCGGCGGTGCCTGGCGCGGCTACGCCGCTGCCATCGAGCGCGGGGTCGATGGTGAACGCGATCTCGCCGGGCGAGGAGCCGGCAGCAGCTGCGACGATCTCGAAGCCGTGGCGCGCGTGCAGCGTGGCGAGCGCGGCCTGACGCTCGGCGAGCGGCTCGAACAACGCGTAACGCGCCCGTGGAAAATAGCGGTGAGCCCGCAGCGACCACGACCCGTCGGAGGCGCCGACATCGATCCACGTGCCGAGCGCGGGACCGCGGGCGGCGGCGCGGGCGAGCAGGCCCTCCATCTCGAAGGCGCGTTCGCGGCGCACGAGATGGAGCCCGAGCGGGTTGAGCACGCGGTTGGCCGCGTGGCGGAGCGATTGTTTCCAGGAATCAGCCACGGGAGCGATTGCGACGGATGACAATCCGCTTGCGGAAGTAACGAGCGACGGAGAGCGCGTCCCACACGAGGCAGCGTGGGGCGGCGAAGTAGCGGTGGCGCACCGTAATCTCCTCGCGGTAGCCGAGCCACTCGCCGCGGTCGCTCACGCCGCCGACAGAGCAGGCGGCGACACGGAGGGGGATGGGCTTGAAGCGCACGCGGCTTTTCCAGAGGCGGACATTGAAGTCGTAGTCGGCCATCACCGCGAGCGAGGTATCGAAGCGCTCGTGCTCGTCGAAGAGCGTGCGCCGGTAGAGCGCGGACTGGTGGTGGACGAAGTTGCGTGCAAGGGCGTTGACCCGCGAATGGAGCTTGTAGATGCGGCCATCGTCGAAGGCGGCTTCGCCGGCGATCACGCCTGACTCAGTCTTTTTTCCCCAGATCAGGCATTCGCTCAAGATCTTGTCGCCCGCGAGGCGATCGTCGGCGCCGAGGAAGTAAACCCACTCGCCGTGCGCGTGTGCGATCCCCTTGTTCATGGCGTCGTAGACGCCGGTATCGGGCTCAGAGATGAGCGTGGCGATCCGGGCGCGGTTGGCCTCGAGGTACTCGCGGGTGCCATCGGTGGAGCCGCCGTCGACCACGATCAACTCGGGCGTGACGTGGCTTTGCGACCACACGCTGTCGAGGGCGACGGCGAGACGGGAGCCCGGGTTCTTGCAGACGATGATGACGCTGACAGGCGGCACGGCGGACATTGCGTTCTGTGAGAGCATCAGGCACGGTCCCCGAGTGTCCACGCCGGAGTTGCCATTGTTATCGATCGTCATCGTCGCGTACAAATCGCGCGACGAGATCGGCGCATGCCTGCGCTCGCTCCCGCAGCGGCTGATGGGCTACGTGGTGGAGGTCGTGGTGGTGGATAACAGCCAGGGCGCGGACGCGGTCGGAGAGATCGTGCGGAGGGACTTTCCGCGAGTGATTTATGTCGATGCGGGGGCCAACCTCGGCTTCGGCCGGGCCAATAACGTGGGTTTCGCGCGGACGCGCGGGGAGTTCGTGCTGTTTCTCAATCCCGATACGATCTGCAACGACGAGGCGCTCGCGCACTGTGTCCGCCGGCTGCAGGAGGATGTGGAGATCGGGCTGATCTCGCCGCAACTGGTGACCCTCGATGGCTCGATGGATCTGGCGTGCCGGCGGAGCATCCCCACCCTGTGGGATGGGTTCTGCCGCGCAGTGGGGCTGGCGGGGGCGTTTCCGCGGGTGGGGTTGTTTGCGGGCTATAATCTCACGCACCTGCCAGTCGGGGAGAGTTATGATGTGGGCGCGATCAACGGGGCGTTCATGCTGGGAGCGCGGTGGCTCTTTGCGGAGGAGGTGGCACCCGATGGGAAAGTGTTCGACGAGCACTTCTTCATGTATGGCGACGACCTCGACCTATGTATCCGCGTAGCGGATGCGGGCTTTCGCGTGGTTTACGATGGCACGGTGCGGATCACGCACATCAAGGGGGTGAGCGTCGGTCGGGACTTCGAGGCGATGTCGCAGGCGATCTTCGACGCGAATCGCGATGTGTATCTCAAGCACTTCAATCCGCGCGGCTCGGCGCTGGTGCGTTGGAAATACCTCGCGGCGTTTGGGGCATGGAAACGCGTGGCGCGCTGGAAGGCGCGGTTGCGCGGGCATCGGAAGGTGCGCCCGTTGTGAACGCCGCCGATGCCACGGCGTCAGGCGCGCCGGAGCAGGCCGGGCGACGCCCGTGGGGCTGGATGGCGGCGATCTTTGGCGTCGTGCTGGCCGCCCAGCTGTGGCTCGTGGCGGTGGCCGGTACCGACATCCCGTATCAGGATCAATGGGACGTGGAGGGCGGGTGGCTCTACCCGGCCACGGTCGATGGCTCGTTGCAGGGGACGGAGCTGCTGCGACCGCACAACGAGCACCGCATCGTGTGGACGCACGCGCTGAATCTTTTGCTGTTCAAGGCGAATGGCCAGTGGGACCCGCTGGTGCAGATGAGTGCGGGAGCGGGATTGCGGGCGGCGCTGGCCGCGCTGCTGGGGGGCATGATCCTATCCACGGTGAGCGCAGCGACGCGTGGGTGGGTGGCGCTGGGCGTGACGGTGTTATTCCTGCCGCACCTCGCGTGGCACAACGTGCTGTGGGGATTTCAGTCGCAGGTTTATTTCGTGCTCCTGTTTTCGGTGGCGGCCCTCTGGCTCCTGGCGGGAGAGCGGCTTTCGTGGCGGCGGCAGGCGGCGGCGCTGGCACTGGGGATGAGCGCGCTGCTGGCGATGGGCGCCGGGGCGCTGGTGCCGGCGGCCGTGGGGGGCCTCTTGCTGGTGCGCTGGGCAGGGCGACGACCGGATGTTTCCGCGCTCGTGCCGGTACTGGCGCTGCTCGGTGCGGCGTGGGTTATGCGCGTGGCGGTGCCGGCACATGAAGCGTTGCGACCGCAGACGACGGCGGAGGCGCTGCGGACGGCGGTGATGTTTTTATCGTGGCCACACGTGGGCCAGCCACTGGCGGCGCTGGCACTGAACCTGCCGCTCCTCGTGACGGTGGCCACGCGGGTGGTGGGACAAAGGCAGACATTTGCGGGAGAAAATTTTGCGCTGGCGCTGACGGGCTGGGGCCTCGCATGCGCGCTGGCGGTGGCGGCGATGCGAGGCGGCGGAAGGGAATTCGAGCACGGCGTGCCCTCGCGTTATGTGGATTTCGTGAGCATGCTCGTGGTCGGCAATGTCTGGTTGTCGGCGGGCGCGATCCATCAGGTGGCGGGCGGTCAGCGCAAGCTGGCGCGGACGGGGTTCTTCGCGTGGCTGGCCTTTCTTTTCGTGGGATGGCTTGGGCTATCGGCGCAGGTGTGGCGTGGAATTGTGAGGCCGCGAGCCGCAGATCGCGAGGCGCCGGTGCGACTGGCGGTGGAGTTTCAGCGCTCGGGCAACGCCGAGGTGTTTGCAGGGCAACCGTTGCTGTTTGTGCCACACCCGAATCCCGAGAGCATACGGCGCGTGCTGAAAGACCCGCGGCTGGAAGGGAAACTGCCACCGTCGTTGCAGCCGGAGCGGCCGGTGGGGCCGTTGTCGCGTGCGGTGCGGACGGTGGTGGGGGATGGGGAGCGGTAACTTGAGCCGGCTGAGTGCGGCGCGCGCTATGGGGCAGCGCTGGCGCGCATGCGGGCGAGCAGGATATCCAGCGCAGCGTGCTGGGTCGGGCGGGAATCGGCGCGGGCGCGCTCGAGCTCGGCGATGGCGCCGGCGAAGTCGCCGCGCTGCGCGAGGAGGCGGGCGATCTGGACACGGAAGAGCTCGGGCGTCTGCGAGTGCGGGATGGCGCGGCGGGCGGTCGCGAGCGCGGCGTCGGGAAAGGGTGTGGTCCACCGCGGAACCCACTCGTCGACGTTCACGGTGGTGCTCGGGAAGGCGTGCCAAAGGCGGGCGGTGAACGCACTGGGCGAGACGGGTGTCGGGCGATGCGCCGCGAGGTGGAAGAGCACGCTGTGGAGCAGGAGGAGCGCGGCGGAGGCGGCTGCGATGAAGGGCCAGAGGCGCATGACGGCACGGGCGAGCGGGCGGGGAGATGGCGTGGGATCTGTCGGCGGCTGAGACGTCGCGCTGGCGCCGAGCGCGATCATTGCAGGGAGCGCCGCGAGCGTGTAGTAAAAATAGCCGTCGAGAAACGAAGCGACGACGCAGCCCGTAGCAAAGGCGGCCCAGAAGAGTTGAGCGGAGGAGGCTGAACTCGCTCGGTAGCCGCGCCACAGGCAACCAGCGAGGAGGAGCAAAGCGCAGAACGCGCCGGGCACGCCGAGATCGAGGACGAGCTGGAGCGCGAGATTATGCGGCTGCGCGCCCTCGAGCTGCGGCGTCAGGTAGCCGTACGCATCGGCGCCGTGGCCAAACCACGGTGCGGCGCGGACGTGGTTGAGCGCACTGAGCCAGAAATCGGAGCGGTTCGACGTGATGGCTGCGGCAGTGGTGGCTCCGGCGCTCCGAGTCCACGCGCTCCACCAGCCGAGATACGGCTCGGGCGTCCAGGCAATGACGGAAAGCACGAGGCCGCCGGCGACGAGAAAGACGGAGGCAAACAGCAGTTGGCGGCGCGCGGGGCGTTCCATCTTGAAAAGCCAGAGCGCGACTGCGACGGCGATGCCGATGAGCGGCGAGCGGCTGCCGGTCCAGAGAAGGCCGGCCCAATTCACGAGGCCGACGACCAGCCACAAGAGGCGTGGGGCAGTGGTTTTGGGCCACGTCCAAACGAGGAGCGCCAGCGAAGCGAGCGCGCCGCCGAAGGTGTGCAGGCCCATCAGCCGGTGGTGGACATAGAAGGCGTAGTCGGGGGGCTCGCCCCCGATCCAGCGCGCGGCGTGGACCACGACCCCGATGGCGGAGCTCGCGGCGAGCGCGCCGGCGAGCAGCGTGGAGGTGGCCGGTGCGGCGGCGATGAGCTGGCCGACCAGCACAGCGGTGAGCGCGAGCAGACACCAGGTGGCGGCCGTGACGGCGGAGGCGGCCCAGTGCGGCGACATCGCGGTCGAGAGCAGCACCGCGCCAAGGAGAACCAGCAGCGGAACCGTGACGCCCGGGCGCGCGCTGAAGATGTGACCAAGTGCGGCCGAGAGTTCCCGGTGGCCCAGCACGAGCGCGGGTGTGAGCAGCACGAGCGGAATGGCGCGCGGAGTATCCCACGGCACACGGTAGAACCACGGCAGGAGCAGCAATGCCCCGGCGAGCCAGTAGGCAGCGGGCGGAGGACGGTGGAGGGCGCGGGGAGCGGACATGGGGGCGTTCGCTCAGTAGGCGTTTTTCCAACGCACGAACGTCAGGAGGATGATCTGCACATCGAGCCAGAACGACCAGTTCTCGATATAGTAGATATCGTGTTGCACGCGGGCGGTGAGGTCGGACTCGCCGCGGAGGCCGTTGACCTGCGCCCAGCCGGTCATGCCGGGCTTGGCGAGATGGCGGGGGAGATAGTGCGGGATTTCCTCCGAGAGCCGGTCGACGTGCAGCGGGCGCTCCGGGCGCGGGCCGACGAGGCTCATGTTGCCGCAGAGGACATTCCAAAACTGCGGGAGCTCGTCGAGATTCCACCGCCGCATGAAGGCGCCGATGCGCAGGAGGCGCGGGTCGCCGCGCGCGGTGCTCTGACGGGCGGCATCCTGCAGCGCGGCGTCGGGGTGCATGCTGCGCAGCTTCCAGACATTGAAAGACCGATGGCTGGCGCCCACCCGCACCTGGCGGAAAAATACCGGGCCGCCGGGAGATTCGCGCTTGATGAGCAAAGCGAGGAGGGTGGCGACGGGCAGCGAGAGCACGAGACCGACGACGGCGCCGACAAGATCGAAGGCGCGCTTGAGGATGCGGTTGAAAATCTTGTTGATCGCCAGCTCCTCGACGCCGAGCACCGGGACGCGGCCGATCGTCTGGAGATGGAGGCCACTGAGGAAAATATCGAAGGCGCCGGGGACGATCTTCCACTCGACGTAGGCGCGTTCGCAGATTTCCACGATGCGCTGCAGTTCGGCGCGCGGGAGATCGAGCCGCGTGAGAATGAGGAGGTCGACCTGCTCGCGGGCGAGGACTGTTTCGAGATCGCTCATCCCGCCGAGTGCGGGAAGTCCGGTTGCGGGCAGGGGCAGCGGCGGCGTGGTATCGCGCGCGAGCTGCAGCGTGCCGATGAGGTGAAACGGGTGCGCGGGATCGCGGGCGATCTCGGCGGCGAGGGCCTGGGCCTGATCGTTCCAGCCGAGCAGCACAGCGCGCCGGCGGAGGCGCACGACAACCTCACGGCGTGTCATCCAGCGGTAGGCGAGCGCCCGCCAGAAATAGAGGCCAGCGACGAGGCAGGCAAAGGCGATGACGACGAACAACCGCGAGATCGGCGGATCGAACTTCAGGACGAGCGAGAGACTGAGGTAGGTCGCAAGCCAGAACGCGGAGCCTTTGAGGATGGCGTTGAGGCTCTGGTAGCGGCGCAGCAGCAGACGGGAGTCGTAGAGGCCGAGCTGCGCGAAGGTGGCGACGAGCAGCGCGACACCGACCAGCAGCAGAGGCAGATAGAGCGTGAAGGTGGCGTGTGGCACCTCGATGCCGAAGTGGCCGACGGGAGATTTGTAGCGGAGCCAGTACCCGAGCGTCAGCCCGCCGAAGGTCACGAGCGTGTCGCCGATCAGCAGCGCGAGCGGCAGGATCGTTTCACGAAGGGAGTTGGCAACGCGCGGCATCGGTCCAGCTCAGGGTTTGGGAGAAACGGGCTCGTTGAGCAATGCCAGCAACAGAGGCGAAGGCAGCCAGCCCTTGGGCGGCAAGTTCGCGAAGGCGGCGGGTCGGCTGACAAGCTCGCGGACATCGTAGAGATCGACGGGCGGGGGCAGGTCGAGATTGCGCATGAGCACGGGGTAGCCGGTGCGCTCGCGGCGGAGGGTGCGTTCGGGGCCGGGCGGGATCTGGCCGAGCTGGGGTGCGGCTTCGGCGATGCGAGATAGGGCGGCACGTGCTGGGCTCTGGCTTTCGGGCGGAAGCTGCGCGCGGGTGCGATCAAGGTGACGACGGAGCGCGGTGAGCGTGGCCTCGCGTTGGGCGGCGATGGCGGGCTCGCGCCACCACGGCGAAAAGAGGAATGTGGGATCGTTGAGGCACTCGAGGGCGAAGGCGGAGGCGGCGGGCTGGGGCCGGCCTTGGTTGAGCCGAGCGAGACCGAGGCCGAAGTAAACGCCGCCCTTGTCGGGCACGAGGTGCACGGCAGCGAGAAAATGGCGCTCGGCCGCCGCGGGATCGGCCACGACGAGGAGCCAGCCGAGATTGAAATGCGCGATCTCCTGATCGGGGTTTAGCGTGAGCGATAGCCGGAGCAGACTTGTGGCTTCTGCTGTTTTGGTCGGGTCGCGCGCGAGTGTGAGGGCGCGGAGGTTGAGGTCGGGCGCGGGATCGATTTTGCCGAGGAGGCCAACGAGCCCGAGGGTACAAAGGCTGAACACGGCGGCGAGGCGAGGGGCGAAGGGGCGAGTTATCTGGGCCGGCCGCGCGACGAGCGCCGCGAGCACGGCGAGCGTGAGGGTGAAGATCGGGATATCGAGCTGCCAGTCGGTGAGCGCAAAGGCGCCGTAGCTGGCGAACGTGGCCACGGCGATCCGGTCGCCGCGGACATCGCGCGCGAGGAGTGCAAGAAAGGCTGCGAAGCAGGCGAGGCCAGCCACTCCCAGCTCGGCCCAGAGGTTGGCGGGGAGGGAGTGGAGTTGGAGGACGGTTTCTGCGCCGCCGGCGAGACCGTGTCGGAAACGTGGATATACCAGCGGGGTGGTGCCGGGTCCCCAACCGAGGGCAGGACGTTCCAAGCCCATACGTGCGGAGGCCACGAGCATGGCGGAGCGCTGGATGTCGCTGAGCGCGAGCGGCGAGTCGCTGCGGCCGGTGGAGAACAAGGTGCGCGTGCGGGGATTGGCGGCGATGAAGACGCCGCCCGCGATGACGGCGACGACGCCGAGGAGGATTTTTTTCCGAGGAGCGACGGGCGCGAAGACAAGTGCGAAGAAGGCCAGCGCGGCCAGACCGATGATACCGCCACGGCTACCGCTGGTGAAAAGCAGCGCCAGCGCAAGGAGCGCGACGACGATGCCCAGCGTCTGCCACAGATTGCGCTGCTGCCAGACCGTGGCGCCCGCGAGAGGCAGCATGAGCAGGGCGAGGCCGGCAGTGTAGTTGGAGTGGCCGAGAGGATGAGCGTTGCGCAGCTCCAGTGCGGGCGTGGTCGACTGAATGAGCTCCGCGAGCCAGAGGCCGAAACTCGTGGCCCCGAGCACGGCGAAGGCGAGGAGCAGGCCATGGTGGAGTTGGCGCCGCCGCATTTCGAGCTGCGACGGCTCGGTGTGCAGCCAGTCGAAGGCGAGGAGGAAGACCATCGGGCCGACGAGCAGCGGCGCGGCCCAAAGGAGGCTGACCTGATACGGGCTCGCGAGTGCCGAGAGGAGCAGTGTGATTGCGCTGGCGAACGTGAGAGCGATCCAGCCGAAGGACGGCAGGACGAGCGGTCGGTCGGTGGCGAAGCCGCGCAGGATCGGCACTATGGAAGGGAGGGTGAGGGTGCCCGCAAGGGCCAGCGACCACGGCCAGGCCCACATGCGCGTGCTGGCGGGCGGGATCAACGTGACGAGGGCGAGGCAGAGGCTGGCGAGGACCAGCAGCCCGTTTTTGAGGCCAGCGGAGGACACGGTGGTCACGCGGGGCATGCCGAGCATTGGGACAAGCGGTGCGCGGTGTGGCTAAGAAACCGCGCATGCGACAGCCCGCGCGGTGGGGGCACCGCGCCTCCACCAGAGAGAGACGGAAACAGGTGAGACGCTGGGCGGGAGGACATCGCGCGTATCCAGCAGATACCGACAGAGTAAGGGCGGCAAGCTCGGTGCGGGCCGCGGAGGGGTGACTGGAGCGTTTTGGCGAGTTCTTGACGGTCTTGCGCGGCGGCAGGCAGGCTGGCGCGATGTCCCTGCCGACGACGCCACCGAAAAAGAAGCTCCCGCTCGCGAAGCTCGTCGGCTCCGCCTTGCAGATCGTCCGCATGGCCGAGGAACGCGGCAAGCCCGACGCGCAGCGTGACCCGGCCTACCAGGAGCGCAACTGGGTGCGCATGGAGCAGAGCCAGAAGAGCATCACGACCGGCTACCACAAGAAGGTCGACGAGGCGCTTCT
>JAZKEV010000484.1:0-3055 GCA_040386765.1 Verrucomicrobiota bacterium | reverse complement strand
GAAGCTCGCGATCGCGGGCGCGATCGCGCTCGTGATCGTCGCGATGGTGCTGCAGCTGGTCGGCTGGCGGGTGGCTTACGATGAAACGCGGCGGATCGTGTCGCTGGTGGCGGACGCGATCGCGAATGCCGGACCGGCGGTTTATTTTGGGGCGATGGCGGTGTTGCCGGCCTTTGGAGTGCCGATGGCGCCTTTTGCGCTCGGGGCCGGTCCGCTGTTTGGCGAGCGGCTGGGTTTTCCGACGATCATCCTGCTCGGAATCCTGGCGCTGACGTTGAACCTGACGGTGACCTACTGGCTGGCGCGGCGCTGGCTGCGGCCATGGCTCACGCGGGTGCTCGCGCGCTTCGGCTACAATATTCCGCAGGTGGGTCGTGAGGATATCACGGACCTGATCGTGCTGCTGCGCGTGACCCCGGGTTTTCCCTTCTTTGTGCAGAACTACCTGCTCGGCCTGGTCGACGCGCCGTTTCTGCGGTACCTCGTGATCTCGTGCGCGATTCAGTGGCCGATCAACTGTGGGTTCATGCTGTTTGGCGACGCGCTCAGCCAGGGCAAGGGCAAGACGATCATCACGGCGGTGCTGCTCATCGTGGCGCTGAGCGTGGGCACGCAGTTTGTCCGCCGCCATCTGGCGAAAAAGAAGGCGAAGGCCGCGCTGTGAAACCGCTACTGGATGAGGAGCCGCGCGCGGAGAGCGTGTCGGAATTCACCCGCCGGGTGAAGCAGGTGCTGGAGGGCGGCGTACGGCCAAGCTGGATACGCGGCGAGGTCTCGAACCTGCGCGCGCAGGCGAGCGGGCACTTCTATTTTTCCCTGAAGGATGCGGGGGCGCAGCTGAGCGCGGTGCTCTTTCGCGGCGATGCGATGCGGCAGAATGTAAAGCTCCGCGACGGCTTGCAGGTGGTCGTGTACGGCGAGGTGAGCGTCTATGAGGCGCGCGGGCAGTATCAGCTCATCGTGCGCGTGGTGGTGGACGACGGCGTGGGGCGGTTGCAGCGGGAATTCGAGGCGCTGAAGGCACGGCTGGCGGCGGAGGGGCTTTTCGCGGCCGAACGGAAGAAGGCGATCCCGACGATGCCGCTCACGGTCGGCTTCATCACGTCGCCGACAGGCGCGGCGGTGCAGGATTTTGCGCGGATCGTCGTGCGGCGGAAATGGCGCGGCCGCGTGGTGATTCTGCCGGCCAAGGTGCAGGGTGAGGGCGCGGCGGCGGAGATGATCGCGATGCTGCGGTTGGCAGAAGATCTGAAGATTTTCGACCTGCTGGTGATCGGGCGCGGCGGCGGAAGCATCGAGGATCTGTGGGCCTTTAACGAGGAGCCGCTGGTGCGCGCGGTGGCGGCGTGCGGGCTGCCGATCGTCTCGGCGGTGGGGCATGAGATCGATTTCACGCTGTGCGATTTTGCCGCGGATGTGCGCGCGGAAACGCCGAGCGCGGCGGCGGAATTGATCACGAGTCATTTTGTCGAAGGCGTCGAGCGCGTGCGGCAGGCCGAGGAGGCGCTGGGCGCGCTCACGGATGCGGGCTTGCGCGATCGCAGCGCGCTGCTGGATCACGCGCGCTCACGGCTCCGGCTGCTCTCGCCGGCGGCGCAGGTGGAGCAGGGGTTCCTGCGACTGGATGACTTGGCGAACCGCCTCGGTGCGGCGCTGCGGCACTCGACGCAGGCGCGGCGAGAGCAATTGAGCGAGCTGCGCTCGCTGCTCGTGCAGCGTTCGCCGGAGCGGCGCGTGCAGATCGAGTCGCACCGGCTGCTCGCGCTGTGGAAGCGGCTGCAGGGGGCGAGCCCGGTCTCGGTGTTGAATCGCGGCTTCGCCATCGTGCGCGATGAAGCAGGGCGCCCGGTGACGCGTCGCGCGGCGCTGGCCCCGGGAGCGAAGATCACCGCGGAATTTGCGGATGGCACGGTGAAGGCGAAGGTGGAGTAAGCGGGAGCGTGATAGTTATTAGGGTAGGTGGGTTGGAGAGCGGCGTTCAGGGAGCCGTAGCCTGGACGAGCCGACGTGCGCCTTCGACTCGCTGGCGCTCGTGGCTATATGGCGTGAGATTATTCAAATCTGTTCCAATTACCGCGGCTCTTTGACGGAACCGCGGTGCGGAAAGAGTTTCTTATCTGGTAGTTTGCGCTTGGCAGCCCCAGCGATCTAATAATTATCAGTTCACCCCAGAGCCCCTGAGCGGCGGCGGTCCCGCCGTGCAAACCCGAAGAACCCACATGACCCACGTAGTGAAAACCCTCCGCCGCACGAGTTGTGCGGCCCTCACGCTGGCCGCTGTCGCGGCGCAGGCACAGACTAACAATCCCGCTCCGGCGGCCCAAGCGAGCGAGGACGTGATTACGCTCTCGGCGTTTCAGGTCTCGACCTCCGCCGACAAGGGCTACCGCGCCGGCAACTCCGTCTCGGCGACGCGCATCGATACGCCGATCAAGGATCTGCCGTTTGCGGTGAGCGCGTTTACGCAGCAATTCATCACCGACATCGGCGCGCGCGATCTCTTCGACGTCGTGCAATACGCGCCGGGCGTCACGAGTTCGGGCCGTGAGTTCAATGCTGGCAACGCGGTCTATACGATCCGCGGCTTCGACCAGGCACCGCAGCACAACGGCTTCGTCGGCGAAGGCTATGTCGACACCGTGAGCGTCGAGCGCGTGGAGGTCGTGAAAGGCCCCGCATCGGTGCTCTACGGCCAGGTCGCACCCGGTGGCACGGTGAACTACATCACGAAACGCCCCGGCGCGAAGGCCTCGACGACGGTGAACGGCCAAGTGGGCACGGACAGCTTCTGGCGCACCTCCGTCGACGTGAACCAGCCGCTCGCCGGCAAGAGCCTCCTCTTCCGCTTCAACGGCGCGTTTGAAAACGGCATCGAGTACTTCGAGCCCGGCAAGCAGCGGACGACGGTGCTCGCGCCGGTGGTGACGTGGCGGATCAACGACCGCGTGGCGCTGACGGTGGACTACCAGTGGTTCTCGCGCCGCGAGACGCCGCCCTTTGCCCACATCAAGCCCAACATCGAGATCGTGGCCCTGCCGCCGGCGAGCGGCATCCT
>JAZKEV010000483.1:1115-17221 GCA_040386765.1 Verrucomicrobiota bacterium | reverse complement strand
GAAGATTAGCGGTTCTCCGTCTAAGCTCAGCTGGGACGAGGAAGAGCATGAAGGGCGAAAAGAAATGCCCTCGGCTTCCCCGCCTCTGCCTATCCCTCCGAATCCACCCCGCATCATTCGCGTCAATTCGCGTGATTAGCGGGCCTTCCTTTTCTTTTCGCGTCGTCCGCGTGTTCGCAGGCTACGTCTTCCCGCCCAACACCCTCTCCACCGCCGCAATCGCCGTCCGCTCCCGCTGAGCCCAGTCCCCGCGAATCTCCACCACCGGCAGCCCCCGCGCGGCGAGCGCCTCGCGCCATAGCCCCGCGATTTTCCCGCGCTCCGCTTCCTCCGGAAAGCACCGCTGCGGATCCTGCGCAAAGGGCACATCCGCCTCGCACAATAAATAGACCGCCACCCGCCGCGCCCGCCGGTCCGCCTCCTCCCGCACCCACTCCGGACACGCCCCGGGAAACAGCAGGTCGTTCCACAGCACGCAAGTGATCAGGTCGGTGTCGAAAAACACCACGCGCCGCGCCTTCGCCGCCGCTGCCTCCTCATTCGCCACCTGGCCGCGGTCCACGGCATCGAGGTCGCCTGCGGTGATGCCACCGTGCGCGTCCCAAAATTCCCGCGCATACTCCGCCGACCACGGCTCGCCGAAGTGCGCCGCCAATCGCTGCGCCAGCCACGTCTTTCCCGTCGACTCCGTCCCCGAGACCACGATCCGGACCGGCTCCCCCGTCATGAGCGTCCCTTCGTCTCCGCGAGCGGCTCGCTCGTCTTGATCTCATTCTCCTTCGCCCGCGCCCACGCGCGCCAGCCCAGCAGCCCCAGCACGAGATAGATCCCAAAGAGAAACGCCGTGTACGCCAGCTCCGCGCTCCAGTAGGCCGGGATCGCCACAATGTTGGCCGCCGTAAGAAAGGCCCAGTTCTCCAGTTTCTTCCGCGCCTGCAGCACCTGCCCCACCACCTGCAGCGCGGCGATCGCCGCATCACGCCACGGCATCACCGCATCCGTCCAGCGCTGCAGCACCAGCGCCCACACCACCGTCGTGCCCGCCGCGATTCCGATCCACAACAGGCGGTCGCGCCCCCCCATCGTTGTCACCGGCAGCTCCACCGCCGTCCCGCGCGCGTGAGTCCAGTGCCACCAGCCCCAGGCCAGCGTCACAAAAAAGAAAACCTGCAGCGCCGCATCCGCATAGAACCGGACCTGAAAAAACAAAAACCCCTGCACTGTCACTGCCACCAGCCCCACCGGAAACGCCCACAGGCTCCGCCGGATCATCAGCGCCACGCCCACCACGCCCAATACCAGGTTGATCTGGTCGAGGCGTGAGGCCGTCGAGAGCCCCTTCCAAATGGTCTGCGCGATGTCGTCCATGCCGCGCATTCTCATTGCGGCCCGCTCCGCCCCAACGCAATCCTGCGGCGTCCCCTCTTTGTGTCATTGCACGCCGCCCCGCCTCCGCAGGCCGACGCAGCAATCCCTCTGCCGCTACCAGGCGCGCGTCGCGCCATATTACCCTCCTTCCATCCCGTGAACTCTCCCGCCATCCTCCTTCTCGCGCTCACGCTCGGCGCGCTGGCCCCCGTCGCACTCGCCCAAGCCCCGGCGCCCAAGGCCGCTCCCGCCCCGGCCGCCAACGCCGCCGCCGCCAAGCCCTCGACCGACCCCGACGCCGGCTTCGTCTCCATCTTCGATGGCAAGTCCCTCGCCAATTGGGATGGCGACCCGAAGTACTGGCGCCTCGAAAACGGCTGCCTCGTCGGCGAGATCACGCCCGAGACCATCGTGAAGCGAAACACCTTCATCATCTGGCGCGGCGGCAGCCCCGCCGACTTCGAGCTGAAGCTCCAGTACCGCATCAGCGACCAGGGCAACAGCGGCATCAACTACCGCAGCGTCGAGCTCACCGATGCCAGGTGGTCGCTCGCCGGTTACCAGGCCGATATCGACGGCGCCGCCAAAAACAAAGGCGGCGTCCGCCATACCGGCCAGAACTACGAGGAGCGCGGCCGCACCTTCCTCGCCCGCCGCGGCGAAGTGGTCCGCATCGACCCCTCCGCCAAGCTCTCCGTCGTCGCTTCGCTCGGCGACACCGCCGAGCTCGCCAAGGCCATCAAGGAAGGCGACTGGAACGAATACCACCTCATCGCCCGCGGCCACGTCATCACCCACATCCTCAACGGCAAGGTCATGAGCGTCGTCATCGACGACGACCCGAAGAACCGCCGCGCCGACGGCCTCCTCGGCGTCCAAGTCCACGTCGGCCCGCCCATGAAGGTCGAGTACCGCGCCATCCGACTAAAGACCCTGGAGAAGTAATGCCAATGGCCCTTAGGTTTTGGGCTTTAGAAAGGTAGCGGCGGTCGTCCGGCCGCCCTGTCGTTTGCTCGCGAGAGAAAGCGGCCCTTCCGTGGCCTTCAGCTATGCGAAAGCGCGGGTTTTAAAACCGCCTCCCTTCCGTGACCTCTGTGCCATCTCCGTGCGCTCCGTGTCTCTCGTCTCTTTTCAGTTCGTGCTTGGTATCACGCGTCCGCGCTTCGCCGATCAGGCGAAGCCCGCACCCACCCGTCACGCCCTCCCGCAAAAAAGATTAGCGCAGATAAGCGTTCCCCTCCTGCTTTCTCCCCCACCCCGGCCTCGCTCGCCTGCCACGCCACGTCGCGGCACCGCACTACTTCGCTCCCGCCTCACCCGTCCCGTCCGCCCCATTGCGCGGCGTAGCCACAAACGCCTCCAGCGCCTCGCGCGTGATCGCATGCCTCGCGCCGCAGCGCGGGCACCGGATCTCGATCTTCGCATCGCCCGCAAACAACGCTTCAGGGTCCGCCTTCATCGTCGGCGCGAGCACCTCCATCATCCGCGCCTGGTTGCAGCCGCAGTGCCAGCGATAGATCCGGCGCTCCAGCAGCGAGAGCGTATTCTTCTGCTCCATCGTCTTCACCTCCTCGACGGTCAGCGCGTTGAACCACGCCATGTCGCAGTCCGGGTGCTCGACGACCAGGGCAAATTCCTCTTCCGCGAGCTGGAAATACTTGGCTCCACGCTGCTCGCTCTGCGTATAGAATTTTTCAACCGCCACCGTCACATCCGGTCCGACAAAGGTCACCGCGCTCCGCCGCTTCGGCTCCCGCCCCCGGACCACGTCGGAGAAAAACAGGTTCTCCGGGCCTTCCTTCACGTTCTCGTCGAAGGCCCGTCCCGTCACCGCACCGGTTTCATTGTCCCCGGTCAGGAAGAGATTCACCAGCGGCTTCTGGAAATTGATCGTCCACGCGCTCAACTCATTCCACGGCCGCGAGGCGCTGTGCAGCGTGAAGGCCGCGAGCGCCCGCTTGAACATCTCATCGTGCTCCGGCGCCACCTTGATCTGGTTGGTGCTCAGGTGCAGGTAGTAGTCGACGAAGAGCTCGCCGAAGTCCGCCCGTGCGATCATCGCGTTGCGCTCGCGCACAAAATGGGTGCGCACCTCGAGGCCGGCATCAGCCATGTTGGGAGGCGTGGTCTCAGGCATGGCGATCATTAGAACCAAAAACTTTTAAAAAGCACGAGCGCGCATACCTACTTTTCAGAAAAAACCGACCGTGCAAAAAGCCACTCGAGTTGGTTTTCCAGTATACGCCCGAGGGTAATCTCTCCGGTCCAGGAATCTGTCGCACCCTCACCGCTTCCGAGCCACCAGCAGCACGCTCACCCCGAAGGGCGACCGCAACCACGAGCGGCCCGTGCCGACAAACGTCGCTTTCAGCAGCTGGTTCATCCACGCCGGTGGCAGCCGGTCTTCCGTCCGTGCGTCGGTGGGCGCGCCCATTTTCTGCCGCAGCGTCCGCCACTTCCGCACCAGCCAGACCGCCGGGTACACGACGCCGTTGGTGTAGCGCGCATCGAGCACCTCCCAGCCGGCGTCGGCGAAAAGTTTTTTGAAACTCTCCAGGCTGTAGCGCCGGTAGTGATGCAGCACCACATCCCAGTCGCTCCACAGCGCCATGCTCGCCGGGGCCGTCACCACCGCCACCCCGCCCGGCTTCAATAAAGTGTGAATCGCGCGGACCATCTCCGCATCGTGCTCCACGTGCTCCACGACATCCATCGCCGTGATCGCATCGTAGCTCGCCGGCTTCAACCGCTCCGAGCGGATCGTGCCGTCCACGATCTCCTCCGGCGTGAAGTGCTGGCGGAGGATCGCCAGCGATTCCGGATGATCGTCCAGCACCTGCACCCGGCAGCGCCCGCGCAGCTCCCGGGCGAAGAATCCCGTGCCGGCGCCGGCGTCGAGGAGGCGGCACTCCGCCTTCAGCACCCCCAGCCGCTCCAGCCAGCCGCGCACGAGCTCGCGTTTGCCCGCGTAGTACCAATGCTCGCGCTCCACGCGCTCGAGGTTTGAGTACTCTTCGGCGTTCATCCGCCGTGACGATTCTGACAGCCCATCGCGCGATTCTGCTGTCCGCCGCCGCACCTGTCCATACTCCTCTACATCGCCCTGGACGCGCCCGAACCCATGCCGCAAGCACTCGACTCCCATGACTCTGCCGGGACGTAGCTCCGCCCGGCTCGTGTGGCTCGGCGTTGCCGCCCTGCTCCTGTTGCACGCCGTCCTCGCGCTGCATGCCGTCTCTAAAAAATCCGTCACCGCGGATGAGATCCTGCACGTCACCGCCGGCGATCTCTATTGGCGGTACGGCGACTTCCGCCTCCAGCCGGAGAATGGCAACCTCCCGCAGCGCGCCGCCGGTCTCCCTTCCTGGCTGATGGGCGCCAAGCCCCCTCCGCTGGAGAACAATCTCTATTGGAAAACCGCCGATGCCTCGGTCATCGGCTATCAGTTTTTCTACGAGGCGGGCAACGATCACTGGCCCCTGCTCATGGCGGGACGCAGCGCCGTGCTCGTCTTCGGGCTCGGGACCGGCCTTCTGATTTTCTTTTGGTCGCGCACCTTGTTCGGCACGCCGGCCGGTTTCCTGTCGCTCGCGCTCTATGCGCTCTGCCCAAACTTTCTCGCGCACAATGCGCTCACGACCTCCGACTCCGCGTCGGTCTTTTTCCTCCTCGCGACGTGCGGTGCGTTCTGGCGCCACGTGCAGCACCCCACGCTGGCGAACGGCGCGTTGAGCGCGCTCACGCTCGGGCTCGCCTGCGTGGCGAAGTTTTCCTTCCTGCTGCTCGCACCCACGCTGCCGCTGCTCGCCGTGCTCCGGCTCCTCCTCGAGCCGCGCGGCGGACGGCTCGCTCTCGGCGGGCGGCTGGCGGTTTCTGCTCTTGGCCATGTGGCGGTGGCGGGCACGGTCATCTGGGCGTTTTTCGGTTTTCGCTTCAGCGGCTTCGCACCCGGCGTGCCTCCTGCCGATCACTACATGGTGCCGTGGGATGCGATGCTGCCGTACATCGGCGTCCACGCATCGTTCATCGAATTCTGCCGCGCCTGGAAGTTGCTGCCTGAGGCCTTTCTCTACGGCTACGGGATGGTGATGCAGTACTCCAATGCTCGCGGAGCGTTTCTCGCCGGCGAGTACAGCATCTTCGGCTGGCGGGAATTCTTCCCGCTCGCCTTTGCGTGGAAGACGCCGCTCGTGATTCTCGCCGCCAGCGCGCTCGGTGCCTTCCTGCTCGCGCGGCGCTGGCTCCGCCATCGGGCCGGTATGGCGGGGGATCTCGCTCGCGCTGCGCCGCTCCTCGTCTTCGCCGTCATCTGCTGGGCCGTGTGGATTCCCAGCCACCTCAATATCGGGCATCGCCATATCCTGCCGACCTACCCGGTGCTGTTCATCCTGCTCGGCGGCTTGGCCGCTCCGGGCTTGCTCTCCCCGCGCCTGCGGTTCCTGCCTGTTCTCCTGGTTATCGGCCAGGGCCTCGCGAGCGCGCGCATCCATCCGCACTACCTCGCCTATTTCAACGCGCTCGCCGGCGGCCCGGCCAATGGCTACCGGCTCCTCGTCGACAGCTCCCTCGATTGGGGCCAGGATCTCCCGGGTCTCGCCGGGTGGCTGCGCACCCGGCCGGCGCCCGGCGCCGCGGAGGAGGCGGTCTATCTCTCTTACTTCGGCTCCGGCGAGCCGGACTACTACGGCATCCGCGCCACCCGCCTGCCATTCCTCAACGGCTTCAAGCTCCCGATCCGCTGGTACCGGCCGGGCCCCGGCCTCTACTGCGTGGGCGCGACCATGCTGCAGCAGGTCTACAGCAACGTATCCAAACCGTGGACACATGAGCTCGAGAGCGAATACCAGCGCCTCCGCGAATCGGCCGATCTCTTCCGCCGCTTCTACACCGACCCCGCCTCGCGTCCGGAACTCGTGAGCATCGCCCCCGTCGCCCAGTGGGATCGTGCGTGGCTGCGTTACGACCAGCTCCGCTTCACGCGGCTGTGCTACTACCTCCGCGCCCGCCCCCCGGAAGCCACGGTCGGCTACTCCATCCTCATCTACCGCCTGACCGAGGAAGACACGCGCCTCGCCTTCGACAGCTCCTTCACCGAATGGCTGCAAGCCATCGAGCGCCGCAAGGCTGCGCGTTGACGTTTTCCTTAAAAACCGTAGCCACTGATTGCACAGATATCACGGATTTCTCCATCTGTGCCATCGGTGTTATCTGTGGCTCCACTTCAGTTTAAACCGTTCCAAAATCCGCGCCCGTTCGCCCTACCCGCCCGCCCTCTCCTCGCCCCCTCACCGCGCCGGCTCAGGATCAATCGCCACCACCCGGCTGACGCGCGTCAACGTCGCGCCCAGCCGCCGCACCGCGATCTCCTCGAGGCGGCAGCGCTCCGGCAGCACATCCGTGGCATCGACCGCCCAGCCGCCGTCGGCGCCGCGGGTCAGCACGCGCTGCATCACCAGCACTGTGCCGAAGCTGTGCCGCTCCATGTGCCAACGCAGTTCGTCCAGCCGCAGTCGAGCCCGGTCCACCGACACAGACGGAATACCGTCGGCCAGCCAGCAGATCGGCGAGCGGTTCGAGATCACGAGACCCGGCGTCGGCCAGAATTGCGCCACGATCCGCCGCTCCCACTCGAAATTCCGCCGCATGAAATTATTCGTCGTGTAGCGATCGCCCGCCGCCGCCGGCACGGTGATCGCCAGCCACACGACCCCGGTCGCCAGTCCCACCAGCCGCCAGCCGCCAAACCAGCGCCCCGACTCAGCCGCGAGCTGCCGCCACGCGGCCACCGTCACCACCACAAACAGCAGATGCAGCGGCAGCGAAAGCCGCGACACGATCGGATCGTCGAGTTCACCCCAGTAGTAGCACATCAGCATCGCAAACGATGCCCCCGCGCCCGCGCCCACGATCGCCAGCCCGGTGCCCTCGGCCGTATCCAGTTTCGTCCTACGACTCACGAGGCCGCCCAGCACCACCAGGAGACCCACGATCCCAAAAATCGAGATCAGCGCCGAATTCGGCAGCGCGCGATCCACCGCGAAAAGAAACCGGCCCGCGTGCGAGAGATTGTTCGCCGCGTACTCGAAGCTGAAGCGATGCGTCTGCTCGGGCCGCAGCTCCCAGAGCGCAGGCGTATTGGAGAGGACCGTATTGTGCCACGCATACAGCACGAGCGACAGCGGCAGGAGCCCCCAGATCGGCTCCACCTTCCACGACCTCCGGCGCCAGCTGCTTAACACCCATGCCACCGCCACGCCGCCGACATACAGCACCGACTCGTAGCGACAATACGCCAGCAGCGCCACGGTCACGATCATGAGCATCGTCCGCGGCTCGCTCGGCCGGTCGAGGTAGAGCACGATCGCCAGCCACACCGCCGCGAGCATCGTGAGATTCACGAGGTCCATGCCCGCGCTCGTCGCCGTGATGCCGAGCAGCGGCAGCGTCGCCAGCAGCGCGATCGCGCAACCTCCACCGCCTGGGCCGCCGCCATAGCGCCGTCCGAGAAACCACACCAGCACCACGAGTCCGAGCGTGCCCACCGCGTTCACGATGAACGCATTGCTCATCCGGTAGCCCGTCACGTCGTGCACCACCGCGACAAGAAACGGAAAGAGCGGCGGACGCTTGTCCAGGTAGGCCTTCAACACCGTGAAGACTTCGTTCACGTGGTAGGCGCGGACCGTCGTGGCAAACTCCCGCTCCGTGTGCAGCGTCATCGCCGTCGAGCTCTGCACCGGCTCGTCGAAAAGGATCTTGTAGCCGGGGGCGTCGATATTGAGCAGCCACAGCCACACCCCCGTGATCAGCAGCGTCTGGCGCGTGCTCGGCCAGCAGGTGCGCGCCAACCAGCGGCAGCCGCCGCTTTCCGCCACCACCCGCGCGACCGCGACGCCCGCCAGCACCGTCAGCGCCGCCATCCACCCATACCCGCACGTGCGCACAAGTTCATCGCACGCCGCCGGCGAGAAACGCAGGAAGCCCGCATACAGCGCCACGAGCGAAGCACCGCCCACGATCACGAGGCTCTTGATCCGGCCCGCCGCACCACCTTGGGAAGCAACCGGCGTCATAAGCTCAGTGGGTAGGGCGAGGCGTCCCCGCCGAGCCGTCGCGCTTCGCGGTTCGGAGCGCAAAACCATCGCCGCAGGCAACCGTGTAGCGCGTCCACGCTCCAGCGCATCCACGCTCGAGAATCGCGCCCCCCACCTTTAAATAAAACCACGCGCTTCATACCCCCTCACGGCAGTCGCTTGATCCACTCCGTCATGAATGCCCGCTCGCGCTCGTCGCGCGATTGCGTCGAGGTGGTCGGCTCGGCATTGGCGATCGGCGCAGCCTCCACGCGCTCGCCGGAAGTGCGGCGGATCGCTTTCACGCGGCTCAGCCGGCTGAGCAGTTCCGTCGTGAAGGTGCGCTCGCCCACGGTTTCCAGTTCGTAGGCCGGCCCGAGTTCATCGTCCGGCTTGATGGTCAGCGTCCCGCTGGCCTGATCGATGTCGAAGCGCTGGAAAACAAACATCTCGCTGAACATCCGGTTGCGGAGATTGAAGGCGAAAGCCTCGGGATCGCTTTTCGCGCGGATCACGGGCGTCGCTGGCACCTGATGCGTGATCCAGATCGTCGAGTCGTTGTCGATGACGAGGTAATCCTTCTCGGCCCGCGCCGCGATGAATGCCCGCCGCCACTGCGTATCCATCGCTGGATAGTAGAAACGCGTCGCCGCCTGCCGCGCCAGTCCGGGAATGCCCGACGTGATCAGCGCGACCACGCCGACCGCCACCAGCGCGCCGTAGCCCTTTGCGGGCTGCGCAAGCCGCCGCACGATCAGGAGTGCCGCAAAGATAAACAGCAGATGCGAGGGCAGGCTCAGGCGCCGGATCACCGGCTCGTCGAACTTGCCCCAGAAATAACACAGCATCAGCACGAGGTGCACGAGCAGCCCCACGCAGAAGAGCAGCGTCACGCGCGCCGCCATCGGCACGGTCGCCCAGCCGCGGATCACGCTGCCCACCGTCGCCACGCACAGCACCAGTGCGATCAAGCCCACCCCTGCGAGCAGGGGCGAGTTGGGCTGCTCCACCCCGAGGTTGAACCAATACGCGAAGGCGTGGCCCAGATTTTCGGGGACATTGAAGATCGAAAACACCTCCTGGTGGCCGGGCTTGCTTGCCAGCTCCCACGAGCCCGGCCTCGCCTCGAAGACGCGCATCAGCAGCGGCACCGGAAACAGCATCACCGGCGCCAGCACCACCGGCCACGGACAGCTCACCGCCCGCTGCTCGTACCACACGAGCGCGATCAATGCCGCCACCGGCGCGAGAAACAGCGGCGACTCGTAGCGCACCTGCGCCAGCAGCACCGCGCACCACACAAACGCCGTCAGCGACCGCTCGTCGCGCTGCCGGTAATACCACCCGCCCAGCAGCGCCGTCGCCAGCAGCATCACGACGTGCAGCAGTTCGAAGCCGCCGCCGCGCGCATTCTGGCCCAACAGCGGCAGCGCCGCCCAGCCCAGCGCGGCAAACAGCCCCGCGCGCCAGCCACCCAACGCCCGCCCCGCGAGATACGACAGCGCCAGCAGGACAAACGTGAGGACGCCGTTCAGCAAAAACAGATTCTCCGGCCGGTAGCCGAGCAAGTCATGCAACACCGAACCCAGGAGCGGAAAGAGCAGCGGCCGCTTGTCCACCATGCCCGCGAGCAGTTCGAAGACGCCGTTCAGCTCATGCGCCCGCTGCGGCACAAAGACCGACCGCTCATAGTGCATTGCCATCGAGGTTCCCAGCAGATGGATCTCGTCCATCAGGATCTTGAAACCCGCTTCCTCGTGCACGAGCAGGAGGACTCCGAGCAAGGCAAGCGCCGCGCCGCACCAGTAATCGGCCTTCGTCAGCGTGAGGGCCGCCCGCCACTGCGGAGCGATCCGGGCCAGCGCCCACGCAAAGCCCAGCACGGCAGCGAGGATAAGCCAGTAGCCTGCATGCCGCAAAACGGCGAGCGCCGCCTCGGCCGGCAACGCCCAAAGCGCCACCACCGCGACCACGACTCCCCCCAACACCGCCAAACCCGCCCTTTTCGCGTGCTCGTCCAACGTCATCGGTTCTCTTTCGTCAGTCGTTTTTCCAACCCCGGCAACAGCAAAGGATAATGATCATGCGCCAACTCGCCTGCGCCTGGCAGGCGGGAGCGGTCCGTGATCCCACAAAAAAGGCCGCAACCTAAGCGGTTGCGGCCTTGGAAAGATCGATCTCTACGCGAAATCAGGGAGCGTAGGTGACGGTGCGGGTGCCCGCCACGCCCGTGACGCTGATCGTGATGCCCTGCGTGTAGTTCACAGGATACGTCTCGTTAGCGACGAGCTGGATGTTCTTCACGTACTTGTCGGAACCCACGAGCTGGGTGTAGGCAACCGTCGTGACGCCGTTTTCCAGGAAGTACTGGTCGGAAGCGGCCGACAGCTGACGAGCGTTGTTGATGACCGCTTTGTCCTGCGAGGACGTACGGACCTTCTGGAACGCCGGAATCGCCATCGCGGCCAGGAGGCCGATGATGACGACAACGATCATGATTTCGACGAGCGTGAAGCCCTTCTTGGAGGAGTGTAGTTTGTTCATTGTTGGAGGGACCTGACTATTATGATGATGATAAACGCTCAAATGCGAGCAGTGGTGCAAGAGACTGGCGGTCAGCTTTTCCGAAGCAATGGAAAATACCTGCACTAGGGTAAGTGGTTACCCGTAGGGTAAGGCCCTCACCCAATCAGCGCTTCTTTGCCACTTTACGCGGTTTCGCGGGTGCTTTTTTCTTGGCCTTGGCGGGCTTCGCAGCCTTCTTCGGCGCCTCTTTTTTAGCCTTGGGCCGGCGCACTTCCGGCATCACCTGACCGAGCAGTTTGCCCACGCTCACCTCGGTGGCGTCCCTCCAAAGTCGTTCTAGGCCATAGCGTTCCCGCGCCTCGGCGACGAAAATATGCACCATCACATCGAAGGCATCGATGATCATCCAGCCACTCTCTTGCATTGTCTCTTTCCCCACCAAATGCGCCTTCGCATCGTCGAAGACTTTCTCCACCTCGATGCGTAAGGCACGCAGGTGCGGTTCCGACGTACCCGTCGCGATCACTAAGTAATCCGTGATCGACGACTGTTCGGAAACATCGAGCACGCTGAGGTCGCCCGCCTTCTTATCGTCGAGCGCGCGACAGCATGCCTTCACCAACTCGAGTGCAGCGATCTTCTTCGATTTCATCGGACGTCTCGATACAGCGAATGTTCCTTGATGTAAACGATGGCCTTGTGAGGGACGAAATAATCCAGCGACATGTCCTGCCGCGTCCGCTCCCGCAGCTCCGTCGAGCTGATCGCCAGCAAATGCCCGTCGCACCGATGCAGCCGCAGCCCCGGGATATCGGGCCGCGCCTTCACCGGGTACCCCGGCCGCTCGAGAAAGATGAATTCCACCAACTGCGCCAGCTCGTTGATATCCTTCCACAGGTGCAGCTTCGGCAGCTGGTCGCCGCCGATCACCCAGTAGAGCTCGTCGTTCGGGTAGAGCGCGCGGAAATGCCGCGCCGAGTCGATCGTGTAGCTCACGCCACCGCGCCGTAGTTCCAGATCGGATACCTCGAACCGCTTGTCCCAGCCGACCGCGGCCTCGATCATCGCCAGCCGGTCCTCGGCCGAGGATTGCACGTCGGTGGGCTTCAGCGGCGCCTGTGCCGCCGGCACCAGGATCAAACGATCGAGCCGGCACTGCTCATAAGCGTCCTGCGCCGCAAGCAGATGACCGAAATGCACGGGATCGAAACTCCCGCCGAGAAAACCAATTTTCACCGGCGCACCGTGGGCAGAGCCATTTCCCCCGGCAAGGCTCAACTTTCCGCCCCCCGGCACAGTCACGCCTCCGCCCACCGCCCACCTGCGCACCCCGCCGCGTTGAACTGGCAACCGCCCCCCGGACGCGGTTTCTTCCCCGCCGCTGACCCGCCGCCCGGGTGGTGGAATGGTAGACACCAGGGACTTAAAATCTGTCAACCCCACCTTTCGGACGCCGCTCGAAAAGTAGATCATGCCGTTCTTTCCCATCAACATCCGCATCTTCGTGCGACAATTTGGATACAGGACAAAAGTCATTTTTGGCCACTTCTTGCCCACTTTTTCGACCGCTTCGAGGCATGGCGGACATAGCGGACATTCCTTGCTGGCGTCTTTTAGCGCCGCGCTGCTATTGAATTTACCACGTGCCCGGGTGGCGGAATGGTAGACGCTTTCGACTTAAAATTGAATTTCCGAAAGGAAGTGCGGGTTCGAGTCCCGCCCCGGGCACCAACTAGCTCGACGGCGCACGTAGGGCTTGGTCGACCAAACCCACGAATTTCTTTAGCGACCGTGCCCCCTCTCGCACCGCCTCCCGTTCATTCCGCCAAGTGTGGATTCCATTCTGTTGCGCCAACTCTTCCGGTTCCTCGAGAAAGCAATAGTTGAGACGAGGACCAACGTTCAAGAGGTCGGGCAGCGCTTCTCTATGGCGCCATTTCCCCGGCCGATTGCGCCAGGCCAAAAATCCACGATTGATCAGTTCCTCACCCACCCGCCTCCCCGAGGAGTCACCGTAGGGCGAACCGCTCTTGTGACGGTGAAATAAGAGGAACTGTGCTTGAAAATAGAAGCTGTCGGGCCGCTCACCTGGCTTGTAATAGAAATAGATGCGTTCCGTCCAGCGGTCGGCGAAGACGTCGGCCCATGATCGAAGCCCAACATGGAGCGCCGGGGAAAGCTCATTCGTTTGGTCCACCGGTCCGATCAATTGAGGCACCTGATCCCTGATCTCCGAAAGCAGCCGGTGGACTGCGGCCGAATCGTAGCCACGGTAATTCTGGCGTTTTTCGAGTGCAGTCCCTTCCGGCAGCGCGATGGCTGCCTCGTGGAGGTCGGATACAAAGCGGCGCATCAACTTGGATTCCGCTGCATTCGTGGAGGGCATTGCCTCGACGAGTGCCTCGCTCAGTTCATTCCAAGTAATCGTCCGCGCGCCCAGTTCGGCGCTTCCAATCAGAGACTGCCTTTTCTGCACCAGCCAGACGAGCGTTGGCTCTTCGCGATGCGTTCGTCGCCAGAAATCGCGATAACTCATCAGCTGATAAACTTTTTGGGAGTCCAAAACCTTGCATTCAATAATCACCGCGTGCGCCCCGGCGCGCAGCAAAAGGTCGATTTCTTGGCCGCGGTCTGTCGGTTGAAAAAGTTCGATCCGGAAATCCCCGGTGAATGGAGCCGGCACATTCGTTCCGAACAAAAGTTTTAGAAAAACTGCCCGAACTGAGGGACTCCGTTGCAAGAGAGCACCCAGCGCCTCCGAAGCCGAATTTTCGTTTTGGTAGATGATGGGCATCGATGCGGCACCAATCGATTGGAGCGGAGAGGGCTAGTGCTGTCAGTCCGCCACGTCGTTGATGCGCGCTTCCAACTCAGCCAAGACGGACAGGATCTCGGGCCATGTTGGCGCTGCGCGGAAAAACATTTCCTGCATGGCTTCGTAGTCGCGCGCCAATGCCGTTTGCCGCTCAGCGGAGGGGACCAGTTTTAGCGTTCCTGGCACGGCCGTTTCATAGCTGGCCCAAGCCGCCGGGAAAAACACCTGTTTATGTTCGACCACGCGGGCGCGCAGGTCATCGCGAGCGAGCGCCACCGGCCCGGACGCATGCTGCGACAGAGCGGCGAGATCGGCATAGTGCCGGGAGAATCGTTCTGGGATGGCCTTGTCCGCCGGGCGGTGGGCTTCGGCGTGCAGGATTGTGGCCTTTTCCCAGAAGGTGCGCTCGATGTCCAATACCGGGACGGTGAACGTCGCATTTGGAAACGCCTCTGGGAACGCTTCGGCGACATAAGCCGCCATGCTCTGCTCGGCAACGGGCCAGCGATCCGAGCGCGCTCCGCATTCGATCCTCACCACAGGACGGACATATCCGCCGCTGGTGCTTTCGGTGAAGACACTGGGATAGCGCAACAGCAGGGTTTGCGGATCGTCCGCGGAAACTTCGAGAAGCCAGCCCTCTGAACCAATATCGGCGGTGATTTGCCGGTGAAGCGCGGGCGCAACTTCGACTTGCAGCTTGGCCGCACACGCAGCGGAGAGTTCGTCGAGCAGCTTGGTGCGCTGCTTCCGGCTCACAGCTCCTTCGGGATCGCGCGCCCCGGAAAACCCGAGCCACTCGCGACTGAGGGAAATGTCGATGTCCTCTGAAAACCGATGGATGACCTTCCAGACCTTCGAGAGTGAAGTGCCTCCTTTGAAGATAAAGTGGGCTCGCGCGTCCGGCAGGGCGAAGAGTTCACGCAAGGTCCAGCAAACCCACGTGTCTTTCTCCATCATGTGGGCCGGGATTTTGAGCCGCTCGCTCGCTTCCGAAAAAAGCGCGCGCCGGTCTCGGTCGGAAAGCTGCCAGAAGGTGGGTTTAGTCATCGCGGGCAAGTTCCAGGAAGAAAGGCCGCATCCACGCCGGTGCGTAGCGCAGGTCGTCCCGCAGTTGCTTCTTTTCTTTCGCTCCCATGCGGGCACGCAGCGGCTGCAAACGTTCCATGGTGATGTGGGTGCGCCCAATGTTGCGCAGCGCTTCCGAAACCCAGCCGCTGGCCCGCTCCGCCATCATCATGACCTTTGGCGACCGTCGCTTAAACTCGACTCCGCCGCGCCCTATCCCCTGCGAACTGCGCGAACGCCCCTGCACACCATAAGTGCTTTTCGCCGCCACTTGCGTGCTCAAACCAAGAAGATTCGCCGCATGGGCGCCGGAGGTCAGAAGCTTCAGGCCATCGCGTCGCGCGATGGCCGCGACGACCGCATCGGCGTCGGCACCGACAGTCCCGATCAAGGGGTGCTCACGGGGAATTTCATAAACGCCACGTCTCACACGCCGGATCGTGCCGACTTGAATCAGGCGGGTAAGCACCTTGCCCACGGAACGAGGATCGCCTAAATCAGCGAGGTCGCTCGGCGTAAAAGCCCAGTCCGAGCCCTTGCCTTTGATGCGGCGGAGGACACTGCCTTGGAGGTTGCCGTAAGTTTTCTTCATCGAAGATGCCGAAAATATGTGCACGTTTTTTCGGCATTTCAAGACCTCATTAAGACCAGAAAGCACCGGCTTCTTGCGCCTTAAAGAAGTTCGTCGCATTCGATACCCCACTAAGCAGATAACGCAGAAAGCGTCTCTGGTTCAACGGATTGAGGCACCCGCTGTGCCTCGGCAATCAGTGCCGCCTCAAAGAAAGCCTTCACGAGGACCTCCCGCGCGTGAGTGCAATCCACGATCATGAGAAGTTGGGCCTTGGCTGCTTCGGCGAGCCCCTCACCAAACATGCGAGGCAGTGAATTCGCCCCAGGGGCAATGCCGCCCCCATCTGTCGCGACACTGCGTAGCATCATTGCCGCCATCGTGGATCGATCATCCGTAGCTCCATGCGCGCCGGCACCGCAACGGATCTGATCGAATCGCTCGAAAACATCAGCCAAGCCCGACCGCGCAGCAAAGAACCGATCCCAGCCCTTTCGCCCTCGCCGCTCATATAAATGCCACAAATCCGCGTGGGTGTAAGGACGTGAGCATGGCCGGTTGGCCGCCGCTTCGAGATCCTCCCACCTCCGCAGGTGACGCGTTGTCACTCGCAGAATATTCGCCAGCTCCTTCTGCGACGGCGGACGTTTAAGACCCTCGCCAAACACCGAAAGTCTCGGCTCGC
>JAZKEV010000483.1:0-1105 GCA_040386765.1 Verrucomicrobiota bacterium | reverse complement strand
CTCGCCGCTTTTGGCGGCGAGCGACTTTCGTGTTGGCTCGGCGGCGAGTCTCATCGGGTTGCGCCCAAGTGTTTCTGGTGGATCGGATCAATTGCCCTCGGGTTATGCGGTCATCCGAAGGCTTTGATGAATCTCGGAGCGGATTTCTTCGCGCTCATTCAACCGTCGCGCAATCAGGCCAAGCAGCGGGTCGTGAAAAACGTTCGTGCGGTGATGCACCAGAAACCCGAATTCCATTTTCTCCGTGTCCCAATGCACCGAGGCGCAGGTGCGCTGCTCACGCTGGTCCCACATGCGAATCTCTCCGCCGTCGAACGCCGGCGCCATGATTGAAAACATTTCCACCGCTTCCGTCGCGGAGTTCGTTCTGAATTCAGGCATAAAATTTCCCGCGCGCGCCTGGCGGAAAATCTGAAAACGTTCGGTGTGGGCCAAGAATGCCGGCGCCGCCCCCGCGCCATTCCGTTCGATGATTGTATCTTTCATGACGATGCTCCTTTGGTTTTTCATTTTCTGATTTCGCCGGAGCAATCGCCCCGACTTCAGCGATATTTTTCGCACGCGCCGCAACCTCTCAAGGGGGCGCGTCTGCCGAGAATTCGGGGGATGGCCTACACTTAATTCGGTAGGCCCGCGCGGTGGGATTCAATGCAGCCGTGGCCACCGTGGAGCCATGCAGCTCCACCAACGAGAGGCGTCTACGGGCACAAAGCGGCCTGACCCGGCCGCCCGCACGAATTCGCTCTGCCTGCTCAATTTCATTCCACGAGCCGCGCTGACCGTGTTGATCGGCCACGGGCGCGCGCGGCATCACGACCGGCGGAGTCGAGAAACGGCGTCGTCTCACTTCGGCCGAGGTCACTACGAATTTCCCGTCGCTTCATCCTCCCACGCGGCAAACCAGACTCGACGCGGCGTCACCTTCAGCCCGGGCCGGCGCATGCGTTCAATGCTGCGGGCGGTTCGCGTTCTCCCGGGCAACTCCGCTTGGGCGGAACGTTCTTTTTTCCCGGAGCGTTTTTACTCTCTCTGGCGGCCCCTCCGGCCGTGCCGCCGCTGCGCGGACAGGGAGCGTTTGGGTCCTCCTTGAAAGGAATCCCCCCAA
>JAZKEV010000482.1:1625-3072 GCA_040386765.1 Verrucomicrobiota bacterium | reverse complement strand
CACTAACGGCATCGGCAACTACGAGCGCGAGCGCCTGCAGATCGACGGCAATGCCGCCTACAGGCTGCACCGCCGCGCAACGCTCTATCTGAACATCGCCAACCTCACCGCCGCCCCGTCCTACCGCTACAACAACAACATCGCCTTCATGAACCGCCACGGCGCCTTCGGCGCCAAGTACACGTTCGGCGTCAGGGGCACTTTCTAATCGGGACACATCTCCCAGTCCACTCACACACCACGGAGGGCGGGTCGCAAGACCCGCCCTTTTTCGCGCCCAATCTTCGTGTCCCCAGATGCGGCTTGATGGTGCGACCCTTTCCGAGTGGCCCACCGCGTGAGCGGCGGGATCAGGACTCTCGTCTACCAGGTAGGCTACCCGCTTGCGGGCGCTCGTCCGCCCGCCTGTCGCCCCCGCCGGCCCACACCCCTCCGTGACCAAAGTCACGATGACCTCTGCCGCATCGCCCTCGCGCCTGCCCTCCGTTTTTCTCCGCGCATGCTCCAGCTCACCTCCGTCACCCAGCGCTACGGTTCGATTACCGCGCTCGACGACGTCACGCTGCACATCGCACGCGGCGAGTTCTTCGGCCTCCTCGGCCCCAATGGCGCCGGCAAGTCCACGCTCATGTCGCTCGTCGCCGGCCTGCGCTCGCCCGACTCCGGCTCGCTCACGCTCGCTGGTGCGCTCCCCGCCACGCTCGCCACCCGTGCCTCGCTTGGCCTCGTCCCGCAGAACATCGCGCTCTACGACGATCTCAGCGCCGAGCAGAATCTCCGCATCTTCGGCCAGCTTTACGGCCTCCGCGGCGCCACGCTCCGCACCCGCATCGACGAGGCCCTCGAAGCCGTGCAGCTCACCGACCGCCGCAAGCACCTCGTGAAAACCTTTTCCGGCGGCATGCAGCGCCGGCTCAATCTCGTCGCCGCGCTCCTCCACCGCCCGAAAGTCCTCCTCTGCGACGAGCCCACCGTCGGCGTCGATCCGCAGTCGCGCAACGCGATTTTCGACCTCTTGGAAAAGCTCAACCGCGAGGGCCTCACCATCATCTACTCCACGCACTACATGGAGGAGGCCACGCGCCTGTGCTCGCGCATCGGCATCATCGACCACGGCAAGATCCTCGCCCTGGGCTCGCTCGACGACCTGCTCGCGCGTCTCCCTTTCGCCGATGCCATCGGGTTCCCCGCCACGCCCGCCACCGCCGCCTTCGTCGCCGCCATCGCCCCGCTCGGCACCGTCACCGCCGGCCGCGATGCGCACCGCTTCAGTCCGCACGCCGCGGAGTTCAAGACCTCCGAGTTCTACGCGCTCGCCGAGCGCCATGGCGTCGCGCCCCGGCTTTTCGCTCACGAGCGTCCCACGCTCGAAGCCCTCTTTCTCCATCTCACCGGTCGCAAGCTCCGCGAATAACATGACCGCCATCCGCACATGACCGCCATCCGC
>JAZKEV010000482.1:0-1615 GCA_040386765.1 Verrucomicrobiota bacterium | reverse complement strand
CGCGAAGAATTTCGCGCGCTTCTTCCGCAATAAGACCGCCGTCACGCTCACGTTTCTCGTGCCCATCGCGATGATCGCGATCTTCGGCCAGGTCTTCGGCATCAACCGCAAGAACTCCGGCCCCACCGGCATCCGCCTCGCCGTCGTCGCCGAAAATGCCACGCCCGCCACGCAGAAGCTCGTCGACGCCCTCAAGGCCGAGCCCGCCTTCCGCGTCATCACCCAGTACGTCAATCCCGACAAGTCCACCCGCCCGCTCACCGAGGCCGATCTCCGCCCGCTCATCCGCAATCGCGAGGCTCGCTACGCCGTCGTCATCCCCGATGTCACCGGTGGCTTCGGCCTCACGCTCAAGATCCTCTCCGACCCTGTGAACGAGATCGAAGCCCAGACCGTCAACGGCCTCCTCCAAAAGACCCTGTTCTCCAACGTTCCCCAACTCCTCCTCCAATCGCTTCAGGCCAAGGGCAGGAAAGCCATCGGCGAGGACCGCCTGAAGCTCTTCAACACCGACATCGCCCGCTCCGTCGTCAAAGCCTTCGGCGGCGACGTCGATGAGATCGCCGATAATATCGCCAAAGGCGATTTCGGTCTCTCCTCCGCCGAACCGACTGCAAAGTCCGGCGCGCTCAGTGCGCCCGGCGAGCCCGCGAAGAAATCCTCCACCCCCGATTTCTTCTCCCGCATCGTGAAGATCGAAAAGGAGCAAGTCGTCGGCCGAAATGTGAAGAGCCCCGACGCCACCCGCCTCGTCGGCGGCTGGGCGATCATGTTCCTGATGTTCGCGCTGAGCGGCGCCGCGCTTTCGCTCTTCGAGGAGAAGAAGTCCGGCATGTTTCAGCGCCTGCTCGCCGCTCCGGTCACGCGCGCCGATATCCTGTGGAGCCGCTTTCTCTTCGGCGTCATCCTCGGCCTCGTCCAGCTCGTGGTGATCTTCCTTTTCGGCAGCGTCCTCTACGGCATCGAGGTGCTGCCCCACCTCGCCAATCTCACCGTGATCGCCCTCGCCACCGCCGCCGCCTGCACCGCTCTCGGCATGCTGATCGCCTCCATCTCCTCGTCGCCCGAGGCGGCGCAGGGCCTCGCGACCTTCCTCATTCTCACGATGAGCGCCTGCGGCGGCGCGTGGTTCCCGCTCAGCTTCATGCCCGAGTTCATGCAGCAGCTCGCACGGTTCACCGTCACCTACTGGGCCATGGACGGCTTTTCCCAAGTCCTCTGGGCCGGCAAGAGCTTCGTCGAGATCCTCCCCGCCGCCGGCATCCTCCTCGCCATCGCCGCCGGCGTGATGGCCCTCGCCGTCTGGCGCTTCAACCGCGGCCGCCTCTTCGATTGACCCTCCGTAGGTAGGGCGGGGCGTCCCCGCTGAGCCGTCGCGCAGTAGACCCAAGCGCCCCGTCACATCGCCGCTCCCCACGCGGGGTTCGAAAAAATCTCCGTCCATCGGGCAGGCCGCCAGCTCGTCGGCGATCCCATGGAGTCGACCCTCCTCTCTCACCCCCGCGCTTCGCCGATCAGGCGAAGCCCGCATACCCCCGCCCGCCCTCCCACAAAAAAGATTAGCGCAGATTAGCGTTCCCCCTCCTTCCCTCGCCCTCCCTCCGCCCCCTTCCCA
>JAZKEV010000481.1:0-7823 GCA_040386765.1 Verrucomicrobiota bacterium | reverse complement strand
AACCGCGTGAGCAGCGTGGTGGCGAAGTCCTGCCGCTGGATGTGCGCCAGTTCGTGGAGCAGGACGACTCGCTGGCGATGCTCCGGACATTCGAGGGCCTGTGCCGGCAGGAGTATTTTCGGCCGGAGGAAACCCCACGTCATCGGCATCTGGCGGCGTGCCGAGGTGAGCAGTTGAACCTCACGACGCTCACCCTCGCTCGCCAGCAACCGCTGCAAGGTGTCCGACAACGGACCCGCGTCCTCGACGCGCGACTTGCCTTGCAGGCGCCGCAGGCTGAGCAGGCCAGCCGCGACGGGAACGAGCGCGCAGAGTGCGCCGATTGCCCAAACGAGCGGACCGAGCAGCCATAGCGTGCTCGTTTCCGTATCCGAAAAACTGGGACGAACGCTCGCCGCGGCCGAAATCTTTTGTGCGGCCTGGGTGGTCGCGGACGTGTGGCTCTGAGTGGATTGAGTTGCAGGCTCCTGAGCTGAAACCGTTCCCACTGCGGCCGCGTGGACGGTAGCCTCGCCCGCCGGTTTCGGAGCGAGTGCGCGCATGCTCCACGAGGCCGGAAGCAATTCAAACCGCGGGAGTGTCCAGTGCAGGAGCGGGAGCACAAGGATGCCTCCGACCACCGAGAGAAGCGTGAGGTGTCGCGCCGCTGCCGAATGACGGCGCATGCCGCGCAGCGCCACCCACGCGAGGGCGAGCAGAAGGATGCTCTTGCAGGTGGCATCCAGCAGGAATGCCCAAAATCCAGAGGTAACGGTGTCAGACCAAGTGAACGGGTTCATGATCAGTTCTCCTTCCTTTTCGATTTGTTGATGAGTGCGGAAAGTCGCTGCAGTTCGGCCGGAGAAATCTCCGCCGCGGGGTCGGCCAGGTAGGACGCGACCGCTTTTTCCAGCGAGCCACCGAAAAACGTGTGCAGCACGCGGCCGAAGGCGGATTTGCCGGTGCGCTCGCGCTCCTGCGTGGGCTGAAAGACAAACTCCCGGCCGCGCTTGGTGTGGGTGAGGTGCCCCTTCTCTTCGAGGATGCTGAGGAAGGTGCGCACCGCCGTGCGCGTCGGCGCATCGTCCAAGGCTTCGAGCACATCGGTCGCGGTGGCTTCGCCTTTCGTGTAGATGATTTCCATGATCTGCCGCTCGCGGCGGCTCAGTTGGGACATTTCACTCATGATGGGCCTTTGTTCTGGGGAGTTTCAGTCGGGGAGTGGACTCAGTCGGAGAGCGGCGACTCTAGCGGGGCGGAGCGACTTCTCGGATCGATGGGCCAAGATTTTAGCTTTTCTTTGGCGCGGTCAATCGCAAAGGCTAATATTTTAGCCGATAGCTATGCCGCCCGTTGCGATGCCGTGGCCTGTAGTTAACGGATGTACTGTCCACCGCTCCGGCTCAATCGCACAGGTCAGGCCCCACGCGTCACACGATGCCGCAGGAGATCCGCGACTTTTTCGAGCAGCTCGAGCTGCGCGGGATCCGTCGAGACCGGCTTCACGTCGAAATGGCACACCGTCCCAAACATGTTGCCGTCGCGATCCACCAGCGGGACGCCGCAATACGCCTGAATTACAAGCCGCTTGGGGTGCGTCTGCACGCGCACGTCGGTCAGGCTGTTATCGGTGCTGAAACACTTGCCGGAATCGCGCACATACACGCAGTACGACGAGATGACCGGAATCGCATCCGATGATTCCACCGTAGTTTTCTCCCGGTCGAAAAAATAGAGATTACGGAGCGTCTCGTGATCGAAGCGGTACAGCGAGGTGAACCGGTGCCGGCTCAGCGAATTGAGATACATGACGCCCGCGCGGATTCCCTGTTTGTCGAAAATCTCGGCTAACTTCGAAAGCGTATCTTTATGGGAACTGGGAGCCATCGTCCGTGCGAGAGTGGGCCAATCGTTGATGAGCGCTACTAAATTGGGCGGAGCTCAACTCCGATTTGTGCGGCGGGTGATACCAATCACTAGCGTGTGGGCGACGCTCGCCGGTCTCCGACTCGCGGAACCCCGGCTTGCGCTCCGACTGCCTGTTGCCGGAGGGTAGGGTGTGGAACTCGGCCAACAACTTTGCCTCGCCTGCGGGCTGTGCTGCGACGGCACGCTCTTCGGCCACGTCCGGCTCGGACCGGCCGATGACGCGAAGAAGTTGAAGGTGCTCGGCCTGCCGGTTTCAGTCTCTCGCGCCAAGACTCCGGTCACGCACTTTCCCCAGCCGTGCGCGGCCTTGTGCGCGGACTGCACGTGCCGCGTCTACGTGGACCGCCCGTTGCAATGTCGCGCTTTCGAATGCGGCGTGTTCAAAGACGCCCAAGCCGGCCGGATCGAATTCGCGGTCGCACTGCGGTTGGTCAAGCAGGCCCGGCAGCGGGCGAATAAAGTTCGCCGCCTCCTACGAGAACTTGGCAATACCGACGAACACCGCTCCTTGAACGAGCGCTTCCACCGCATGCAACAGCGCATGGAGTCGGGAACCGCCGACGCCGCGGCGGCGGACACCTTCGCGGAGTTGAGCCTGGCTGTGCACTCACTCGACCTGCTAACGCACGAAAAATTCCACACCAAGGCGGACGCCTAATGACCGGGCGAAATACCCCTGAACTTTTATCAGCGGGCTAACGACGCCTCAAGCGCCTCCGATCACCTTGCGCGTGGTTCCCATCGTCGCTGCCTGCCGCTGATGCACGAAAGCCATCGCGCGCTTCACCTTGGCCAGCGCGGCGGGGTAGTCGCCGGCAATCGAGAAGAGGGTGTCGGTGATTTTCTGGGTCGGCGTGGCATCGAGTTCCATCACCCACTCGCCGAGCCCGATATCCTTGAACATCGCGTATTTTGAACCGTGGATCGGCGTATAGAGGTGCATGATCGGCGTCCCGTTCGCCAGGGCGATGATCGGCGAATGCGGCTCGTGGCAAACGACGATATGCGCGCGGGCAAAAATCGAAGCGGCCTCGTCGGAGTTCCAAAACTCCTCGATGTTCACGACGTGCTTTTTGAGCGCGTCGGGTAGCGGATCGTAGAGCAGCCGCTTGTTGTGCCCCATCTCCTTGATCGTTTCGGGCGCAATCAAGACCTTCTGCCCCGTCCGCCCGACCCAGGTGGCGATGAGCTCGCGAAATACTCCCGCCCGGCGGATGTCGTCGGCGATTTGCTCCGGCGTGGGATTCAGCGGATTCAGCTTGGGCGTGCGGGTGTCATCGAGGCCGGGAAACTTGGGCGTGTTCGTCCGCTGGAGCACCGTGATGAATTTGCGGTCCTCGAGCCCGTGCTTCTTCATAAACGCGAGACCGCGCGCCTCGTCGCGCACGTCGATGCCGAAGCACCCATCCGGCCCGAATTCGAGCACCGGCGGCTTCACGCCGGCCTTGCGGAGGATATTCAACGTCAGCGTCTCGCGGGTATAGATGAAGGAGGCGCCATTGAGCAGGGCGATGCGCTCCTCCGCGCCTTTGCCCTCCACCATGCTGGCGTAGTACGACTGGCCATACAGCCCGTACGGTTTTCCCACCTTGCGGCAGTAGCTCATGTGAGCGGTGTCCTGCCCCATGCCGGAGTTGCGCAGGAAGAAATCGCAGCGCCCGATCGCCGCCCGCAACGCCTCGTCTTCCGCGCTCGTCCCGTTGAGCGAGCCTTGGACGATCTCCAATTTCGGAAACCGCCGCAGTAACATCGCCCGAATCCGATCGTCGATTTTAAAGGCCCACAGGATCACATGCACCCCGGGCAGGTGTTGCTCGATGATGTGCAGCGTGCCCGGCGTATGCCCGATGTCGCCGATGTTGATGGTATCCCACGCCGAGTGGAGCAGCAGCGTCTTCCGCGGGCGCTCACCGGCGCTGGCCGCCGCAGCGGAGGACGCCAGGGACGTGGTGCCAAGGGCGGCGGCGAGGGTGGAGACAAAGTCGCGGCGCGTGATCATCGAGAGAGAGAGTGGGAGAGTGAGTTTAATTAGACGCGGACCCTCGGGGAATTGGCAGGGTTTCGCCCCCCGGTCGAGCCTCAGCCTCCGGCTTCGGCCACGCCGCCGGCGCCTCAGTGCCCGCCCGAGGTTTGCGTCGTCCGTAGTTGGGTGAATTCCGGCTCCGTGGGGCTTTCCTTTTTGGCCGGGGTCGCCACCGTGTGGGCGCAATCACTCGGTCCCACTTTTCCTCTCCCCATGAAAACCAATCTTTCTTCACCCTCCCTGACCACGCGCCGCGCGTTCCTCGGCCAGGCGGCGACGCTGGCCGCCTGCGCGGCGCTGCCGAATTTCAGCCGCGCGGCGACGCCGGCCACGCAAAAGCCGAACTCCGTCTTTAATGGCGTTCGCATCGGGGCGATCAGCTATAGCTATCGTAGCGCGCTCACCAGTGCGGAAGAACTCCTGGCCGCCCTCGTCACCGATGGACTCAGCGAGGTGGAGTTAATGGGCCCGGCCATCCAAACATACGCGGGCTTCGCCGTTGCTCCCGGCGGCGGCAAGGCGAAGAAGGCCGACGTTACGCCACCACCCCGCTACACCGATACCCAGCGTGAGGCTCAACTCGCGAAATGCCGCGAGCTGCGGAAAATGTACAACGACGCCGGGGTGAACATTCACATCCACAAGATCGCGTTCGGCCCGTCGGACGAGGAGGTGGAGTTCAACTTCCTCGTCGCGAAGGCTCTCGGGTGCGAAGGCATAACCACCGAGCGTTCGGAGGCGCAGGTAAAGCGGCTCGCCCCGTTTGCCGAAAAGCACCGCATCCGCGTCGGGTTCCATAACCACACGGCCAACCTTCCGTCGGTGGATGAGCCAGACCCGCTGCTCGAGTACGGAAAGTACATCGCGTTTAATTTCGACGTGGGCCACTACGTCGCCGGCACAAAAGGAAAGTCGCCGATCCCGGTGCTCGAAAAGTATCACGACCGCATCCTCAATCTGCACCTGAAGGACCGCACCGCGGCCGGGGGCAACCTCCCGTGGGGCCAGGGCGACACACCGATCAAGGAGATCCTGCAATTGATGCGGAAGGAAAAGTGGACCTTCCCCGCGAACATCGAGCTGGAGTACAAAATTCCGGAGGGCTCGGACGCGGTGAAGGAAGTCGCGAAGTGCGTGGACTACTGCCGCGCGGCGCTCGCGTAAGCGAGCCTCCTCGTAGTTTATCAGCGAAAGCTACGCGGGTCAGGCCCGCGTAGATCGAATTCGTTCAGAGTAGTTGCGAGGGCGACGTACGTCGGGATACCGCTTCATTAATCTGCCAGCAGGCTTGTGCGATTGGCTCGTGCGACCCGCTGGCAGGCCTCGGCGCATTTCTGAGCAAGATCGGAACAGTCCGAGCAAGAACGGCTGCGACGGCTGCCTGTTCCTGGACTACACTCAGCGAAATTATGAGAGCCAAAATCGCATCAGTGATGATCAGTGTAGTTGCCGCTACGGGTAGCCTGCCAGCGGCGTCGGATAAGACATTCCCTCCGAGCGAGCGGGTCGTGGTCGAAAAAGTCACCTTCAAGAACCGGGTCCTTAACGACGTGGTCGGCGATCTGTACCTTCCGAAAGGCATCGACCGGACCGCGAAGCACCGGGCGATCGTCGTGGGACATCCGTTTGGTGGCGTGAAGGAGCAGACCTCGGGCCTCCATGCCCAAAAGCTGGCGGAGCTGGGCTACGTGACGCTCGCGTTCGATGCTTCTCATTACGGCGAGAGCGGCGGAGAGCCGCGTAACATAGAAGTTCCTTCCACGCGGGTGGAAGATTTCAGCGCGGCGGTCGATTTCCTGAGCAATCATCCGCTCGTGGACGAGCACCGCATCGGGGTGCTGGGTATCTGCGGCGGCGGTGGCTACGCGATCAGCGCAGCCCAGATCGACCCCCGCATCAAGGCCATCGCAACCATCAGCATGTACGACATGGGCCGTGCGCGCCGACAAGGGCTCGGCGACACGATCTCCTATGAACAACGCATGCAGACGCTGGAGGAGATCGGCCGGCAGCGCACCAGAGAGGCCCGCGGAGAAGCCAGACGGGATACCCGCGCACTCCCCGCGAAGGTCGCTGTCGATAGTCCGGAGATCGTTCGCGAGTTTCTTGATTATTACGCCACTCCCCGCGGCCAGCACCCCAGTTCAACCAGCGTCTATTCGTTCACCAGTCTCGCGCCGATGATGAATTTCTTTCCCTTCGCGCAGATCGAAACGATCTCGCCCCGACCGATCCTGATGATCGTCGGCGAGCGTGCGGTCTCCGCCTATTTCAGCGAGGATGCCTACAGCAAGGCTACGGAGCCCAAGGAACTCTTCGTGGTTCCCGGCGCGTCCCACGTCGACCTCTACGACCGGCCGGAATATACCGGGAAATCTTTGGCGAAGCTGCACCGCTTCTTCACCGAGAATCTTAAATAATAACCAAACAGCCCAGTTGCTGTCTCGACGAGATGCCGAGCCGCAAGATCGGCTTTCGTCGGTGCCCGCAGGGCTAAACTAATCGTATCATGAAAAACCTTACACTCCTCCGCCGCCTGCTGCCGGTCGCGGCCTTGGTCTCCGGTGCGGCGTTTTCGCAGGCCGCGGAAACCGCCGCGCCCGAACCACTCGTTATTCAGAAACAAGGGAGTTTCGCCGTGGGCGGCACCGTCATCACGGCGCCCGGCAAGTTCGACCCGATCAAGCAGGGTGCCTTCAACCCCACGGCTCAAGATGCCGCGGGCCAGACGCTGCACGGCGACCATGCCTACGTGTTCTATCAAGTGCCGGTCAACGCGCGTTCGCTGCCGCTCGTACTGTGGCATGGCCACGGTCAGTCGGCGAAAACGTGGGAGACCACGCCGGATGGCCGCGAGGGATTTCAAAACATCTTTCTGCGGCGCAAATTCCCAGTCTATCTTCTCGACCAGCCGCGGCGCGGGCGGGCGGCGCGAAGCACCCAAGCGGTCAATCTGTCGTCGGCGCCCGACGAACAATTGTGGTTTGGCATCTTTCGCCTGGGCGTGTGGCCCGAGGCTTATCCCGGCGTCCAGTTCGCGCGCGACGAGGAATCGCTGAATCAATTCTTCCGCCAGATGGTGCCAAACACCGGACCGTTTAATCTGGAGGTGAACGCCTCCGCCGTTTCGGACCTCTTCACCCGGATCGGTCCGGGCATCCTCGTCACGCATTCGCACAGTGGCGGGATGGGCTGGCGCACGGCGATCAAGAACCGGGATGTCCGGGCGATCGTTTCCTTCGAACCGGGCAGTAACTTCCCTTTTCCCGAAGGAGAGGTGCCTACACCAATGCGTCATGTGGGCGGTCCCGCGAGCGGCGTCGCCGTGCCTTTGGAGGAGTTCATGGCCCTGACCCGCATTCCCATTATCATCTACTACGGGGATAACATTCCGGAAAAACCGAGCACGAACCCTGGGCAGGACCAGTGGCGCGTCATGCTCGCCGTCGCGCGGCAGTGGCGGGATGCCGTCAATGCTCGCGGCGGCGATGTCACAGTCGTGCACCTGCCCGAAGTCGGCCTGCGCGGGAACACGCACTTTCCCATGTCGGATCTGAACAACCTCCAAGTCGCAGACCACATGACCGCGTTTCTGGAAAAGAAAGGACTTACTAAATGAAAATGAAAGCACTCCTCACTTTAATGATATCGCTCGCACTCGTAAGCGGAGCCGCGGCCCAGGACATCACGATTGCGCGAGCGGGTGCGCAGCCTCCTCAACAGGGAGCGGCGGCAAATTTCACCGGCACGGTGCGGGTCGAGCGCCTGTTTGGCGCCATTGAGCCTGCGCGAGCCACGGGCGGCTTGGTGACATTCGAGGCCGGGGCACGCTCGGCCTGGCATACGCATCCGCTGGGGCAGACCCTGATCGTGACGGCTGGAGCCGGCCGCG
>JAZKEV010000480.1:0-8912 GCA_040386765.1 Verrucomicrobiota bacterium | reverse complement strand
GACTTCAAAGCCCAGCTCACCGCGATCCGCGCCGCGGGGGTCGAAGGCATCTTCGTCCCCGGCTACTACGCCGAGGCCGCGCTCATCTGCAAACAGGCGCAGGACCTCGGGCTCAAGGTGCCGATCTTCGGCGCCGATGGCTGGGAGTCGCCCGAGTTGGTCGAGATCGGCGGGAAGTCCGTCGAGGGCATGTACTTCGCTACCCATTACTCGCCCGAGAACAAGGACCCGATCGTCGCGGGCTTCAACGAGCGCTTCCGCAAGCGCTGGGGCGATGTCTCCGATACGCTCACGGGCCTCGGCTACGATTCCGTGATGATGCTCGTCGACGCGATCAAGCGCGCCGGCACGACCGAGCCCGCCAAGCTCCGCGATGCCCTCGCCGCCACGAAGGACTTCAAGGCCGTCACTGGCACCATCACCCTCGACGCCCAGCGCAACCCCACCAAATCCGCCGTCGTATTAATTGTGAAGAACGGGAAGTTTGAATTCGTCGAAACCATCGATCCCTGACGGCACCGCATCCCACTCCCACGCTCTTTCGCTCCACGCTCCCTCGCCTCACCTGCCCTGCCTGCTCTGTCGCTCGTCCACTTTTTCACCGCACTTTTTCCTATTACATGAAAGCTCCCCTGCTCGCCTTCCTCGCTCTCGCCACCACCGCCTTCGCGGCCGATACGATCAAAGTCGGCGAATACGCCTCCCTCACCGGCAAGGACGCCACCTTCGGCCAGTCCCAGCACAAGGGCATCGCCCTCGCCATCGAGGAAATCAATGCCAAGGGCGGCGTCCTCGGTCAAAAGATCGAGCTGCTGACCGAGGATAACCAATCCAAGTCGGGCGAGTCGGGCACGATCGCGCGCAAGCTCATCTCGCGCGACAAGGTCGTGGCGCTCCTCGGCGAAGTCGCCTCCAGCCGCTCGCTCGAAGTCGGGCCGATCGCGCAGGGCGCCAAGATTCCGATGATCTCGCCCGCGGCGACCAATCCCACCGTCACGGAAAAGGGCAACTACGTCTTCCGCGTCTGCTTCATCGATCCCTTCCAGGGCACCGTCATGGCGAAGTTCGCCAAGGATGACCTCAAGGTGAAGAAAGTCGCCACCCTCACCAGCGTCTCCAGCGCCTACAGCGTCGGCCTCGCCAAGTTCTTCAAGGAGACCTTCGTGGCGGGCGGCGGCACCGTCGCCATCGAGCAGAAGTACAACGAAGGCGACAAAGACTTCCGCGCCCAGCTCACCGCGATCAAGGCCGCGGGTGTCGAGGCCGTCTTCGTCCCCGGTTACTATACGGAAGCGGCGCTCATTGCCCGCCAGGCGCGCGGCCTCGGGCTCACGATTCCCTTCTTCGGCGGCGACGGCTGGGAGTCGGAAAAGCTCCTCGAGATCGGCGGCGAGGCGCTCAACGGCTGCTACTACTCCACGCACTTCTCGCCCGAGAACAAGGAAGAGCGCGTCGTGAGCTTCGTCGCCACCTTCAAGAAGCGCTACGGCGGCGAGACGCCCGATGCCTTCGCCGCGCTCGGCTACGACACGGCCTACGTCCTCGCCGACGCCATCAAGCGCGCGGGCGGCACCGATGGCGCCAAGCTCCGCGATGCCCTCGCCACCACCAAGGATTTCCCCGGCGCCACCGGCCTCACCACCATCGACAAGGCCCGCAACGCCTCCAAGGGCGCCGTCATCATCGCGATCAAGAACGGCAAGCTGGAGTTCGGCAAAACCGTCGCGCCCTGATCTGCTCCCGGGCGTAGAGTCATCGCGAGGAGCGCACCGGCCCCGGCAGTCCCCTTGGGCTAGCCACGGTGTCCCTCGCGTTGGCAGGGATTTTGCAACCACGCCGTAAACTGCCGCCGTTTCTCCTCGTGCCACTCACTCCCGCTTCTGTCTCAGGTCCGCTTTCACCCCGCGACCTCCGCGCCTCACTTTCCCGCCGCGATTTTGTTGCCGCCGTCTCCACGCTCGCGTTCGCCAGCCTGGCCTCGGGTGCGACTGACGCGACCGGCCCAATCAAGATCGGGCACTACGCCTCGCTCACCGGGAAAGACGCCGCCTTCGGCGTCGCGACCCGCAAGGGCGTCCTGCTCGCGATCGAGGAGATCAATGCCAAGGGCGGCGTCTCGGGCCGCAAGCTCGAGTACCTCGTCGAGGATATCCAGTCGAAGCAGGGTGAGTCGGCCACCGCCGTGAAGAAGCTCATCTCGCGCGACAAGGTCGTCGCCGTGATCGGAGCCAATGCCTCGGCCAATTCCCTCGAGGCCGCGCCGATCTGCCAGAATGCGAAGATCCCCATGATGGCGATCTCCTCGACCAACCCCGCGGTCACCGAGAAGGGCGATCACATCTTCCGCATCTGCTTCATCGACCCATTTCAGGGCGCGGTGCTCGCGAAGTTCGCCTTTACCTCGCTCAAGGCGAAAAGCATCGCGCTCCTCACGTCGGTCAATTCGCCGTACAGCGTGGGCCTCTCCGCCGTCCTGCGCGAGCGCTTCACCGCCCTCGGCGGCACGGTCGTCGCCGAGCAGAAACACGCGGAAGGGGACAAGGATTTCCGCGCCCAGCTCACCGCGATCCGCACCGCCAAGCCCGATGTGATCGCCGCCACCGGCTTCTACAGCGAGGCCGCACTGATCTGCAAGCGACGTCGACCCTGGCGAGGTGGCCCCCTTTGACCTCGGCCTCACCATGCCCGTGATCGGCGGCGACGGCTGGGAAGCGCCCCAGCTCACCGAGCTCGGCGGCAAGGCCGTCGAGAACACCTACTACTGCACCTACTTCTCCGCCGACAACAACGCGCCGGAAGTGCAGGCCTTCGTCCAGCGCTACAAGACCCGCTGGAACGGCGAGACCGCCGAAGGCGTCTCCGCGCTAGGCTACGACGCCATGTACCTCATCGCCGCCGCCCTCGAGCGCAGCGGCGCTACCGGTGGCCCGAAGCTCCGCGACGCCATCGCGGCCTCCAAGTTCACCGGCGTCACCGGCCCGACCGTCTTCGACGCCAAACGCAACAGCGAGAAGACCGCCGTCATGATTACGATCAAGAATGGTAAACCGAGCTTCTTCGAAGCCGTGACTCCGTGATTGCGCGTGGCATGCGGTCTGGTAGCCCTGCGCGTGAGCGCTGGGACCGTCTCGCCTCATCGGGTCCCCTTTAAAAACACTTCGTTACCTTGTCCGAATTCCTTCAACAGCTCCTGAACGGACTCTCCCTCGGCGCCATCTACGCCCTCATCGCCCTCGGTTACACTATGGTGTATGGCGTACTGCGTTTCATCAATTTCGCGCACTCCGACGTGTTCATGGTCGGCGCGTTCATCGGCTACTACATGGGTCAGCTGCTCCCGGAGAACACGATCTGGGGCGGCGTGGTCGTGCTCCTCGTCGCGATGATCGGCTGCGCCATCCTCGGCATGACGATCGAGCGGCTCGCGTATCGCCCGCTCCGCTCCGCGCCCACGCTCAATGTCCTCATCACCGCCATCGGCGTGTCCCTGCTGCTTGAATACAGCGGTCAGGTCTTCTTCGGCGCCGCTCCGCGCACGTTCCCGGCGATCTTCCCCTCGGCCAATTTTCAGCTTGGCACCTTGGTGATCTCGACCAACCAACTCGCGGTGATCGTGATCGCGGTGCTGTTGATGATCGGCCTGCAGTTCATCGTTTTCCGCACCAAGATCGGCACCGCGATGCGCGCCGTCTCGCTCAATCCCAAGGCCGCGCAGCTCGTCGGCGTGAACAACGACGTCGTGATCTCCTTCACCTTCGGCCTGGGCTCCGCGCTCGCCGCGGCGGGCGGCATCCTCTACGCGCTCAACTATCCGTCGATCGATCCCCTTATGGGCGTGATGCCCGGCTTGAAAGCCTTCGTCGCCGCGATCCTCGGCGGCATCGGCAATATCCCCGGCGCCGCGCTGGGCGGCCTGATCCTCGGCGTCGTCGAGACCTTCGTGAACGGCAGCCAGTGGTCGACCTACAAGGACGCCATCGCCTTCGCGATCCTCATCATCATCCTCCTCCTGCGCCCCGCTGGCCTCCTCGGCCGCGCAACCGTCGAGAAAGTCTGAGCCTACAGAGCCAAGTGCCTAGCCATCGATCTCCCCGCCTCGTCCGCCGATGCCACGCCCCCACCTCTATCTCATCGCTGCGCTGCTGGCCGCTTTCGGCATCTCCTATTTCTCCGACCACATCGACCCGTACCACCTCGATGTGCTGATCGGCATCGGCATCAACATCATCCTCGCCGTCTCGCTCAACCTGGTAAACGGCTACACGGGCCAATTCTCTCTCGGGCACGCGGGCTTCATGTCGGTGGGCGCGTACTTCGCGGCCGCCGTCAGCCTCTATCTCGCGCCCAAGTTTCTCGGCGAGTCGGGCGGCACCGTCGTCCAACAGGCACTCGCCTTTGTCGGCGCGCTGCTCGCAGGCGGTTGCTGCGCTGCCCTCGCCGGTCTGCTCGTCGGCGTGCCTTCGCTGCGGCTAAAGGGCGATTACCTCGCGCTCGTCACCCTCGGCTTCGGCGAGATCATCCGCGTGATTTTTCAGAACGTCGAATTCCTCGGCGGCGCGCTCGGCCTCAATGGCATTCCGCCCTACACGACGATCTTCTGGGTGCTCGCCGTTTGCGCCGTCACGATCTTCGTCGTCACCTGCCTCGTTAATTCCACCTACGGCCGCGGCTTCCTCGCCACGCATGACGACGAGGTCGCCAGCGCCTCGGTCGGCCTCAATACCACGCGCTACAAGATCGTGGCCTTTGTCATCGGCGCATTTTTCGCCGGCACAGCGGGGGGGCTCTACGGCCACTTCAAGCTCACGATCACGCCCACGGGCTTCGATTTCACGAAGTCGATCGAGATCGTCGTGATGGTCATCCTCGGCGGCATGGGCAATACCCTCGGCGTCATCCTCGCCGCGATTCTCCTTACGCTCCTCCCCGAGCTGCTTCGGCCCATAGCGGAATACCGGATGATCATATACTCGTTTCTCCTGATCGTGCTCATGCTTGTGCGCCCGCAAGGCTTGTTTAACTTCGGTCTTCGTTCCTCGAAAACCAAAGCCGCCAAAACTGCAGCCCCCCTCGCATGACGCCCACTCCCCTCCCTTCGCCCGCGCCCGATACCGAAGAGATCCTCGTCTGGCGCGGCACGCCGTCGCAGTGGACCAATTTCGGCAGCTACCTCTTTTGCCTGCTCCTCGTCGGCGGAGTCGTCGCCGCGTATTTTCTGATCACGCCGCCGCAGCCGCTGATTTTCGCGGGCTTGGCGCTCCCGTTTCTGTGGTTCCTCTGCGTCTTCATCGCAACGCGCTGCCACCGCTACGAAGTCACCTCCGAACGCATCAAGGTCACGACCGGCCTCCTCTCGCGCCAGAGCACCGAGCTCGAACTGTATCGCGTCCGCGACTACACCGTGGTCGAGCCCTTCTGGCTCCGTCTCGTCGGCTGCGGCAACATCGTCCTGCAAACCTCCGACCGCACCACGTCCCAAGTCATCCTCCGCGCCGTCCCGCACGCCGCAAAGCTCAAGGACCAGATCCGCGCCCATACCGAGCGCATGCGTATCCGCCGCGGCGTGCGAGATCTGGAGATCGATACGCCGCCGCCTAGTCCGGGCGCTTGAATTCTCCGACTCCGAAGGCACTCTTTCCAGCATGACAGCCGCATTGGAAACCCAGCTCTCTCGCTTGAACCGTCGCCAGAAGCTCGCCTTGGCGGATCGCCTGTTGGCCGATGCCGGAGCGCACGCCAAGCCGCCGGGTATTCTTAGCGACGACGATCCCGCGTTGGAAGCAGAGCTGCATCGGCGCTTGAAAGAAACTCCAGCGAGCGCGTGGCTCAGTCTTGAAGCATTTCGCGCCAAAACCGGTCTCCGCTGATGCCGCAGGTGCGCGTTCATCCTCTGGTGGAATCTGAACTGGCCGAAGTACGCTCCTGGTACTCCGAACGCAGCACGCGCGCGATGGAAAATTTCAACGTCCGCTTCAATCGCACGCTCGGTCGCATCGCGGAGCGACCGACCGCCCACGCTCCCTGGCGTAAGACCATCTTTCGTCGCGCCCGGATCCCGCACTATCCCTATCTGCTCTTATTTCACGCGAGCAGTCGCATCACCTCAGTGCTTGCCTTGGCGCATCAGCGGCGTGATCCGGGAACGGTGCTCACCACGATTCGACGCCGTTTCGCCAATTTCGCGTAGTCGTTCCTCATGCCGACTCCCGTCCTCCAGCTCGAGAAAGCCACCATCCGCTTCGGCGGCCTCACTGCGGTCAACGCCGTCGACTTCACCGTCAATGCCGGCGAGCTCTGCGGTCTCATCGGCCCCAACGGCGCGGGCAAGACCACGGTCTTCAATCTCATCACCGGCGTCTACCAGCCGACCGATGGCAAGATCGCTTTTGCCGGCGAGAGCATCGCCGATCTGCGCGTCGACCAGCTCGTCGCCCGCGGCATCGCGCGCACGTTTCAAAACATCCGGCTCTTCGGCTCGCTCTCGGTTTTCGATAATGTCCGCGTCGCCTGCAATCTCCACCGCGGCACCAACGCCTTTCACCCGATGCTGCGCCTCCGCGCCTTCCGCGACGACGAGGCCGCCATCGCCCAGCGCGTCGAGGAACTGCTCGCGATCTTCAATCTCACCCGCTTCCGTGATGCCCCGGCGAAGAGCCTGCCCTACGGCGAACAGCGCCGGCTCGAGATCGTCCGCTGTCTCGCCACGAAGCCCAAGCTCCTCCTGCTCGACGAACCCGCCGCCGGAATGAACCCGACCGAGAAGGTCGAGCTCATCCGCCTCATCCAGCAGATCCAGAAGCAATTCGACCTCTCGATCCTCCTCGTCGAGCACTCGATGAAGGTGGTCATGGGCGTCTGCCAGCGCATCGCCGTCCTCGACTACGGCGTAAAGATCGCCGAGGGCAGCCCGGCCGAGATCCAGTCCGACAAGAAGGTCATAGAGGCCTATCTCGGCGAAGATCACTCCACCTCGCTATCGCACCACTGAGGCTTCGCCGGAGTTACGATTTATGAATTACGAATTACGACCGAGGACTCGTCTGCGTTTCGTGTCGCCCTCCGTCTTCAATCGTAATTCGTAAATCGTCCCTCGTACTTCCACCCGTGCTTCAAGTTTCCGATCTCCGCGTTTCCTACGGCGCCATCGCCGCGCTCTGCGGCATCTCGTTCGAGATTCCCCGCGGCGCCATCGTCACGCTGATCGGCGGTAACGGCGCGGGCAAGACCACCACGCTCCGCACCATCTCCGGCCTCCTCCGCGCCAAGTCCGGCAAGATCACCTTCAACGGCGAGGACATCACCGCGCTCCCACCGCACAAGATCGTCGCCCGCGGCCTCTGCCAGGTGCCCGAGGGGCGGATGATTTTCTCCAACCTCACCGTCGACGAAAATCTCGCGATGGGCGCCTACCTGCAAAACGACGCCGCGCTCAACGCGAAGAACCGCGAGTACGTCTTCTCGATCTTCCCCCGCCTCAAGGAGCGCATCAGCCAGACCGCCGGGACGCTCTCCGGCGGCGAGCAGCAGATGCTCGCCATCGGCCGCGCGCTGATGAGCAACCCCAAGTTTCTGATGCTCGACGAGCCCTCTCTCGGCATCGCCCCCCGGCTCATCAGCACCATCTTCGAGAAGATCGTGGAGATCAACAAGACGCAGGGCATCACGATCCTGCTCGTCGAGCAGAACGCCAACCTCGCCCTCGAAGTCTCGACCTACGCCTACGCCCTCGAGACCGGCCACATCGCCATGCAAGGCGAGAGCAAGAAGCTCCGCGCCGACCCGCAGCTGAAGGCGACCTACCTCGGCGGGTAAAGGTGGGGCGCGTTACTCGTGCCGCCGTAGCTTCAGCGAAGGCACATCCTAAACGCGCCGTCAGGACTCCCGCAGCGCCTTATCGCGCCCCGACGCCCGACTCTCCGGTCGTGCTCATGATCGTACTCGTACTCTTGATCGAGCCCTCCTCCGTCCCGCAGACCCCAGCTCACCGGACCAATCATGAGTAAGAGTAAGAGCACGAACACGATCCGCTTGCCCACCCGCATCACCCGCTCTCGCCGTCTACCCGGTCCCACCCGCGCGCCGTTCGACGCCCCGCCGATCTGCGACATAACCCCCGCTCTCACGCCCTCGCCCACCCAATCCGGCATCGATCCTGCTAATGCGTCCGCCGCAGACCATGAAAACCCTTCGCCTCGCCGTCCTTTACACCGCGCTCGCCGCCTGCCTCTCGTTCGCTCTGAGTGGCAGTGCCTTCGCTCAAGCCGCCGCCCCGGCGGCTCCGGCCACGCCGCCTCCCACCCCGACCATCGAGCAGCGGCTCGCGGGCGTCGAAGCCTACCTTGCCAACGGTGATCCGTCCGCCCCGCTTAAGGATGCCAAGGGTGCCATCCCCGCCGGCCTCACCACGCCGGCCGTCGGCGTCGCCGGTCCCGGCCACAATGGCTTCATGATGATCTGCGCCGCGCTCGTCCTCTTCATGACGCTGCCCGGTCTCGCGCTCTTCTACGGCGGCCTGGTCCGCACGAAGAACGTCCTCTCCGTCATGGCCCAGTGTCTCGGCCTCGCCGGGCTCGTCACCATCCTCTGGTGGGCCTTCGGTTATAGCTTCGTCTTCGGCAAGAGCTTCAACAGCGGTTTCCTCGGTGGCACCGAGTTTCTCTTCCTGAAGGGCGTCGATAGCGCGCCCAATACCGACTACTCCTACTGGGTTTCTCAAAACGTGTTCTCGATGTACCAGCTGATGTTCGCGATCATCACGCCTGCGCTGATCGTCGGCGCCATCGCCGAGCGCATGAAGTTCTCCGCGCTGCTTCTCTTCATGGCGATCTGGATGGTCGTCGTTTACTTCCCGCTCGCACACATGGTCTGGGGCGCCACGGGCTTCATGAACGGCGTCTGGAATGCCACCGCCG
>JAZKEV010000479.1:7115-8464 GCA_040386765.1 Verrucomicrobiota bacterium | reverse complement strand
GCCTATACCGTCGGCGCCGACGACGTTTCCGCGACGGGCGTGACCATCGGCAACACGCTCGATCTCAATGGCGGCTCGATTCAGGACAGTTATCCGCTGTGGGCCGCGCTCGCACTGCCCGCCGCCGATGGCTCTGGCATCCGCTTCGAGTCCGCCGCCGGTTCGCCCTCGACCGCTCCGGTCGTGCAGGCCCCTGACTACGTGATCGCGCAGCCCGGCCGCCCGTTCTCCTTTCAGATCGTCGCCAGCCAGGCTCCGACCACCTATAGCCTGAGCATCTCACCCGCTCCCGCGACGCCGCTGGGCCTCACGCTCGATGCCGCCACCGGCCTGATCTCGGGCACTCCCCAGATTAGCGGCAACTACACGCTCACCGTGAGCGCCACCAACGCCTCGGGCACCGCGACCCGCACGGTCTCCCTCGAGATTCCGCACGGCATCGTCTCCGTCGTCGGCCCGACCGCTGGCGTCTATCGCGCTGGCGACCAAGTGGTTTTCCAAGTCGTCTTCTCGACGAACGTGCAGATCACCGGTTCGCCCACGCTGCCGATCATCCTCGATAGCTCCGCCGTGCAGGCCAGCTACGCTTTCGGCTCCGGCAAAACCCACGGCTTCGTTTACACACTTCAGCCCGCCGATCTCGACCGCGATGAAGTCATCACCCTCTCGAGCGCGCTCTCGCTCAATATCGCCCGCGTCGCCGATGCCGCTACGGGTGCCTACGTCCGCACGCGGATTCCGGCGGAGTCCCAGACAATCCGCAGCGTCGTCATCACGGATGCGCCGGCGGGCAGCCCCCCGGTCATGCTCGAGGGCACTTGGAACTTTGGCGACATCGGCAACACCGGCCTCGCCGGCTCGAACTCCTCTGACGGCGCCTCCATCACGGTAAACGCCGCCGGGGCTGATATCTGGGACGGTGCCGACAGCTTCCGCTTTGTTTATCGCAGCCTGACCGGCGACGGTGTCGTGGAAGCCCAAGTCGCTTCGCTCACCCACACCAATGCCTGGACCAAGGCTGGCGTGATGATCCGCGAGTCACTCGCGGCCGATGCACGCAACGTCTTCGTCTTTGCCACTCCGGCCAGCGGCATCGCGGCCCAGGCCCGTCTCGCGACCGGCGGCTCGACCGAGCTGATCGGCGGCGCTCTCGCCCCGGCCCCCTATTGGGTCCGTCTCGTCCGCACCGGCCCCCGGGTCGTCGCCTACTCTTCCCCCGACGCCAGCGCATGGACCGAGATCGCGGCCTTCGATGTGACGCTGGGTGCCACGGCGTACTTCGGCTTCGCCGTCACGTCGCACGATGCGTCGCAGCTCGCGACCGCGGTGTTTTCGGAGCCGTTCGTGCA
>JAZKEV010000479.1:0-7105 GCA_040386765.1 Verrucomicrobiota bacterium | reverse complement strand
GTAATCACGAGTTTCGGAAACATTAAGCGGCGATAGGCCGCGACCCCTCAGCGGGTTCGAAAATCACAGGGCGCGTTTATCCAACGCGCCCTTGCTTTTTTTGCGGGATAGCCAGCGACGATTTGTAGGAGAGAGACCGACGCAAAGTTTCCCTGCGGGCCGACAGACGAAAAATCTACGTTCAGTCAGACTGGACGTAGCCATGAGAGATGTTACAACCCAGGCAGCGTCGGTGTCGGCCACCGCGCTTTGCCCCGCTCTGAAGCCCGTCTACCCCAGTTTTCTCGCCGCGATTCCGTGCGTTCGCATCACGACGCTCGCTGGCCTTGTTCGCGCTGTTGCCCTCGTGTTCGCGCTCGGTGTTTCGTCTCTCGCTTCGCTGCACGCGACAACCACGGCGGTCCCCGCACGCGCCACGCCCGCATTTTCCCTCACGTCACGCGACAACGTTCTCCTCGATGAGGTCGAGCACCGCGCGGTCCGTTTCTTCCTCGAGCACTCCGATCCGAAGACGGGTCTCACGCGTGATCGCGCTCCGGCCGATGGTTCATCCTCCAGGTCCGCTTCGAGCTGCGCCGCCACCGGCTTTGCCCTCACTGCATACTGCATCGCCGATCAGCGCGGCTGGCTGCCCGCGGGCGAGGCGCTGCGCCGCGTGCGTCTCACGCTGCAGTTCGTCGCCGAGAAGCACGCGCACGAGCGCGGTCTGCTTTATCACTTCGTCGATCCCGTCACCGGTGCCCGCGCTTGGAAGAGCGAAGCCTCCACGATCGACACCGCTCTTTTCCTGAAGGGCGCCCTCTTTGCCCGCGAGTATCTCCGCGATGCCGAGACCACCCGCCTCGTCAACCACCTATACACTCGCATCGACTGGCAGTGGGCGATGAATGGCGGCACAACGCTCTCCCACGGCTGGCTGCCCGAGAAAGGGTTCATCCCGCACCGCTGGGATAGCTACTCCGAGCTCATGGGCATGTACCTCCTCGGCATCGGCTCCTCGCAGCACGCGCTGCCGGCCGAGTCGTGGCACGCCTGGCGTCGGGGTCCGCTCGCCACCCACGCTGGGCGGCAGTTTATCCAGTGCGGCCCGCTCTTCACGCATCAGTTTGCTCACGGGTGGTTCGACTTCCGCGGCCAGCGCGATGCGCACGCCGACTACTGGCAGAACTCCATCGACGCCACGCTCGCCCAACGCGAGTGGTCCGCGCAGCAGAACAAGCGTTTCCAATTCTGGTCGGCCGATATGTGGGGCCTCACCGCTTCCGATGGCCCGCGCGGCTACATCGCGTGGGGCACACCCGGCTTCGAGCCCGATCGCAGCGACGGCACACTCGTCCCTTGCGCTCCCGGCGGCTCCCTGCCCTTTGCTCCGCGCGAGTGCCTCACAGCTCTCCATCGCATGCGCGAGGCCGGTGGCGAGAAGATCTGGGGCCGCTACGGCTTCGCCGACGCTTTCAATCCGCAGACCGGCTGGATCGCCTCCGATGTCATCGGCATCGATCTCGGCATCATGCTCGTGATGGCGGAAAACCTCCGCTCGGAGCTCGTCTGGAAGACCTTCATGCGCGCTCCCGAGGTTCAGCGCGGGATGCAGCTCGCGGGCTTCTCCAACCAGCCCGCCTCGCAGGACCTCGTCATCGCCACTCCGATCCACGCCGACAAGACTCTCGTCGCCGGCCAGGACTAAAGGCGAGCAGTGGGGGCGACTCATTACCCAAACGGATTTGCGCGCGGCTGATGTTTCTGCCAGACCGCGTGCATGTTACCCCAGCTAGGCCGCGCTGTCGCGACTCTCACCCTGTGCGCCCTCGCCCACGGGGCGCCCTACCAGCCCGCGGACGATCCCGCTGGCCACGCGCTCTTGCAGGAGGCGCAGCGCGCCATCTCCGCCTATCATGCCGGTCATGCAACGCCGGAAGCTGCGCGGGCGCGACTGCGCGTCGTTTACTTCCACCCCAGCGATCGCGATCCGCTGCCCGACTACGAGGCACGTCTCGACCGGGTGCTGACGGATATCAGTGACTTTTATCGCGACGGTCTGCGGCGCTTCGGCATCGAGAACGATGGCATCGCGCTCGAGCGCAAAGACGGTCGCATTGTCCTTCATCTCGTGCGCGGGAAACATCCCGCCAGCGCCTACACTTACGAGTCGGGCGATGAGACAGCGGCGGAGGCTCGCGCCGCACTGAAGGGTGTCGTCGATTTCGACCATGAGTTCGTCCTGATCATCTACGGCCTCTGCCGTCGCGAGCCCGATGGGCGCTACGTCTTCGACTCACCCTACTACGGCGCCAGCTACAGCAACCACCGGCGCGGCCTTTGCCACGCCGCTGATTGCGAATTGCTCGATCCAGGGCTGCTCACCGAGACCAAGCGCAAGATGGTCTTCACGGAGCACTACTATCCTCGCCGTGAGGAGAGCTTCGCCTCCTTCAACACGCTTTATCTCGGCGGCGTCGCTCACGAACTCGGCCACGGGCTCGGTTTGCCCCACGACTCTGGGCATGCCGACGAAAAGCGCTTTGGGACCTCCCTGATGGGCTTGGGCAACCACACCTATCGCAACGATCGCTGGGGAGGACGAGACCCGGCGTTTCTGTCGCGCTCCTCCGCCCTGCAGCTCGCTGCCCATCCGCTGGTCACCGGGTCCAATCGCGGTCGCGACAAGCCGGTTAGAGGCGCCTTTGACCAGATCCAGTTCGCAAATCGTGACCGCACCCTGCAGATCAGCGGAAAAACCACGGGGGAGATTCCGGCGCACGCCGTGGTCGCACACTTTTGGCCGGCAAGCTTGAAGAACAATCACGGCGCCCAGACCGTCGCTGCTACCGTCTCCGCCGACGGGAAATTCTCAATTTCACTGGCCGACCTCGGACGTGCGCCGCAAATTCTCGAGCTGAAGAGCTTTCACGTGAACGGCGACTGGACCTCGCAGCGCTTCCGGCTCGAGCCTGACGGCAACGGCCTGATCAACACTGCCCAGCTGAACGCCAGCTGGATCGTCCGCCGCGTCGAAACGGCAGTCCTCGCCGGTGACCCGCAGGCTCGCCGCCTGCTCGGCGAGAAGACCCCCGCAGGCACTTCCGTCGACCAGGAATCGCTCCGCAAGTTGGAGGTCCTTCGCGGCATCGTTGAGCCTGTTCTGCCGCTCGATCTCGCCACCCTCACCGACTCGAGCGCGTTTCTCTCTGACGTCAACTGGACTGCGGCCAAGGTCGGCTGGGGCGAGGTGCGGCGGAATCACTTTTGGTTCAGTGAGAATTTCGACCGGGGAGTCTTTCTCAAGCTCGAGGGCAGGTTCTACGACGAGGGCCTCTACGCGCACTCGCCGTCGCGCTACGCGTTCGCCCTCGATGGCACGTGGAAGACCTTCACCGCCACCATCGGCCTGCGCGATGGCGCGACCAAACAAGGCTCCGCCGTCTTCACGATCAACGGCGACGGTCGTGAGCTCTATCGCTCTGCGATTCTTCGGCCGGGCTCCACCACCCAAGCCTCCGCCAATCTCACCGGGGTGAAGCAACTCGAGCTCATCGCCGAGGGCGGCGAAGGCCATGCCCACAATTCGTGGGCCGTGTGGCTCGACCCGCAAGTAAGCCGCTAGTCGCCGACGCTCGCCATCGCGGCCGAAACGGCTGAAGCTCCTCCCGTGTCACCCCACACCCGGTTCTCTCGCCGCCGCTTTCTCGAAACCACGGCCCTCATCGGCGCCGCACAGACGTTCGATCTCCGTGCGGCACAGCCCATCGTCACACTCGACGTCGGCGTAAACACGTCCTCGCTCGCCCGGCAGATTCGCTCCACCGAGGCCAACCAGCGCATCGATCCCTTCGATCTCCCCACGATCCTCCGCGATGAAGTGGATGTCCGCGTGATCGACCTCGTGCATACCACGCTCAACACTCGCGATCGCGCGACGCTCGAGCGTTTCCGCGCCCGCACCGAGGCCGCCGGCTGCGTGATCACCAATCTCAAGGTCAATGCGCAGGACCTACCCTTCAACGGAGACGACCCCGCCGCCCGTCGTCGCGCGCTGGACGAGTACAAGCTCTGGATCGATGCCGCCGCCATCCTCGGCACGCGCTGACTGCGGCCTTTCCCCGCCGCCAAAGCTCCGCAGTGGGAGAACCTCGTCGCCAGCTACCGCGAGCTCGGCGAATATGCGAAGCCCCGCGGCATCACACTCCTCTTTGAGAATTACCGCTGGGTGGAGAAAGACCCGGAATCCATGCCCCGCCTTGCGCGTGAGCTTCCGGGTCTGGCCGCCACACAGCCCGATACCGGCAACTGGCCAGATGACACCACCCGCCGCCGCGGCCTCGCGCTCGCGCTGCCCCACGCAGCCAGCGCCGATTTTAAAGTGATGGCCTACGACGCCAGTGGCGGCCACCCAGCCTACGATTTGAAGACCATGTTCGAACTCGGCCGCAAAGCCGGCTTCCGCGGCCCCTGGGCCATCGATCACCCGCACGCCGACCGGCGCCACCGTCCTCCCGCGAACTCCGCCAGATCGCCGCCCAGCTCCGCACGTGGTCCGCTGCAAAATAAGGTAGGGCGCGCCCCCCCGCGAGACGTCGCGCTTTGCCCAAGCGGAGGCCACATCGTTTCCGCAAGCCCCCTTCGCTTCCGCTCTAAAAGGATTTGTCATTCTGAGCGCAGCGAAGAATCCACGGCAACGGACACCCTGCCGCCTTCGCATGCGTGGATTCTTCGCTGCGCTCAGAATGACAGAGGTGGAGTGTCGCCCTGTTTGAAACAGGCCCCGAGTATCCTGCCTGCCACCGACTACGACAACACCGGCGTCAGCACCTTGCCCTGCACATCGGTGAGCCGGAACTGCCGCCCTTGGTAGCGATACGTCAGCTTCGTGTGATCGACGCCGAAGAGATGCAGCATCGTCGCGTGCAGGTCGTGCACGCTCACCGGTTTGTCGACCGCGCCGTAACCGAGTTCGTCCGTTGCGCCGTAGCTGGTGCCGCCCTTGATCGCACCGCCCGCAAGCATGATCGAGAAACCCTTGATATGATGGTCGCGGCCCTTGCCCTGCGCCATCGGGGTCCGGCCAAATTCACCGCCCCACACGATCAGCGTCTCGTCCCACATGCCGCGCTGCTTGAGATCGCGGATCAGCGCCGCCGTCGGCTTGTCGACTTCCGGCGCCTTGAGCGCCACGTGCGACACGTCGTCGTGGTGGTCCCAATCGCGATGATACAGCTGGATGAACCGCACCCCGCGCTCCGCCAGTCTCCGCGCCAGCAGGCAGTTCGAAGCGAAGCTGCCGTCGCCCGGCTGCGCCCCATAGCTCTCGAGAATGTGCGCCGGCTCCTTCGCAATATCCATCAGATCCGGCACGCTCGTCTGCATCCGGAACGCCATCTCGTATTGATTGATCCGAGTGAGAATCTCTGGATCAGGCACCGCGTCGTGGGTGCGACGGTTGAGCTGATTCACCACATCGATGATCTGGTTTTGATCCGCTGCGGTCACGCCGGGCGGACTGTCGAGATAGAGCACCGGATCGCCCTTCGACTGAAACTTCACGCCCTGAAACCGGCTCGGCAAAAATCCGCTGTGCCACTGCCGCGCCGCGATCGGCTGCATCTGCCCGCCCTTGCCGGACGACATCATGACCACGAAGCCCGGCAGATCCTCCGTCTCCGATCCGAGCCCGTAGAGCAGCCACGATCCCATGCTCGGCCGGCCGGCGATGATCGAGCCGGTATTCATGAAAGTGTGCGCCGGGTCGTGGTTGATCTGCTCGGTGAACATCGAGCGGATGATGCACACATCGTCGGCCACACCGCCGATCTCGGGAAACAGCGAGCAGATGCTCTGTCCGGATTTCCCGTAGTTCGCAAAGTCATAGAGCGGCCCGAAGCACTTTAGCTCCTTGCCCTGCAGCTGCGCGATCTGCTGCCCCTTCGTAAACGATTCCGGCATCGGCGCGCCGTGCATCTGGCGGAGCTTCGGCTTGAAATCGAAGACCTCCAGGTGCGAGGGCCCGCCCGCTTGATAGAGATAGATGACGCGCTTGATCTTCGCCGCATGGTGCAGCGGCTTTACCACGCCCGGCCACTTGTCCGGCGTCGCTCCAGCCCCGAAGAGCCTCGGCTGGATGAGCGAGTTGAGCGCGAGCGCGCCGAGACCGGCCGCCGTCCCGCCGAGAAAGGTGCGGCGTGTGAGAGCTTGCGCGTGGGCTTCGAAAGGATTCATGAAGGGTGTCGTCCGAGGATGGCGCAGCGAGTCGCGTCAATTGCGCGTGATCGTCTCGTGCAGGTTGAGGAGGGTCCTCGCCACTGCCGTCCAGGCAGCGAGATCAGCGAGGGGCAGGTCTTTCGCGACGGGCGAGTCGCCCACGTCGATCAACTCGCGCGCGGCTGTTTCGTCCTTCGCGTAGCGCTTCTGCTGCGCGTCGAAGAGCCCGCGCAGGATGCGCGCCTCTTCCGCCGCTGGCGGTCGGGAGAGCGCACGCGAAAACGCCCAGCCGAGCTTCGCCTCAAAGGTCGCACCGCCCTCGCGCAGCGCCTTCTCGGCAAAGACCCGCGCGGCCTCCACGTAACTCGGATCATTGAGGAGCACGAGTGCCTGCATGGGCGTATTGGACGGCGATCGATTCGCCGTGCACTCCTCACGCGCCGGCGCATCGAAGGCCATCAGGCTCGGGTGCAGGAAGGTCCGCTGCCAGTGGGTGTAGAGTCCCCGCCGATACAGTCCCTCGCCGAGATCGGTCACATATTCGCGCGTCGGGAAATTCAGGGGGGCAGAGTATCCTTCCGGTTGATACGGCTTGGCGCTCGGACCGCCCACGCGCTCGACCAGCAGGCCGGCCACGGCCAGCGCGGTGTCGCGCACGAACTCCGCGTCGAGCCGGTAGCGCACCTGGCGGGCCAGAAACTTGTTCGTCGGATCGCGTTCCTCCACGCCGGGCGCCGCCTGCGACGATTGCCGCATGAGGTTTTCGGCGTCAGGTGAGATCAGCGAAAAGGCGTCGCGGTAGTGCGCCGCGAAGAAGTTAAAGGCGACCGCCACCGCAATAAGCGCGGCGGCTACGATGGCCATGCTAACCTTCCAGAAGACCGACGGCGATATCGCCGAGGTGCTGCAG
>JAZKEV010000478.1:0-10102 GCA_040386765.1 Verrucomicrobiota bacterium | reverse complement strand
GATCCTGGTGGACGAGAACAACGTCCCTTTTAGCAGCCCCGCCACTCCGGAGGTCGCCGCCAACTTCGTCTGGCGCCGCCAGTATGTGAAGCCCGGCGACTACGGCACCTACTTCGCGGGCAACATCCAGGACGACTTCACCGTCGTCCGCAACGGCCGCACCTTCCGCCCGGTCTGGATCAATGCCAATGCCAACGGCGGCGACATCGACCGGACGATGAAGACGCTCCTCGCCGCCACGCAGAGCTCATTCTGGGACAACAAAATCATCATCACCGCCGGCATCCGCTCGGACCGGATCTCCTTCGATCAGTATGGCGATGCCCGCCTCGCCGCCACGAGCCCGGAGGTCACCTCCGGCCAGGCCATCGCCAATACCGTCAAGTTCACCAACGTCGTCGACGACACCACGACGTACGATCCCGTCACCAGCACGCAGGGCATCGTCTTCCACGCGACCAAGGTTTTCTCGCTCTTCTACAATCACGCCAACAACAACGCCCAGCCTCCGCTCAATGCCCGCGTGCTACCCGATGAGCGGCTCCCCGATCCCTTCGAGGGCGAGAGCGACGACTACGGCTTCATGTTGAATCTTCTCGACGGAAAAATCTTCATGCGCGCGACCGCCTATCAGACCGCGCAGAACAAGGCCAGCGGCGGCACCTTCGCCATCGGCCTCAACAACGGTGAGAACAACCTCGTCGCCCCCAGTACCCGGATTCTGGATACACTGCTGGCCAACGGCCGCATCTCGCAAGCCCAGTACGCGGAGCATCTCATCGGCGACGAGGCCAACCTCACCGGCACCTCCGACGTGAAGAACGAGGGTTACGAGCTCTCGACCTGGTTCAACGTCAGCAGGAACTTCACCGCCGTCTTCAACTTCTCCTACACGAAGACGGACCGCTCCAGCATCGTCCCGGAGTTTGAGGGCTGGCTCGAGCGTGAGAGCGCCTTCTGGCACAGTACCCCCGGCGCGGGCGGCCTCGTAAACACGATGTCCAACGCCTCCATCGACCAGGAAGTCGAGGCGCTGAAGCGCGTCATGGTCGGCGTGCGCGAATTCTACGGCTTCGGCTACGGCGAGCGCCCCTACAAAACCAACCTGAGCGGCCGCTACTCCTTCAGCGAAGGCCGCCTCAAGGGCACCTTCGTCGGCGGCGGCGCCCGCTGGGCCAGCAAGCCCATCCTCGGCCGCGTGCTCCTCGGCCGCACCAGCGAAGGCCTCCGCATCCTCGGCGACACGATTTACGGCCCCGAGGATTTCAAGCTGGATGCCTTTGTCGGCTACCGCCGCAAGGTCTCCGTCGGCAAGCTCAGCAGCGAATTCACCCTCCAGCTCAACGTCACCAACCTGACTGACGAAGACGAGCTGATGCCCCTCCGCTACAACCCCAACGGCAGCGGCTACGCGCGCGTCCTCCTCTACGAGCCCCGCAAATTCCGCCTCACGGCGGGGCTGGCGTTCTGAGCCGGGCTTCGATCCCGCGCGAACCGAGGCCAGGGCATCGCCGCCCTGGCCTTCACTGCATCTGGTACTTTAACTCAAACTGATGCTCCTCGCGGGCCGGCACGTGCTTCATCGTGTCCACCCGCGTGCGCTTCGTCGTGTCGTAGGTGAGCACGACCACCTTGTTCTCGCTCGGCACGAAGCGGTAGAGCCGCAGCGGCCCCGAGGAAGTGTAGTCCGAGAGCAGCGAGTGCACCGTGTTGCCCGCGTCGCCCTTCGCGGCCAGCCGCATCGCCACCGTGCGGCTCTGGTCGCCGGAAAAGATGAAGGCGATGTTGGTGTGCTTGCGGAAGAGTTTATCCCAGAGCTGCACCGCGCTGTTACCGCGCGCGCCGTGGATCTTAACCCACGCCATCCGGCCCTTGGGATCGGTGTAGTAGCCCTCGTCGTGCTTCGGCTTTTCGACGGGCCCCAGGTCCATGTGGGTCGTCACGAGCGCGCGCCGCTTCGCATGGCGGGTGAGCACGTCGTCGGCCCACGCCAGCACGTCGTCCGGCGCATTGCACTCGAGGTTGAGGTGCACGAAGTCCAGCCCGTCCACGGAGAAGAGCTGGAAGCTGTTCACGTTATTGGCCGACACGTTTTGGTCGGCGCGCGTGTGGACATACGAGCCGCCGTACCAGGAAAAATCGCGGAAGCGCTCCGCCGGAAACTGCTGCTGGAAAAGCGTCGCATCGCCGCGCGTGGTCATGTCGTGGTTGCCCACCGTGAGCCCGTAGGGCACCACGCCGTGCAGCCGGTCGAGGCAGCTCCGCGCGAGCTGCCACTGCTCGGCGTTGTTGATGTCCACGATGTCGCCGACGTGCGAGACGAAGACGATGTTCTGCGCCCGCAGGTTCTCCACGATCCAGCGCGTGTGATTCTCGAAGACCGGATTGGTCAGCGGCTCCGGGCTCTGCGGCGTGGCCTTGGTCGCGCGCCCGCGGTAGCCCTGCGTATCGGGTATCACCACGATGGTAAACGCTCCCGGCGGCAGGGGCTCGAGCTCCGCCGCCGGCATCGCTGTCGCCAGTATCCCCAGCACACACAAGAACACGACCAGCGGGTCCCGCACCAGCGCGCTGAAGGTCGTGACCGCACTCCGGATGAGGCTGGTAGCGGCATGCCGGCCGTAGCGTGGAAGATAAAAGGTCGTAGGGATCATGGCGCCTCAGAATTCGCGGGTGACACCGAAGTTCAGCGAGAAGTCGTAGTAGCGCACGCCGGTGGGATTTGAGCGGTTACCCTGGTAGGTGATCTTCGGCGCGTCGGTGAGGTTCTTCGCGTTGAAGTACGCGGAGAGCCGGCGGGTGAATTTATATTTCGCCGAGAAGTCGAGGGTCCCGCGCTCCTTTTCAAACACGTCGAGCGCACGACGCGCGCCGACCGCGCTCAGGTAATCGCCGCGGACGTTGTAGAAGACCCGCATATCCAGCCCCCGCCGCACATACGACACGTTGAAATTGCCCGTGCGCTTCGCCGTGCCGATGAAGGTCAGGTCATCGGCAGGGCGCGTCGGATAGCGGCCCGTGGAGTCGAGCCAGGTGTAATTAAAGCCCAGCCCGAGCCCGCTGAAAGCACCCGGCAGGAACGTGAGGCGCTGCTGCCACTCCAGCTCGAGGCCGCGCACCTTGCCGCCCTGCCCCATTTCGGTGCGCGTGAGCCGGTAGCCGGCATACTCGCCGCTGGCGATCGTCGAGGACGTGTTGAAGTAGAAGCCGTCGATTCGCTTGGTGAAGGCGCCCACCGAGATCACGCCGAGCGGCTTCAGGTAGTACTCGGCGCTCACGTCGAAATTATCCGAGTCCGTCACGTCGAGGTCGGGATTGCCGTCGGTGAGCGTGCGTGCGTCGTCGTCGACCCGCCGTGAAGGTAGCATGCTCGAGGGGCTGGGCCGCGCCAGCGAGCGATTGGCGGAGAACCGCAACACCAGGTTGGGCCGCAGCCCGTAATTGAGGTGGAGGCCGGGCAGCACATTGGTGTAGCTCGCGGAATTGCGCACCACCGTCGAGCTCACGAGGATGCCGCGCGGCGTATCGAGCTGCCGCGCCTTGCCTTCGAACTCGGTCAGCTCCACCCGCGCGCCCGTGACGATATTGAGCCGGCCGATCGTCGCCCCGCCCATCAAGTAGGTCGCATAGATCTCCTCCGTCGTCGCCTGCCGGTTGGCCTCGACCAGGATCGCCGACGCGTTGCTATCGCGGGTAAATTCCGAGGGCCGCTCCGAAAACGCGTCGAGGAATTTGCTGATATCCGGAAACACCGTCGGCATCGCCACCCGCCCGTCCGACTCGCGGAAGAAGCGGTCGTTGACATACACCTCCGCCATCGAGCCCGCGGACTGCGGGCCGGTGTAGGTCCAGTTGCCGAGCTCCGTATCGCCGCCGAAGACCCAGCTCCGGAGCTTCGCCCGCGCACCCGTTTTCAGGTACGCGCCGAAGGGCAGCGACTCCAGCTCGCGCCGCACGTTGAAGTCAAAGGAGACCTCCTGGTCGCGCGAGGGGTGCTGCGTCCGCGCGATGGAGCGATGCGAGAGCCGCGCGGGGTCGCTGAGGCTCACGCCGTTATCGACGCGGAAGACGGGAAACTCGCGCACGGAGCGGTCGTAGGAGAGGTCGACACCGTTGAAGGAGAAGACCGGCGTGAAGGTCTCCTGGTACTCGTTGGTCGCGCGGTTGTAGCTCACCCGGCCATCGAGCTGCCAGCGGTCGAACTTGCTCTCCAAGCCGGTGGAGATCTGTCCCGCGAGGCTGATCGGCTCGCGGTACTGCCGGTCCGTATCCACGCGGCCGTTACGCGAGCTCGCCGAGTCGGGCGTGATGGCCGTCCGCGCGCCCGGCCGATAGATCGCCCGGCGATCCTCGAGGTAGCGGGAATCGTTGCTAAAGAGCCCGCGCACCCAGAGGACCGTCGCCGGAGTGAGTTTGTAGTCGGCGCTGAGGTTGAACTTCAGCTTCCACGAGTCGTCCTCGACGCGGTCCTGCAGCGTGTAGGTCGCGATGTTGAAATTGTCCGCGGCATCCACCTGGTAGCTGATGCTCGAGGTGTGGTAGCCGCGGTCGGAGCGATAATGGTTCACCGTCGCGTAGATGCCCAGCCGGCCCTCAGGGCCGAAGCGGTCGGCGTACTCCAGGTTCACCTGCTTGTCCCAATTCTGCTGCTGGTTGTTGTAGGCGCCGCCAAGGTTGAGCTTCAGCACGCGCTCGGAGAGATCGAAGGCCCGGCGCGAGACGAGGTTGATGCTCCCGCCAATCGCGTCGCCCTCCATGTCGGGTGTCACCGATTTCATCAGCTCCACGCGGGCCAGCGCCTCCGCCGGGTAACCGCTCACGCCGTCGGCGCGGTCGTTGTTGGTATTGCCGATGCGGACGCCGTCGAAGGTGATCGAGTTGAACTCGGAGCCCAGGCCGCGGATATTGGGCCGCACCGGCTGGTGCGTGCTGATCTCGAGGTACAGCCCGGGAAGCGATTGCAGCACCTCGCCCACTTCACCGAGCCGCGAATTGGCCAGCGCGTCGAGCGAGGCGACCTTGCGGATGTTCTCGGAGTTTTTTTGGAGATTGAGCGCCTGCGACTGACCCTCGGCCTGGCCTGTCACCATCAGCTTCTCCATGGCGATCACCTCGGAGCCCAGCCGGATCGTCACCGTGGCGGTCTGGCCCGCGCCCACCGAGACCGGCAGGTCGCTCACCGAATTGCCCACGGAGGCTGCCTGCACGCGATAATCGCCCGGCGTGACCGCGCCGAAGTGAAACGCGCCCTGGCTGTCCGTCACGGTCGAGCGCGACGTCCCCGGCAGCGACACCACCGCGGCCTCCACGTAGTTGCCGGTGGCGTCGTTCACCACCACGCCGCGGATGGCTCCGGGCGCCTGCGCCCGCAACGAAACGAGCGCGACACTGGCGATCAGAAAAGTGAGCAGGAACCGAAAGGACATGGCGCGCGACGCTGGCGCGCCACCCGCCCCCCGCAACTCGCAGGGGTTACGGTTTGGCAAACTTTGCCGTCCTTACTTTGCAATCTCCAGCGGATCGATCCCCTTGCCCAATTCGAAGGTCTGCCCCACCGCGCCCACCACACACTTCGCGCGCGCCAGCCGCAGATCGGCACGAAACCGGTACACCGTCTCGATGCCGGTGCAGTGCGCGCCGATGAAATTGTCGACGCCAAACTCGCGTAGCTTTCCCGTCGTCCATGCGAGCGTCTCATCCTTCGCATTGAAAAGATGGATACCGCCGATCAGCGCATGCACCCGCGCTGGCCGCACCGTCGCACGCGCGTGCTCCGCGATATTGACCACGCCTGCGTGTCCGCAGCCGGTCACGATCACGAGGCCCTCCGCGGTATCGACCACGAGTGCCATATCGTCCGCGATGGTGTCACCCACCAGTTTCCCGTCGGCATCTTTGATCTTCGCGCTGCCGCTCCAGTTTCGCTCGGAGTGTTTCCGTGGCACCGGGCCCGTTAGCCACACGCCGGGCCAGAGCTGGACCGGCTTGGCGTGCTCCACAAATTTTCCACCCGTCGCCTCGTACTCGCCCTTCAAACGCGACGACAGCGGGTTGATGTCGACATTGGGCGGGCCGCCAAAGCGCGGCTGAAAGATTCCCGCGCCCACATGCGTGCGCGCCAACGCCGCCGGGGTTTTGCTCATCACCTCTTTCCGGAGCGTGATAAAGCCGCCCACATGATCCGAGTGCCAGTGACTGAGCACCACGTCGGGAACGTCGCCGAGGTCGATCTTCAGCGTCTGCGCATTGCGCAGCACCACATCGGTCTTTGCGCCGGTATCGAAGAGAATCTTCCGCCCGTCCGCCTCCACCAGCGCGGCAAAACCCCACTCTCCCAACTCATCGCCCTCGGCCAGCATCGTCGAAAGCACCGTCACCTTCAGGGACTTTACCTTCGCGCCCTCCGCGGTGGCGGCGGTCGTCCCGACCGCCAGGCCGAGCGCCAAGACCCAGACGAGCATGCATTTCATCCGCCAAATCGAAGTCGCCTCCGCCGCCGAGGCGAGCCTTTGTAGCCACATGACGCCGCCCGCTGCCCGCCGCCTCATCTTGGTTTTCACGTTGCTCGCCTCGCTCGCGCGCGCCGCCGCGCCCGACTACGCCACGCCGCGCTTCACCGATCCCAAGCGCGAGGAGCGCCTGCGCTCCGTGCTGCCCGAGATCGACAAGATCTTCACGGACGCTGCCGCCGAGCGCCACTTTCCCGGCCTCGTCTGGGCGATCATGCTCGATGGCCGCGTCGTCCATACCGGCGCGCTTGGCTACGCGAATCTCGAGAAAAAGATTCCGGCTTCCGCGGTCGACACCCGCTTCCGCATCGCCTCGATGACGAAGAGCTTCACCGCGCTCGCCATCCTCAAGCTTCGCGACGCCGGCAAGCTCTCGCTCCACGACACCGTGGCCCGCCACATCCCGGACTTCCGTCACGTCACGCCGCTCACAGCCGACGCCCCGCCGGTCACGATCCGCCACCTGCTGTGCATGGCTGCCGGTTTCCCAGAGGATAACCCGTGGGGCGACCGCCAGCTCGCCGTGAGCGTCGAGCAGCTTCACGCCTTCCTGCGCGGTGGTCTTTCGCTTTCCACGACGGCTGGCACCACCTTCGAGTACAGCAATCTCGGTTACGCCCTTCTCGGCCAGATCGTCACTAACCTCGCCGGCGAGCCCTACCAGCGCTATATCACGCGCGAGATTCTCGAGCCCCTCGAGATGCGCGATACACGCTGGGAGTTCTCCGAAGTCCCCGCCGACAAGCTCGCGCTCGGCTACCGCTGGGCAACCGATCACTGGGAACTCGAGCCGCTGCTGCACGACGGCACGTACGGCGCGATGGGCGGCCTGCTCACCACCATCCCCGATCTCGCCCGCTACGTGGCGCTGCACCTCTCGGCCTGGCCCACGCGCAACGACCCGGATACGGCCCTCGTGCGCCGCACCAGCCTGCGCGAGATGCATCAACCGGCCATCGTCTCGTCGCTCTCCACCAGCGCCAAAACGCTCTCCGGCGAACCCAATCCCCAAGCGGTCGGCTACGCCTTCGGCCTCCGCTGGTCGCTCGACAGCAAGCGCGTCGTGAGCGTCGGCCACAGCGGCGGCCTCCCCGGCTTCGGCAGCAACTACCAGTTCTTCCCCGACCATGGTTTCGCGGTCATCTCCTTTGCCAACGTCACCTACGCGGGCGCCGCGGCCATTAATAGCCGGGTCGCTGCTGTTCTCCTCGAAAAGGCCGCGCTCCCGGCCCGGAAGATTCCTGTCTCGCCTATCCTCGCCACGCGCAGACAGCAGGTCGCGGAACTGATCCAAAAGGACTGGCCCGCCGCGCTCGCCGACGCCATCGCAGGCGAAAACTTCTTTCCCGACCGCTCGCGCGACGCGTGGCGCAAACTTACGCAGGAGAACCTCGCCAAAGCCGGCGCGATCCACTCCGTGGGCGAGATCGTGCCCGAGAATCAGCTTCGCGGCACCTTTCCCCTCGTTACCGACAAGGGCCGCATCGATGTGTACTTCACGCTCACCCCTGAGGCTGTCCCCAAGCTCCAGCAGCTCCGCCTTACCTTTGTGCCCAAGTCATAGTCATCTTCCGGTCGCCCACCCCTAGCTGAATCCCGTCTGGCGGATCTGCGCGTTAGCGCAGTGGCCGCAAGGACTGCATTCCCCGCGAACCCCCACTTCCCCCACCGGTCCACTAGCGGGCACATGTCCGCCATCCTTATCCTCAATCACGCCGCCGGTTCCGTAAATGGGGACCGCGACGCCGTGTTGCCTGAGGAGGTTGTGGCGGCCTTCGCCGAGGCGGGCATCACCGTCACGTTGCGGGCCTCCGCGCCCGATCAGCTGCGCGCCACGCTGGCGGCGGCGGTGGCGGCCCGCCCGTCAGCCATCTTTGTGGGCGGGGGCGATGGCACGATTAGCACCGCCGCAGGAGTGCTCGCCGGTACCGGCATCCCGCTCGGTGTCCTGCCGCTCGGTACGCTCAATCACTTCGCGCGCGATCTCGGTTTGCCCATCGATTGGAAGGAAGCGGTCGCCGCCCTCGCCGTTGCGCCGACCCGCGCCGTTGATCTGGGCGAGGTGAACGGCCGGATCTTCGTCAACAACTGCTCCCTCGGCTCCTATCCTGAAGCGGTGCGCCATCGCGAGAAGCTCCGCCACGAGCACGGCCGCGGCAAGTGGCTCGCCATGGCCCTCGCTACCTTCGCCGTCTTCCGGCGGTTGCGCCGTCTCCGCGTCCGTATCGATATGCCGAATACGACGTTCACGTTGCGCACGCCTTTCGTCTTCGTGGGCAACAATTGCTACACTGGCCACGTCTTCGACCACAGTCTTCGCTGCTGCCTCGATGACGGGCAGCTCTCGATCTATACCACGTCCGCCCGCCGCCACTTCACCCTTTTGCGCCTCGTATGGCAGACGCTCTTCCGCCGGATCGACGCCGCCGACGCGCTCGATGTCCGCACCACGCGCGAGGCCATCATTACAAACCTCACCAGCCGGCCGCTCCCGATCGCCGTCGACGGGGAACTCGTCCAGCTACAGGCGCCGCTGCGCTTCCGCATCCGCCCTGGCGCCCTCCACGTCTTCGCGCCGGCGCCATCTCCCACTCCCGCTCCCGCTCTGGCAGATGGCGCCGGGGCGACGCAGCCCCGATAATCTTTTTTCGACGTTCAGCTGGCCATGAAGACCATCGCGCACATCTCCGATCTGCACTTCGGCAAGGAAACCCCCGCCGTGGCCGAGGGCCTCGTGGCCGATCTCGCCGCGCTCAAGCCCACGCTGGTCGTGGCCAGCGGCGATTTTACGCAACGCGCCCGCAGTTCGCAGTTCCGCGCCGCCCGCGACTACCTCGCGCGCCTGCCGAAGCCCCAGCTGGTCGTCCCGGGCAATCACGATGTGCCGCTCTTCGACGTGGTCCGCCGCTTTGCCACGCCGCTCCGCCGTTATCGCCGCTTCATCAGCGCGGACCTCGACCCCACTTACTCCGACGACGAAATGATCGTCGTCGGCCTTAACACGGCGCGCTCTTTCACCTGGAAAAACGGCCGCATCTCCGTCGAGCAGATCGACGCGCTGCAGGGCCGCCTCAATACCGGCGGCCTCCGCGTAAAAGTCGTCGTCACACATCATCCGTTTCTACCTCCGCCCGGCGATGTCGGCATCGATCTCGTGGGCCGCGCCGCCCGCGCCATGAAGGTGCTCGACGCCTGCAACGTCGACCTGCTCCTCGCCGGCCACCTGCATCGCGGCTACGCGGGCGATGTCCGCACTCACTACCCTGCCGCCCGCCGCGCGATGATCGCGGTGCAGGCCGGCACCGCGATCTCTCATCGTATCCGCGAAGGGGAGCCCAACGCCTACAATCTCCTCCACGTCGCCCGCACCCACACCGTCGTCGAGGTTCGTGCGTGGAACGGCTCCGCCTTCGCCACGCTCCGCCGCACCACCTTCGACCGCGCGGACGACGGCTGGCACGCGAAGGATACCAAGAAGGACTAGCAGCCCAGGCTCATTCTCACGATGAGGCAGTCGGCCCGCGGGCACTGTTGGGAAAGGGTGCGAAGCACGCCTCAATGCAGCGGCGGTCAATGACCGCCGACGAACGGGA
>JAZKEV010000477.1:4926-21774 GCA_040386765.1 Verrucomicrobiota bacterium | reverse complement strand
ACGTCTCGGTCGGCATCGATTTCTGGGGCGACTTCGGCCCGCTCAACGGCGGCGAAGGCGCGTTCAACCCCAAGGGCGAGTGGACGCGCGGCAAGCTCCGCGGCTACGTTTACATCCTCCGCAACACCGGCACGACCGCCCAGCCCGTCTACGCTCCCGCCGAGCAGGTCATGGCCGGCGGCCAGCCGGTCGATCCTTACGGCATGCCCTCGCCGAGTTGGGGCGACTTCGACGGTGACGGCGACCTCGACCTGCTCTGCGGCGAGTTCCGCGACAGCTTCACCTACTACGAGAACACCGGCTCGCGCACCAAGCCTGTCTACGCCGCCGGTCGCAAGCTCGCCATCGGCGGGGGCACCGCGCCACTCGTGATGGATCTTTGCATGATCACGCCAACCGCCGTCGACTTCGATGGCGACGGCGATCTCGATCTCGTCGTGGGTGACGAAGATGGCCGCGTGGCCTTCATCGAGCACACCGGCAAGACCGACAAGGGCATGCCGCAGTTTCTGCCGGCGCGCTACTTCCGGCAGTTCGCGGCCGATGTGAAGTTCGGCGCGCTCGCCACGCCGTACGCGGTCGATTGGGACGGCGACGGCGATGAAGACCTCATCTCCGGGAACTCCGCCGGTTACGTCGCTTTCATTGAAAATCTCGGTGGCACGCCCATGCGCTGGGCTCCGCCGCGCTACCTCTCCGGTGGCGGCAAGTTGATCCGCGAGCTCGCCGGCCCCAATGGTTCCGTCCAGGGCCCGGCCGAGTCGAAGTGGGGTTACTCCATTCTCAGCGTCGCAGATTGGGATGGCGACGGCCTCTACGATATCGTGACCAACGGTATCTGGGGAAAGATCATGTGGTATAAGAACGTCGGGACTAAGCGCGCCCCCAAGCTCGCCGAGGGCAAGCCGGTCGAGCTCACGCTTCCCGCTGGCACCAAGGCTCCACACCCCTCTTGGAATTGGTGGAAGCCGAAGGGCAATGAGCTCGTTTCCCAGTGGCGCACGTCGCCGCAGATGGTCGATTGGAATGGCGACGGCCTCATGGACCTCGTCCTCTCCGATGCGGAGGGCTACCTCTCGCTCTACGAGCGCCGTCGCGGCGCCGGTGGCGCGCTCGAACTGCTGCCGCCCCAGCGCGTCTTCTGGAGCGAGGGCGCGAGCGTCTTCAACAGCAATGGCCAGCCGCAGAACAAGGAATCGGGCCTCCTCCGCCTGAACGACGGCGTCTTCGGCAAGGGCGGCCGCCGGACCTTCTGCGTCGCCGACTGGGATGGCGACGGGAAGATGGATATCCTGATGAACAGCAATCCCAACGTGAACTTCTTCCGCCAGACGGGCCGTGATGCGCAGGGCCGCTGGACGTTCAAGGATGAGGGCCCCGTCAGTACCCACCTTCTCACCGGTCACGCGACCAAGCCCACTGTCGGCGATTGGGACAAGGACGGCATTCCCGAAATGCTCATCGGCGCCGAGGATGGTTTCTTCTACCAGGTTAAAAACCCGCGCGCGAAAAAAGGGCAGGGCGACTGAGCCCGGACCATCATCCTCAACACGCCTGATATCGCTGCGATGGCGCGCGCCGAATCGCGCGCCCTACCACTTCCTCTTCATGCATGCTTCCCTCCTGCCCAAAGGCATCTTCTCCGCCCAATGGATTCCGGTCGACCAGCAAGGTCGCGTCGACCGCGCGTTGCTAGCGACGCATCTCGAGTTCGAGAAAAACGCCGGTATTAGCGGCGTCCTCGCACTTGGGAGCACGGGCGAGTTTCCCTTCTTCAGCGTCGATGAGCGCAAGGAACTCCTTGAGATCGTCGCGGAGCTCGCCTCGCCGCTGACACTATACGCCAATATCACGGACATCCGTCCGAAGGCAGTCGTCGAACTGGGCCTGCATGCCAAGTCTCTTGGCTACAAGGCCGTCGGTGTGATGCCGCCGATGTTCTACCCGGTTTCGCAGGCCGACATTCTGGCGTTCTTCCAGCACGTCGCCGAGAAGGTCGACTTGCCTGTGATGCTCTACAATTTCCCGGAGCTCACCGGCAAACGCATCGATCTGCCCACGGTTTCCGCCTTTGCCGACAGCGGCAAAATGATCGCGATCAAGCAGAGCGGCGGCGAGTTTGCCTATCATCACGAACTCATCGCGCTCGGTCGGGAGAAGGGCTTCGCGGTCATGTCGGGCTCCGATACGCGGCTCCCCGAGGTCTTCAAGCTCGGCGCCGCCGGTTGCATCGGTGGCCTCGTGAATATCGTCCCCGAGCTCATGGTGCTCATCGACCGCGTGTGCCGTCAGGGCCAGCCGGGAGATTGCACCGCCGCTGCGGCTCTCATGACCGAACTGGGGCCGATCATCGACCAGATGAAGTTCCCCCCCAATATCGCCGCCGGCCTCGAGGCGCGTGGCTTCGCCTACGGCGCGCTGAAGAACATTCAGTCCGAGGAATCCCGTCAGCTGCACCGCAAGATCGTGGGCGAGCTAGTGGCCCTCTTTAAGCGCCACCAAGTCAAGCTGGCCACTTCCGCCGCGGCGTGAGAAGTCTCGTGGTCATCGTGAAGAAACCGGCGGCCTGGCAATCCAGCCGAGTCGCCGCGCGCATCCAGCGCGCTTCATGATGACAACCCGTCGTTGCCCCAAACCTCATGAGTAGTCCTCCGTCCAACGCTCTACGTTACGCTTGGTTTGTCGTTGCGCTGCTTTTCCCAGTCGCGCTGCTCAACTACCTCGATCGCCAGATGCTGGCGACGATGAAGGCCTCGATGGTCGCCGATATTCCGACGATCGCCAACAAGGCCGACTGGGGCTTCGTGCTCGGGTGCTTCAAGTGGACGTATGCGGTGCTCAGCCCCTTCGGCGGGTATATCGCGGATCGCTTCAGCAAGCGTTGGGTGATTGGCGCGAGTCTCTTCGTCTGGTCGCTCGTGACGTGGTGGACCGGGCATGTGACGACCTTCAATGAGTTGGTCGCTGCCCGTGCGCTCATGGGCATCAGTGAGGCCTTCTACATTCCGTGCGCGCTCGCACTTATCGCCGACTATCACACCGGGAACACTCGCTCGCGCGCCATCGGCGTGCACCAGACCGGCATCTACATCGGACAGATTCTCGGTGGCTTCGCCGGCTACATCGCCGACTCCGATGAGCATGGCTGGCGCTGGGCCTTTTCCACCTGCGGCATGATCGGCGTCATCTACGCCCTCCCACTGCTCACCATGCTGCGCAATCCACCTCCAGTCGTGGTTTCCGCTACCGGTTCCGACTCCGGGCCCAAGCAAGGCGTCGTTCGTGGTCTGCTCGGTAATCGCAACTTCCTTCTCCTCGTCCTATATTTCACGCTGCCGGCAATCGCCGGCTGGGTGGTGCGCGACTGGATGCCCGAGATCCTGCGCGAGAAGTTCAATCTCGGCCAAGGCAAGGCCGGTGTGAGCGCGATCCTCTATGTGCAGATCGCCTCCCTAGTCGGTGCGCTGGTCGGCGGCACGCTCGCCGATCGCTGGATGCAAAAGACGAACCGCGGCCGGATCTTTACCAGTGCGATTGGCATGCTGCTCTTCCTGCCCGCGCTCTTCAGCGTCGGCAATGCCGGCACGCTCGGGGTTGCCATCGCGGGCCTGATCGTCTTCGGCCTCGGCTGGGGCTTCTTCGACTGCAATAATATGCCGATCCTCTGCCAGATCGCCCGACCTGAATGGCGCGCAACTGGCTACGGTATCATGAACCTCGTGAGCATCAGTTGCGGCGGCTTCGGCGACTGGGCTTTTGGCGCCCTGCGAGATCGGCACGTGCCGTTGAACCTCATCTTCGGCGTCTTCGCCGGCGTCGCGTTGCTGTCGATCTTCATCGTCCTGCTGATCAAGCCCAAGCAGGCAAACGCCACGGCAGCGACCTAGCGCGCCCTCTCTCGCCGCGTAAAGCCGCGCGTAATCGGCTCAACCCTTTCCCCATGCCCCTTGCTCTTGTCCCTCGCGGGCAGACGCTGCCGTCTGCCCTGGGCCTGCTCTTTGCCGGCCTCCTGTTCGCGGCTTCGCTCCGTGCGCAGGGCGCGGCTGGGGCTGGTGCGTCGCTCTCGGGCGCGGTCAGCAACGCTGCCCCCATCCGCCCGCTGGCGCAAAATCACGTCGTCGTCGGCGAGTCTCCCGCGCCCGGCGAAGTCCCGCTCTACTCACCGACGATTCTCCGGCTCGACACCGGCCGCCTCGTTGCGGGTTACACACGCGCTACCGATGACACTGCGAAACACGGTCGCAGCGCGGAAGTCTTGCTGACCTCCGATGACCACGGCGTCACATGGACGAAGCGTGCCGAGTTACCCTCCCTGCAAGGGCGCATCTTCGCCGCAGGCAAGAGCCTCTACTATCTCTCGACCGGCGCGGGGCTGCCCATGAGCCGATCCGATGACCAAGGCGTTACGTGGTCGAAGCCTGTGCCGCTCACCGCCAAAGAACTCGTCTGGCAGCAGACCCCGGCGAATGTCTGGCATACGCGCGGCAATGTCTACCTGGCTTTTGAGCGGCGTAACAAGATTATCAATACGTGGGGCCCGAGCGAGAAAGCCCTCGTGCTGCTCCGGGCTCGCGCCGGTGACGATCTCACGCAGCCCAAGGCGTGGACGTTTTCCAGCGAGCTCGTCTTTTCCGATGTCGTTCCCGGCGTCCGCGAGAACAATGTCGGGCTTGAGTACTTCGGCGTGCCCTTCTTTCCGCAGGCGTATCCGAATCGCATGGAGATCGCAAAGTCGCCCCGCCGCACCATGCCGCCCATCGGGTGGGTCGAGCCCGGCGTGGTGCAGATCATGGATCCGGATCACGTTTGGTTCGATCCGAGCGGGCATACGTTTCACATCCTCGCCCGCGCCCACACCGGCGGCACCGGCTTCGCGTGTCTGACCAAGGTCGTCGAAAATTCTGACGGCTCCATGACCATGTCGCTCGAACAGGCGCCGTCCGGGAAAAAGATGCTCTACCTGCCCGTGCCCGGCGGGCAGCTGCGCTTCCATATCCTGTACGACGCCAAGTCGCAGCTCTACTGGCTCGTCGGCTCGCAGGCGACGGATTCCATGACGCGCGCGGATCGGATGCCGAAAGAGCGCTTCGACCTGCCGTATAACGAGCGTCAACGACTGGTCCTCCACTTCTCACGCAATCTCGTTGACTGGTGCTTCGCCGGTCTCGTCGCCAAGGCCGATTCGCCCAAGGAGTCGCGGCACTACGCGAGCATGGATATCGATGGCGACGACCTGGTGATCCTCTCGCGCAGCGGTGATACCCGCGCCAAGAACGCGCACGAGGGTAACATCATCACGTTTCACCGCGTGACGGATTTCCGTCAGCTCGTATACTGATCCACCTCACGCCCCATGACCCCACGGCTGCTTCTCATTCTCTGTGCCCGTTTGGTCGGCCTCGTGGCTGCTCGCGCCCAAGATCCGGAGACCCCGCCGAAGACCCGGCTGCCCAAGCCCGATCACGCCAATGTCGCGTACGATCCGTACAAGCTCCGCCACAAGGACGAGGGTGGGGATGCCATCGCCGCGCAGATCGATTTTCTTCGTCGGCATCTCAACCTCCATTCCCGCTAATTTTTTATCATGAAATCACTGCTGCTCCTATCCCTGCTTGGCGCTGCGACATCGTTCGCCGCGTCGCCTGCGTTGGTGACGTCCGAATTTATTTACGAGAAGGCCTCGTATCCCGAGTGCCATGCGTCGACCATTGTCGAGACTGAGAAGCACGAGTTGGTTGCGGCATGGTTCGGCGGCACCAAGGAAAAGAATCCCGACGTGTGCATCTGGGTCTCGCGCTTCGAGAATGGCAAATGGACGACGGGCGTCGAGGTCGCCAACGGCATTCAGCCGAAGGAAAAGCGCGTGCCGACGTGGAATCCCGTGCTCTTCCAACCGCGCGGCGGCCCGCTCATGCTGTTCTACAAGGTCGGCCCCACGCCGCAGACGTGGTGGGGCGAGGTGAAGACTTCGACCGACGGTGGGCGCACGTGGAGTGAGGCGCGCCGGCTGCCGCAGGGTATTTTCGGCCCGATCAAGAACAAGCCCGTGCAACTTGCCGACGGCACGATCCTGAATCCCACGAGCGACGAGACTCCGGAAAAAACGAGCAAGTGGCGCGTGTACTTCGAGCGCAGCAACGATGGTGGCAAGACGTGGTCGCGCACTGATTTTCTCAACGACGGCATCAAGGTCGGCGCCATCCAGCCGAGCATTCTGTTTCACGACAAGATTGGCGGCTCGAAGCTACAGGCCCTCGGCCGCACGCGGCAGGACAAGGTGTTCACGATCACATCCAATGATTCGGGCAAGACCTGGGGGCCGATGACACTGATCGACGACTTGGCGAATCCCAACTCCGGCACCGACGCCGTGACACTCAACGATGGCCGCCATCTCCTCATCTACAATCCAACGCCGAAGCTCCCGAAGGATCCCGTTACCAAAAAATCAACCGATCGCACGCCGCTCGTGGTCGCCGTTTCGCGCGACGGTCTCGCGTGGAAGCCGTTCGTCACGCTTGAGAGCGAGCCCGGCGAGTATTCCTATCCCGCCATCATCCAGGCCAGCGATGGCCGCGTCCACGCCGTCTACACGTGGAAGCGCGAGCGGATCAAACATGTTATCATCGATCCGGCGAAGATTCCGTAATCGCGCTGCCGCCCGCCATGTTTTCTGCGCTTCGTCCTTTACGTTGCAGGTGGGTTCGCATCGGCGTGCTGGGGCTGGCCTTGGCTGCGGCGGCTTTTGCCGCGGACAGCCGGGACACGCCGCCGGTCGATCGCGTGAGCGGGCCGCCGCCGGGCACGGTGGTTTTCGCGAGCCCGAACCCGGAGAAGTTCTATTGCGCGTCGCCGAGCATCCTCATCCTTGCTGATGGTAGTTATCTCGTTTCGCACGATCTTGGCGGCCAGCACGACCGGGCGGGAAACACGGTACTTCACATCTCGGCCGACCGGGGCGCGACCTGGCAGCAGATCGCGGAGGTGAAGAACCAGAAATGGTCCACGCTCTTCGCCCATCGTGGCGCGCTCTACCTGATCGGCACCACGGGCAAGGGCGGCGATATGATCATCCGCCGCTCAAGTGACGGCGGACGCACCTGGACAAATCCCACCAACGCAGCCAGCGGCCTGCTTGCCGCAGGCAAGTATCACTGCTCGACTACGCCCGTTGTCGTGCACCAGGGGCGGATCTGGCGCGCGTTCGAGCAGTTTTCGCCGACCGCGCCCACGCGGACGTTTGGGGCTTTCGTCATCTCTGCCGCGGAGGACGCCGATTTGCTGAATGCCGCAAGCTGGGCGAAGAGCAATGCGCTCACTCACAACCGCACTTGGCTCAATACGCGCAATGCGGAATGGCTGGAGGGCAATGTTGTAGTGGCACCCGATGGCGGGTTGCTCGATGTGCTGCGGGTCGAATCGCATCCGGCGATCGGCGCGCGCTTTGAACTGCCGGGAGTGAATGCACGGATTCCCCGCTTCGAGGTGGCGGCGGCGCTGCGGATCTCGAGCGATGGTCGCACCGTGAGCTTCGATCCGCAGCGCGATTATATCCACTTCATCGGGAGCGAGGCGAAATATACGATCCGCTACGACGAACGCTCGAAGCGCTACTGGAGCATCGGTTCGAAGATCACGAATCCGCACACCGGATACGCCTGGCTCTACACGCCGCACCATCAGCGCAATGTGCTCTCGCTCACCTCCTCGGCCGATCTTCGGACGTGGGAGGAGCGCAGCCGCTTGCTGCGTTTTCGCGAGGGTCAGGTCGTGACGAAAGCCGAGGCGCGCGTCGGCTTCCAATATGTCGACTGGCAGTTCGACGGCGACGATCTCGTCGCGGTATCCCGCACGGCTTGGAACGGCGTCAACTACCACGACGCCAACTTCATCACCTTTCATCGCGTGAAGAATTTCCGCACGCTCACCATGCCCGATTCTCCGCCCGATCTAGCCTCCCGCTAGCGTCCCCGGCCGCCCTGCATTGTTCCCCTCGATGGGGCGGCTGTTTCACCTTTCCCCATTTACCCGCTTTACCCCATGCACTCCCGTTACCCTTGGTCCTTGTTCGCGGCGCTTTCCGTGCTCGCCGTACCACTCCGGTCGGCTACGCTCACCGTTACCGTCAGCAGCGCGGACTCTGCGTATTTCTTCCAAAATGCCCGCGTCGAGCTCTCGCCGGGCGGACGCGAAGCGCAGACCGATGCCTTCGGCGTCGCCCAGTTTTCCGACGTGCCTCCTGGTGAGTACACCGCGCGGGTCAACTACGTCGGCTTTCCCGAGTTCAACACGACCGTTCGCGTTACCAACGAGCCTCGGGTCGACCTGCCGGTGGCGTTGCGGGCGACGGAGGCTGTGAAGCTCTCGCAGTTCGTGGTTACGGCGGAGCGCGAGGGCAACGCCGCCGCGCTCGCCCGCCAGAAGAATGCCGACAACGTTGTCAATGTGATCGCGATGGACGCCCTCGGCGTGCTCGCCAACGACAATCCTGCGGAGCTCCTCATGCGCCTCCCCGGCGTCTACGCGCTGCCTTCCGACGAGGGTAACCTCGACCGCCCCGTCATCCGCGGCCTGCCCGGCGACATGAATGTCACGACCGTCGACGGTGGCGTACTCGCGCCGCAGTTCGCGATGTCGCGCAGCACCGCCTACACGAATATCACTGCGAGCAACTTCGAGGAGATCACCGTCACCAAGGCGCTCACACCCAACCTGCCTGCCAATTCGATCAGCGGCCGGGTGAACTTCAAGACGAAGTCCGCGCTGAACCTGAAGACGAAACGCGACCTCTCGTTTCGCGCCGGTGGCAAGTGGTCGCCGACCTTCTTCGACTATACGCCACGGCGCACGACACCGCAGGGTGCAGTCAACCTCTCGCTGAGCTACCGCGAGGCATTCGACCTCTTCGGCGATACGCGCAATGTGGGGCTCAGCGTCAACGGCGTCTACAACGAGAACGTCACGCAGCGCACGCGCTCGATCGCCTTTCTCGACGTAAGCGGGCCCACGCCGCTCTTCACCGAGCGCTACCAGCGCGTCGATGGCGTGCAGGATCGCCTGCTGATGACGGGTAACGTGCGGGTCGATTTCCGCATCGGCAAGGATTCGCGATTTTACTTCAACGTGATGCGCAACTTGCAGGAGCAGAAGACCGACCGGCCCGACCGTTACCAAGTCGGCTACAATGCCAACCTCACGCTGGCCGCACGCGCCTTCGCCACGGGCATCAATGCCGCAGGCGGCCCCTCGGGCGGTGGCAATATCCGACCCGGTTCCACCGAGGCGCGCACCGAGGTGTTGCCCTCGACGCGGGCGACTTTCGTTGCCGCGACCAATCCGTTCGAGGCCGATGACCAGACGAACTTCCACCAGTTTGCGGGCGAACAGCGGTTTGGCGCGTGGCGGGTCGACTACAACCTCGGCTATTCGCGTGCGGAGCGAAATACCGGCGCGCGTCGCCATCCGTCGGTGCGGCGCAATTTCACAGCGACGGTGACGAATATCGGGTGGATCCTTGACAAGACGGTCGACCCGGAATTCCCGGTGTTCACCCAGACGGCCGGCGCCAGCATCTACGATCCGCGCAGCTACGCCGGAGCCAGCGTGTCGCAGACCTCCGCCGTGTCGGTGAATCGAGCCGGCACCGCCGAACTCAACGTAAAACGCGAGGTGAAGCCGGCCGGGCGCTCCATCCTGCTCACCGGCGGCGCATTTTTCAACCGGCAGTCGTTTGCGCAGGAATCCATGGCGCGGGTTTCGACATATCTCGGCCCCGATGGTGTGGTGGGCGTGAATCCCGCGACGGGCCGCAATGACGACGATCTTACGCGTTTTGCCTCTTCGCCCAAGTTGTCGCCGATGCTTCGGCTCGGGCCGGTGCCCGCCTTCGACCCGGGCAAGTATAGCTACTCGCTCGACAACGAGCCCCAGCAATGGCGCTTCGATCCCTACGCGCTCGAGGCCTCGCGCCGCAACGGCGACTCCGCCGTGCGGGAGGAAATGCACGCGGGTTATCTCATGGGCGCGACGCGCTTCGGTCGGCTGGGCGTCGTCACGGGTGTGCGCTGGGAGGAGGCGCTCACCCGCAGTCGCGGCTGGATTCAGCGCGCTACACGCCCGACGATCACCGATCCGGTAGCCCGGGCAGACGCCGAGTTTGGCACGTCGCCGGTGGTGCGCCGCGGCGCCTCGCGCGAGTTTTTTCCCAGCATTCACTTGCGCCATGCGTTTACCGAGAATCTCATCGGCCGCGCGAGCTGGTCGACGAGCATCGGCCGTCCGTCGCTGGCCGATCTTACGCCGAGTGTCACGGCGAACGATGGCGAGCAGAGAGTCCAGATCGACAATCCCTCGCTGAAACCGCAGTTCGCCGATAGCTACGATCTCTCGCTGGAGTATTACCTGAAGCCCGTCGGTCAGCTCACGCTTGGGTTGTTTCGAAAAGACCTGACCGATTTCGTTTTCCAAGACAGGGGAGGTGTGATCGATCCGGGTCCGGATAATGGCTACGGCGGCCAGTATCCCGGCTACGAGATTATAACCAATCGCAATGGCGGCCGTGGCCGCGTCGACGGCGTCGAGTTCTCCTATCTCCAGCAGCTCACTTTTCTGCCCGGCGCTTTCCGCGGGCTGTCGGTGCTGCTTAACAACACGCACCTGCGTGCGCAGGGCGACTACGGCCGGGATAGCGGCGGCGCCGGCGGGCTTGTCGGCTTCGTCCCCGATACGGCGAATCTCCGGCTGAGCTACAACTATCGCTGGTTCGCTCCGTACGTGCAGTGGAGCTACACGGGCCGCACGCTCGATGTCTTCAACGGCACGCCGCAGCTCCAGTCGTACCGCCTCGAACGCCGCATCGTGAACGTCGGCTTCTCGCTCCGGCTGCCGCGCAATCTCGAGTTCTTCTTCGACGCTTCGAATCTCTTCGATGAGCCGCAACGCACCGCGCACTTCGTGAGCGGCACGCGCATGAGCACAATCTATAACGGTCCTTTCCTCAGCTTCGGGGTGAGCGGCCGGTTCTAACCTCTCCTTTCTCTCATCATCTTATCGCGCTTTTCATGATCTTATCGCTCCTTCGTTTCTCCAAAATTGTCCGGTCTGCGCGGTGTGTGGCGATTGGTCTCGGCTTGGCCGCGACACTGCTCGCCCAATCGGGTCCGCCTCCGGGTGTCGTCGTCGCGACGAGCCCGGACCCAGACAAAGCCTACATCGGCACTCCGGGCATCGCGATCCTGCCGGATGGCAACTACGTGGCCGCGCACGATTTCTTCGGCAAGAATCCCGCGCTGACAGATACCGCCGTGATCTACGGCTCGCGCGATCGCGGCGCCACGTGGACGAAGCTCTCGGAGATTCGCGGCCAGGCGTGGTTCACGCTCTTTGTGCATCGTGGCGCGCTTTATCTCCACGGCACAGCCAGCCGCTACGGCGACCTGACCATCCGGCGCTCGACCGATGGCGGTCGCACGTGGACGGAGCCGCGCGATGAAAAGAGCGGGCTGCTGATCCGCGGGCGTTTCCATGGCGCGCCCGTGCCCGTCGTGGTGCACAAAGGCCGCATCTGGCGCGCCATCGAAGAGCGGGTGAATGACCTGCAGTGGCCGCTGCACTTCTCGTCGCTGGTGGTCTCGGCACCTGAGGCTAGCGATCTGCTCAATGCTGCGAGCTGGACCCGCACCAATGGCACGGTCTTTGACCCCAAGTGGTACAACGGCCGTCGTCCCGGCTGGCTGGAGGGCAATGTCGTCGTCTCGCCCGAAGGCGGAATTGTGAACATCCTGCGCGTGCACACCGAGCTGCGGCCCGAGGATACGTTTGCCTCGACGGGTGGGGCGAAGGGAATTCCCCGCTACGAGGTGGGCGCGCGATGCGAAGTCTCGGCGGATGGCAGGACGGAGAGCTTCGACCCGGAACGCGGGCTCATTCACTTCCCCGGCTCGCAGTCGAAGTACACGATCCGCTTCGACTCGCAGACCAAGCGGTACTGGGCGCTCATCCAGAAGATCACAAATCCGCATGAAGGCCGCGATTGGAAGACGAGCCCGATCCACCAGCGCAATGTCCTCATGCTCACCTCGTCCGCCGACCTGAAGACTTGGCGCGAGGAGAGCATCGTGCTGCGGTGGCGGGAAGGGGAGATGCTGGCCGGCGCTGACCATGTCGCATGGCAATACCTCGACTGGCAGTTCGACGGCTCCGACCTCGTGGCGGTCTCGCGCACTTCCTGGGGTGGTCAGACCTATCACAACGCGAACATGATGACCTTTCATCGCGTGAAGAATTTTCGCACGCTGACGATGAAGGATTCTCCGCCGGATCTGGCGAAGAAGGGGAAATGAAAGCCATGTTTCGCAGCTGGGCGGTCGTTTTAGGTGTGTTTATCGCGGCCTCCGCTATGGCCGCGGCCGCTGCAGCGCCGAAGCTCGACGGTGATCGCGTGCGCATCGGTGGCGATGGGCGCGGCGCTTTGTCTGCTGGGCTCTCGAACTATCCGCTCGGTGCGGCGTACATTCACGGGCCGAAGGAGGCGCGGCGCTCGCCCGATCTTTTCGTGATGGCGGGGAAGTTCAGCCGCGAGCCGGGCCTCTATCTCTACCGCTGGGTCGCCAGCGAGAAGGATGGGGCGCCCGTCTTCGGCGACCGGCTGAAGATCGCCGCGCCCTCCGAGGGCGGCGTGCCGCTGACGGGCACGATTTTTCAAAGCAAGACGGGTACGATCTACGGCTTCTGGCTTAGCAAAGGCGCGATTGTCCGCACCCGCTTCGACCTCGCGAAACGCGCCTTCGAGTCGCTGAAGTTGCCGCCGCTGAAGCTGCCCGCGCCGGAGGGGGCGACCAATCCCGATAACCGCACGCCGAGCCGTTTTGCCGTGTTGGAGAATGCGGATGGCTCCCTCGAGATCATTCTCTCAGTCGGCGATGGCACGGTCTTTCGCCCCGCGGGCCCTCCGGGCCACCGCGATCCGGCTTATCAGCCGTTCGATGGACGCGGGATCTGGCGCGGTGGCTGGCCGTATGTGCATTTGCGCGCGGGCGGCTGGCCGGACCGGAAGCGGAGGTCTCGGCGCTGCAGGAGATGCGGGTGATCTCGTCGACGCGACGCGAGGCGCTGATGTCGCATGGCGGCATCGCAATCGCCAATCTCGGGCCGGGGCACGAGCGCGATATCGTGACCGGGTCACACTTCGGCAATTTTTATCACTATCACAATCGCAGCGAACGCGCGGTGGAGCTGGCGGAGCAGCAACTCGCGCGGACTGAGGGCGGGCAGGTGCTGCGCAGCCCGCTCATCTCTGCTACACCCATCGCGTATGGTAATGGACTCGTGGTCGGCGGCGAAGGCGCGCTCTTCTATCTCGCCTTTGCCGGTTTCAGCTCGGAGGGCCTGCCACGCTATGCGCGACCGGTGGATGTTCTGGAAGAAAATGCGCTGCTCTATGCCGGTACGCTACCGGTGGTGAATGCCGCCGATGTCAACGGCGATGGGAAGGTCGACCTCGTGATCGGGAATTCCGAAGGCAAGATTCGCCTCTTCCTCAATCGCGGTTCGAATACCGTGCCGGCCTTCGAGCGTGGCGCGCCGCTCGAGGCGGGCGGCGAGCCCATCCACACGCAGCAGGGCTACTGGGGCATCCAGGGACCGGGGGAGGCGCGCTGGGGCTACATCAGCCCGTGCGTGGTCGACTGGAATGGCGACGGTCTGCCCGACATCGTGTCGAGCGATGCGACCGCGCGGCACAGCCTCTATCTGAATCGCGGCAAGGGTCTCGACGTGGCCCGCCCGCTTTACTGTGACGGCCTCGAACTCCACGGCACGTGGCGGGTCCGCCCCGGAGCGGCCAAGATGGGAACCCGCATGGCCTACGTCGCGCTCGATGACGACGATCAGTTCCATCTCTACTGGCGCATCGACAATCAAAACCTGCGCGACGCCGGCAAGCTGAAGCTCGACGACGGCTCGCCCATCGGCGCGAACTTCCTCTCCGCCGGCGGCACCGGGCGCTCGAAAATCACGCTTGCCGACTGGGATGGCGATGGCGTCGTCGACCTGATCGTGGGTACGCCGCGCCACGGCTCGGTGCCCAATCCCAAGACCGGTCTGCCGAAGGCTCTGGGTTTACGCGGCTCAAGCGTACTCTGGCTGCGCAATACCGGTACCAACGATGCGCCCGTCTTCGCCTTTCCGAAGCTGCTGCACGTGCGCGGTGAGCCGCTGTACCTCGGTCAGCACGAGTGCAGCGCAGCGGTGACAGAACTCGGCGGCGCCAAGGGTGGACCCAATCTCATCGTCGGCGACGAGGAGGGGCGCGTACACTTCTTCCGGCGTGAGAACATCACGTGGAAGTAAGCGCGCGCTTTTGAAATGACTTCCCTGGCCACGGCGGCGCTTCGACGCATTTGCTGGAAGACTGCCTGTTTCGCGGGCTTCCTTGCCGGTTTTCCGATGCACGCTTCCGAACGACAGCTGACCCATGCTCCCTATGGCCACGTGTTGACGAACATCAACGTATGGTCGCCGGACAGCCGCTTCATCGTCTACGATGTACGCTCGGTCGACAGCGTGTTCGACGGAACGCGGGTCGAACAAGTGCTTGTCACCGAGGATGACTCGAAGATGCACTCTGTCGAAGAACTCTACACCGCGAAGAATGGCGCCGCTTGCGGAGTCGTGACGTATCATCCGCGCGAGCCCAAGGTGATTTTCATCCACGGGCCGGAAAATCCCACCACCGAGTGGTCGTATGGCGCGTCGCGCCGTCGCGGCGTCATCTTGGAGGTCTCTGGATTCTTCAACGAGCCGCGCCCCCTTGATGCGATGACGTATGCTCCGCCCTTTCGCGCTGGTGCGCTCCGGGGCGGCACGCATGTGCACGTCTTCAGTCCGGACGGTGCGTGGGTGAGCTCAACCTACGAAGACGAGGTGCTGGCACGGTTGGGCGCGGAAGGCGGACACGAGCGCAACCAGCGCAACATCGCGGTCGCCGTGCCGGTGCGCGGTGGCGTCAAAGTCGGACGGGAGCATCCGAGGAATCACGATGGCGACTATTTTTCGGTTGTGGTAACGCGCACGGTGAATCGACCGAAACCGGGATCCGACGAGATCAGCCGCGCGTTTGAGGAAGGCTGGGTAGTCGACGGGCCTGGCCGGCGTTCGCTCGCCTTCCTCGGAAACGTCACCGCGCCGGATGGGCGGGAGCACGCAGAGGTTTTTCTTGTAGATCTGCCCGCAGATCTGACCAATCCCGGCGAGGCGCCGTTGGAGGGTACAGCCACGACGCGACCTGCGCCGCCGCGTGGCGTCGCACAGCGGCGGCTGACGTTTACGACGGGGCGGAAGTATCCAGGCGTCGTCACCGCGCCAAGGCATTGGGTGCGTAGTTCGCCCGACGGGGCTCAGCTTGCCTTTCTGATGAAGGACGATGTCGGAGTTGTGCAGCTGTGGGCGATGCCAGCGCGCGGCGGTGAACCGCGGCAGGTGACTCGAGGCGCGAGTGGGATTTCTTCCGCGTTTACGTGGAGCCCCGACGGCGCGCAGATTGCGCATACCATGGATGGCAGCGTGTGCGTGACGCGTGTTGAGACAGGCGATACGCGAAGGCTCACGGAAGCGCGCAGCGGCACCGATGCACCGGAGCCGCTGGCGTGTGTGTTTTCGCCGGATGGGAAGCAAATCGCGTACACGCGGCGGGTAGCGGGGAAGGGCGGGACGTTTGCGCAGGTGTTTGTGGTGGATGCCGGGACGGGCTCTGAAGCGCGTTCGTAAGCGGGATAAGCCGCCAGCGCTGGCTACCTACCAGGCTAGCATGGCTCCTAGTCCCGCCGTTCGCGGCGAGCCACATTCGATCCGGCGATCTGGTCCTTGGCGCGGACCATGGAGCGCTTGCGACGCGTCCTCTATTTTTTCGCGGGCGGCTTGGGCGTGGCGGCGGTGACCACGCGGATCACGTAGTAAGTGGCGGAGGTGTCGCCGACGTTGCGCATGCCGTGCTCCTCATTGGAGGCGAAGAAGAAAATCGAGCCCGGGCCGCCGCGCTCCGTCTTGCCATTCATCAGGACCTCGAGGGTGCCTTCCTTCACGATCACGACCTCTTCATCGGGATGGCGATGAGAGGCATGCGAGGCCTCGCCGGCTTTCACGGTGGTGGAGTGGCAGGAAACGTTCTCGCAGGTGACGGTGGGGGCGTTGAAGAAGTCGCGGCGCTCGTTGGTCTTGTGCACTTTGACCGGCAGCTTGGTCCATTCGAAGACTTGCGAGCGGAGCTTTTTCGGATCGGCGGAATCGACGGCGCGCTCCTTGGGCGCGGTGGCGGTCGCGGCCGTGCCGAAGTTCATCACGATGTAGGTGGCCGGAGTGGTGCCGACATTGCGGACGCTGTGAAAATCGTTCGACGCGTAGAAGAGCACCGAGCCGGGGCTGGCCGGGAAGTTCTGGCCATTGATCGTGACCTCGAGCTGCCCTTCTTTGAGAAAAATCATTTCCTCGAGCGGGTGCTGATGCGGCGGGTGAGAGGCGTTGCCGGGATTGAGCGTCGTGATGTGCGATTGGAAACGCGCGAGGGTGGGTGTGGGGTGGTTGACGACATCGCGGCGCTGGCCCTGCGCGGTGGGCTTGGGCGTGAGGGTATCCCAGATGAAACTCGTGGAACCGAGCGGGGTGATGGGAGCCTTTTCGGCGGAGGCGCCCGAAAGCGGGGACGCGAGTGCGGCGGCCAGAATGATCACGGTGGCGAGGGGGTTCAAAGGTGTGCGCATGGGAAAGCTCAGTCGCGGGGCAGGCTCTGGATGAAGGCCATCACGCCCCGCGTGAAATCGGCCTCGGCCTGAGCCGAGAAAGGGGATGTGCGCG
>JAZKEV010000477.1:3687-4916 GCA_040386765.1 Verrucomicrobiota bacterium | reverse complement strand
GTGCGCGGCTCGTAGCCGCCTTCGTCGAAGGCGACGGCGGTGGGCAGATAGCCGAGCCAGCCATTGGTATAGCCGAAATAAAAATTGTGGCGAAAGGGAGAGTCGCGGCGGACGGCGAGCGCGATCTCGCAGAAGAGCTCGAGCGGGCCGCCCCAGATGACCGTGTCGTTGAGGCGCAGCACGCGCAGCGGGATGCGCACGAGGTCGGCGCCCGCAGGCGACTTGGCCGCGTAGGCGGCGAGTTCCTCGGACCAGCCGAGGCCGGCCTTGCGCGGCGTCTCGATCCACGTCTCGGCGGCGAGTAACTTTACCTCAGCGGAGCCGGCGCCGAGTGCGCGATTGGCCTCGAGGATGCGATCGCCGAGGAGCACGCGGAATTCGCCGATATGGGATTTGGCGAGTTCCTGCGTGGTGTAGATCGGGGCGAGATTACCGGCGGCGCCGTTGATATAGAGGGCGGGAACGCCGAGTTTTTCCTCGAGATAGGAGGAGACGATGCCCGGACCGTCGCCGCTGATCTGGAGCATCGTGCCGCCGAGGACAGTGCCGTGCATGGCGTAGTTGGCGACGAGGCCCAGGAGGGAGCCATCGGGGCGCTGGAGGCGCAGGAGGCCGATCTGGCGATCGGTGGCGCCATCGGGATTGAGGCCGAGGGAGATCTTGCCATCGGCGTCGCGAGCGCGGCGATTGATGTTGGCCCGCGAGAGGCCGGTGCCGATGGCAAGGCGGGCGGGCTCGAGCTTGGCGCGGGCCTCGCGAATGCCGGAGAGGAGGGATGATTTGACGAAGGCGTGGTACTCCCGATCCCACGCGTGCTCGGAGCGGCCCTTCAGCAGCACGTCATACATGCCCGGCGGGCCGACCTCGGGCGTCGAGTGGCTATGTGTGACCGTCCACCAGAGCTGGCGCGGCTCGAGGCCCGTTTCCTTCTTCAACTCCGCGGCGACCTCGTCGTAAACCGTCGGCGAGAACAGGCAGAGATCGGAGGCGACGAGCACGACCTGGGTTGCGCCATCGTCGAACACTGCGATCCGGTGGAAGATGGGGGAGTGGACGCCGGTGGACTTCCGCGCGCCGTAGCCCATGAGCCACTGCGGAGTCTTGGGGGTGATGTCGACTTTGACGACGGCGGCACGGAAGGCGGCGTGCACAGTCGTGGCCGCGAGCAACGCAAGAGTTACGAGGATGAGCGTGGGGCGGCGCACAGGGAAGCGATGAACGAGTCAGAG
>JAZKEV010000477.1:1851-3677 GCA_040386765.1 Verrucomicrobiota bacterium | reverse complement strand
GGATTCCGACCGTCCGGTGGGGAGTGGTCGAGGCGGGGAGTCAGCCCCGGGCGACCTCAGGGTTTGCGGGCGCTGATGACGCTGCGGTCGGCGGCGGTGGGCGTATACTGCACGTCACCGAAGCCGGCTTCGCCGAGGAGCGTTTCCATTTCGCCGATCGAGTAGCACTTGCCCTCCGTCACGCTCATGAGAAGCGCGGAGTATTTGGCGACGGGGAGCGGACCGGCTTTGTCGGCGTGGAGATGCGCATCATGGATGAGTAGCGTGCCGCCGGGAGCGAGCGCGCGGAAGGAGGCCGCGAGCAACGGACGAACCTTCTCCACATCCCAATCGTGCAGGACGTTGGAATACAAATGGAGATCGTGACCGGTCGGCAACGCGTCGGAAAACATGTCGCCCGGCACGACGCTCACGCGATCCGCAAAGCCGCGCTTCTGAATCATGGTGCCCGCGATGCGATCGACTGGCGGGCGTTCGAAGACGGTGGCCTTGAGCTGCGGATGCTGCGCGACGAGCGCGCAGGCGTAGATGCCGGAGCCGCCGGCGATATCGAGGAGGCGGGTCCGCCCGCGCGTATCCACCGCCCTGGCCAAGGCGGCGCCGAGATAAGCGCCGCGGCAATCCATGGCCGCGGTGAAGGAGGTCGCAAACTCCTCGGTGAGCATCGCTTCGCTCCACTCTTTCTGGTGCTTGTAGCTGCCCCAGTTGGCGGGCTTGCCGGTGCGGAGGATTTTAACGAAGTCGCCGACGACCGGCCGCTCCTTAAGTGACGCGTAGTACGGCCCGACGAAAAAGGGTGAGGTGCGGACGAGGTGTTCGTCGGCGACCGGAGTGGTGTGGAACACGGAGCCATTGCGGCGGATAAAGCCGTTGGCGGTGAAGAGCGTCAGCATCACATCGGTTGGCCGCTCCGTGATCCCGTGCGCGCGACAGATCGTTTCCTTGTCCGATGGGTTGGCCGCGAGCCAAGTGAAGAAATCGAATTCGCAGAGGGCCGCGGTGAGCAGATCGACCGCGTAGAGGCCGTCGCGATAGCGATAGATTTCAAGAGGATCGTTTTCGGGGAGGCGCGTGAGGTCCATTCAGGCCTAACGTGAACGTGAAATAAGGGTGAGGGCAACGTCGCGTATGGGGTCTTCTCCTATGTGGACACAGTTAACCGGGAACATCGAAGGAGGAGCGTTCACTATGCCGACGTATGAAAGCTCACATTCTCACCTTCAGTCTCGCCGCGGCGGTGGCCGCGTTGGGCTCTGGTTGCGGAAGCACCAGCGCCGACACCTCTCACACTAATCGAAATCGCGGCGCGGTCGGCGGCGCCGCTGCGGGCGCCGTGCTCGGCGGCCTGATCGGCGCCAACTCGAGCAAGGTCAGCACCGAAGGCGGTGCGGCGATCGGCGCAGTGGCCGGTGGTATCGCGGGCGCGGCGGTCGGTGAAAGCAAGGACCGGCGCTACGAGAACCAGAATCAGCCCCGGGTGTATTCCAATGCGGATGCAGGCTACACCGTGCAGACGGTGCCGCTCGCCCCGGTGTCGGAGCCGCAGGAAACGATGGTGCCGCAACCCTCGCGGAGCGCCGTGTGGATCCGCGGTCACTATGTGTGGACCGGCAACTCCTACCAATGGCAGCCCGGTCACTGGGAAGAGCCGCCGCAGGGCGCTCGGTCGTGGGTGCAGCCCTCGTGGCAGCCTGCGGCCAATGGCGGTTACGTTTATGTGCGCGGGCACTGGCAATGATCGACGCGGTCGGTGAGTGATCATGGCTCGCCGATCGACAAAGAACGCAGCTGCTGCGCGGGAGGTATCCTTTTCGAATCCCGACAAG
>JAZKEV010000477.1:0-1841 GCA_040386765.1 Verrucomicrobiota bacterium | reverse complement strand
GATTCGTTATTATCTCGAAGTGGCGCCGTTTATTCTGCCCCACCTAAAGTCGCGACCGGTGACGCTCATCCGGTTTCCCGAAGGCGTAATGGGCGAGAGTTTTTACGAGAAGAATGCGCCCCGCCACGCGCCGGACTGGGTCGAAACCTATGAAGTCCCGCGCCAGCATCACGAGGGCCACATTAATTACATCCTGATCAACAACGCGGAGACGCTCGCGTGGTGCGCGAATCTCGGCGCGATCGAGCTTCATCCGTTTCTGCACCGCGTGCCGGAGATCGACCGGCCCACGCACGTGGCTTTCGATTTGGACCCAGGTGAGGGAGCGGATATTTTTACCTGTATCGAAGTCGCACTGCTGCTGCGCAAAGTCTGCGAGGGGCTCGGGCTCGACGCGTATCCGAAGGTCTCCGGTTCGAAGGGAATCCAGATCTACGTGCCGCTGAATACGCCGGTCGACTACGCGACGACGGGGGCGTTTGCGAAAAGCGTGGCGGAACTGCTCGCCCAGCAACATCCGCATTTGATTGTGAGCGCGATGTCCAAGGCGCTGCGGAAAAAGAAGGTGATGATCGACTGGTCGCAGAACTCGCGCTCGAAGACCACGGTGAGCGTCTACTCGATGCGTGGGAAACGCGACGAACCCTTCATCTCGATGCCGCTCAAATGGGATGAAATCGAGCGAGCTAAGAGGCGGAAGAAACGGGCCGAGTTGGACTTCACGCCGGAGGAGGCGCTCGCACGTCTCAAAAAAGTGGGCGACCTCTTCGCCCCTGTACTGACGAAGAAGCAGAAGCTGCCGAAGGCGTTCCTTGGATTGACCGAGGAGGAGGCTGGACTCGACGAACAGCCCACTTCGAAGCCGACCTCAAAAGAGAAACGCTCGCTGAAGAAGTACGCGGAGAAGCGGGACTTCACCCGCACAGCCGAGCCGACGGGGAGCGGGAAAGTTGGACGGACGAAAGCTGGGGAGGGTGGGAAGGGAGAGCTGCGGTTTGTGATCCAGAAACACGCAGCGACGAATCTGCACTACGATTTTCGTCTGGAGATGGAGGGCACGCTGAAATCCTGGGCCGTGCCGAAGGGGCCGCCTTATGAACTGGGCGTGAAACGCGCGGCCTTCGAGGTCGAAGATCACCCACTTGACTATATGAACTTCGAAGGGACGATCCCCAAGGGCCAATACGGCGGTGGCACGGTGATGGTGTGGGACATCGGCACTTACGAACTGCTCGGCGGTAGCCACGCCAAGGGCGATCTCAAGCTTCACCTCCACGGGAAGAAGCTGAAGGGCGAATGGCACATTTTCCGGATCAAAAACGAGAACGACAAGCCGCTCTGGTTGCTCGCGAAATCCAAGGTGGCGGCCAAGGCGATGACCGCACGGCAGGACGATATGTCGGTCCTCACGCGCCGCTCCCTGGCGCGCATCGCAAGCGATAACGATGCGAGCTGGCAAAGCGGGCGCTCCGTGCAGACAGGGCGGGATACGAAGCCTGTATCAGACACGGCGGCGTCGCACGCTGGTACGGCGCGACGCGTCAAGCGGGCGGCACCGAAGAAGCGTCGCCGGGTAAAAGCATCGGCGAGGAGGTAGGGGTATCCTCAAAGCGCGCCGCTCTCGGCGTTCGCACGCTGGGGGCGCGGCTTAAGGATATGTAGCCCTAGCTCACAGCCACTTTTCCATCCACTCAAATGCCTCGTCCTGCATGTGCGGTTTGAAGCAGTGAGGCTCGTCGTAGAAGGTGCCGCGGAATTTTTCAGGGATGCCGGCCTTGGCATAGATCTGCGTGAGCTTGTCGACCGAGGATTGCATACCGGCGGGCGGGTAGAGGAGATCC
>JAZKEV010000476.1:0-3781 GCA_040386765.1 Verrucomicrobiota bacterium | reverse complement strand
CCGCGATGTCGATTTCGCCCTCACCGTTATCAATTTCGCTCCGCTGTCTCCCGCCGACCTCGATCGCCGCGTCCGCTGCCACCCGCGCCGTATCCGGGATCTGGGTGCGCACTCATATCAGGATGAGTTGGTCGGCCCCGCGCAGACCGATTGCTTCCGCGTCGCCAAGACTCATCTCGGCGAGCGCGTGGTTAAGGATGAAACTGCCGCGACCATCGCCATCGTCACCGCCGGCACCGTCACTGCCGAGGTGGGCGGCGAAGCCCACACGCTGCACACCTATGACAAAATCTTCCTCCCTGCGGGTCTTGGTCCCGTAAGCTACACCCCGCACCCGAGCGCCGAGATTCTGGAGTGTTTTCCTCCGACCTAGGCCCCGCTCCTTCGCTTCGCCCAGCCCAAATGCCCACACCCGCCTCGCTCCTCGCCGTCCTCACACCGACCGAAGTCCGCGAGTTTCTGCCCGGTCCCATTCTCACGGAGGTGCGTGCCCTCGCGCCCGAGTTTCGCCTCATCGATCCCACCGGTGTCGACGAAGCGACATTTGCCCGCGAGCTTGCCGCCACCAATCCAGAGATCCTGCTCGCGTGCTGGAAGACGCCGCCGCTGCCCGATACCCTACCCCCGCGCCTCCGCTACGTCTGCTATGTCAGCGGCTCCGTGAAGCGCCTCGTCAGGCGCCCCCACCTCGAGCACGGCCTTGCCGTCACCAATTGGGGCAGCGCCATCAGCCGCACCGTCGCGGAAGCCGCGCTCTTCCACATCCTCGCCGCGCTCCGAAATGCCTCACACTGGTCGATCGCGATGCACCAGCCCGGCGTCGCCGCCTGGAAGAACGGCATCACCGATGCCCGCTCCCTCTTCTGCCGCAGCGTCGGCATCCACGGTTTCGGCCCGGTCGCCCGCGAGCTCGTCGGGCTGCTCAAGCCTTGGAACTGCCCCGTCACCGCCTTTGCGCCCGATCTCACCGCGGAACTCGCCCGTCCCTACGGCGTCGAGCGCGCCGCGTCGCTCGATGCGCTCTTCGCGCAGAACGAGATCGTGGTCGAGCTCGCCCCACTCATCCCCGCCACCACCGGCATCGTGACGGAGCGGCTGCTCCGTCTCATCCGGCCCGGCGGCGTATTCATCAACGTAGGACGTGGTGCGGTCGTCGACGAAGACGCGCTCCTTCGCGTGGCGCAGGAAGGCAAGATCAGCGTCGGCCTCGATGTTTACACGACCGAGCCGCTCCCGGCCGATAGTGGCTTCCGCGCACTCCCGCGCGTGACGCTCACGCCCCACACGGCCGGACCGACGATCGACCGCTACCAAGATGCGGGGGCTTTTGCCCTGAAGAATCTGCGGGCCTATCTGGAAGATCGCCCCCTCGAGGCGGTGATCACGCCGGAGATTTACGATCAGAGTTCGTGAGGCCGACTTGAGCTTGGATCTTCGTCATTAACCGGCCAGCGCGCGAGAAAGGCCATTTGTGCGTCGCGATCGGGCACCACGTCATAATTTTCCCGCGTGAGAAACCGCATCGGGTAAGCGGCATCGAGCGATTGGACGCAGACCGTGTCGCCTTCGACGGTAAACATCGCCCGCCAGGCACCGCAGCCGATCTCGTGGCGACCGTCTCCGCGGTGGCGGATGCGCCGCGTGCGATGCGGCGCAGGATCGTGCGATAGCAGCTCGATCAGACGCGGCGTGAAATCGATCTGCCACGTCTCGCGGAGCCACTGCGCCTGAGTCTCCGCAAGCGCAGTGAAGCTCACCTTGAAGCGGGCGGGCGCGGCGAGTTCCGCTTCCATCTCGTCGATCCAGCCGGCCCGTGAGTCCGGGAAGGCATCGAAGGCTGGGACATACGGCTTTATATCGAAGATCGGCGTGCCATCCAACAGGTCACATGGGCCGAGGGTGAGCACGCGGCCACAGACGCCCAGCAGTGGCACACAGGTGAGACCGAGGGGATTCGGCCGGTGGGGCGAGCGCGTCGCGAAGACCCCGCGACGTTGCGAGAGCCCGCGCGGTGGCAGCACCATCGGCCGCCAGTTTTCGTTGCGGTGAAACCACCAGAGCAGCCACACGCGCTCCATGCCCGCAATATCCCGCAACGCCTCCTCGTAGTGGCAGTCGGGCAGCAGTTCCAATTCGTTGCGCTCCTCCTTCGCGGTCACCGGCTGATGCCCAGCCTGAAACTTCACCTGCTGGCGCGTGTGAAGAAAGCCAATCGGCTGAAGCGTGAGCGACGGGGACACTCCACCAAGAAGGCCGTCACAGGCCTCCGAGGTCTACACGGAAGTGAAAGGCCAGGAGGAGGTGACAAAGCATTTTCCATCGAACAACTCCTCGACTGAGGAATTGAAAAGGAGGATTGGAAAGCGCGGGAAGGTCCCGAAGCAAGAGCTCGGTCTTCCCGCCCTTCCCGATCTTCCTATTCAAATCTGTTTGAGTTCGATGCCTGCGTACGGCGCGCCACGGCGGACCTCCTGCGACTCCCTATGCCCCAAAACAAAAAAGCAGGCCTTTCGGCCTGCCTCGTGAGTGAGATGTAGCGACTCGGCGCTCCGACCGTCGTCAGACCTTCGGGCCGCCCTGCGCGAGATTGCGCGCGCGGAGGCGCAGGCCGTTGAGGCGGATGAAGCCGGTCGCGTCGCTCTGGTTGTACCAGCTCTTCACGCCTTCCATCGACGCGATCTTGTCGTCGTACAGCGAGTACTTCGACTTGCGGCCGCAAGTGATGATGTTGCCCTTGTAGAGCTTGAGGCGCACGGTGCCCGTCACGAAGCGCTGGCTCTCGTCGACCATGGCCTGCAGCATCTCGCGCTCGGGCGCGAACCAGAAGCCGTTGTAAACGAGCTCGGCGTACTTCGGGATGAAGCCATCGCGCAGGTGCAACACCTCGCGGTCGAGCGTGAGCGACTCCACCTGGCGGTGAGCCTGCATCAGGATCGTGCCGCCCGGGGTCTCGTACACGCCGCGGGATTTCATGCCCACGAAGCGGTTTTCGACGAGGTCCACGCGGCCGATGCCGTGCTTGCCGCCGAGCTTGTTCAGCGCCTTGAGGACGCCGCCGGGGGTGAGCTGCTTGCCATTCACGGCGACGCAATCGCCCTTCACGAAATCGAGTTCAACGTACTCGGCCTTGTCCGGCGCGTCCTCGGGGGCGACGGAGAGCTTGAACATCGCCTTGTTCTCCTTGGTCGTCGGATCGAACCACGGATCCTCGAGGATGCCCGCCTCGTACGAGATGTGGAGGAGGTTGCGATCCATCGAGTACGGCTTCTTCAACGAGGCCTCGACGGGGATCTTGTGCTCGGCGCAATACGCGATCATCTCCGCGCGGCCCGGAAAGAGCTCGCGGTATGCCTCGATCTTCCACGGGGCGATGATCTGGAGCTGCGGCGCGAGCGCCATGTAGGTGAGCTCGAAGCGGCACTGGTCGTTGCCCTTGCCGGTGGCGCCGTGCGCGACCGTATCCGCTTTTTCCTTACGAGCGATGTCCACCTGCGCCTTGGCGATCAGGGGGCGGGCGATGGAGGTGCCGAGGTAGTACTGGCCCTCGTAGATCGCATTGGCGCGGATCATCGGGTAGATGAAGTCGCTGGCGAACTCCTCGACGAGATCGAGCGTGTAGTGCTTCGAGGCGCCGGTCTTCAGCGCCTTTTTATCGAGGCCTTTCAGCTCCTCTTCCTGGCCGACATCGGCGGCAAAGGTGACGATCTCCGCGTCGTAGGTTTCTTTGAGCCACTTGACGATGACGGACGTGTCGAGTCCGCCCGAGTAAGCGAGGACGATT
>JAZKEV010000475.1:30312-31276 GCA_040386765.1 Verrucomicrobiota bacterium | reverse complement strand
TACGCGAGGAGGAGGGGAAGGCGATGGGCTGGCATGGGAAGTTGAGCGGACGTGCGAATCTACTTCACGTTATGTCGCAGGTCGTCGGCTGGCTGCGGCGGGCGTGAAATAAAGGGTCAATAGTGGCGAATGAGGCTGGTGGGTGCAAACGCTATGTTGAAGGTCTGAAACGACCAAAGGGGTGGGGTTCCGTTGTAAGGTGCGATGGGGGCGTAATATGGGGAATACCCCTAGGATGGACGGTCCTAAATCCCGAGAGGGCGGGGAAAGGACGGATGCGGACGAAGGGGAGACGGTGGGCCATTTCCCCGTTGATGTGGGCGGGCACTGGGCGTGTCATCGGGCAGCTTGGACCCTGCGCCTATGAATCCCAAACTTGCTCCGCTGCAACTCACAGCGGCAGCTTTCCTTAGCTCATGCGTATAAGTGGCGGCCGGGCACGGGGAATCATGTTGGAGGTGCCGAAGGGCGACAAGGTGCGCCCGGCTACCGATGGGATGCGGCAGGCCGTGTTTTCGAGCCTGGGGGCACGGGTGGCGGAGGCACGCTTTTTGGATCTCTTTGCGGGGAGCGGGGCTTATGGGCTCGAGGCTTTGAGCCGCGGGGCGGCGGGCGGGGTCTTTGTGGAGCAAAACGGCAAGGCAGCGGGCTGCGTGCGACAGAACGTCATGGCCGTCTGCAAGAGTCTCGGCCGCGAGGTGCGCGACCGGTCGGGCAGCGCGGCGGCGGAAATTTTTATCGTGCAGGCGGATGCGCGGACGGTGCCGGTGGGCAGCGGGCCGCTGCCGGATTTGGTGTTTATTGACCCGCCGTACGAGCTCATCGAGGACGTGGCGCCGGGGTTGTTTGCGAAGCTGAGCGAGGTGCTGGCGTCGAAGCCGGAGGCGATCGTGGTTTTCGAGGCGCCGGGGGAGATCGAACTCGCGCCGGAGGGGTGGACGCTGTTGAAGCGGTTGGGCAAGGG
>JAZKEV010000475.1:0-30302 GCA_040386765.1 Verrucomicrobiota bacterium | reverse complement strand
AAATCCGAGGAGGCGAGTACGGCAACGCAAGAACAGCCGAAGCCGGAAGAGGCGAAGGCGAAGACGGAGGAATAGGAGGAGTGGAAAGGATGGAGGTGCGCAGAGGGCATTTCTTTCCCGCCTTCCCGCTCTGCCTGTTTCGACTGAGGCGGAGAACCGCTAATCTTCGCTAATTTTCAGAAGCGATGGGAGCAAATGGGGCCGTGCAGGCTTCGCCTAATCGGCGAAGCGCGATCTTCTTTTCAACAAAAGGAGGGCCTTTGGCATCGGGAGCATAGGCTGAGGGCGAGCGGTAACGAATATCAGAGCGCGACTACATCAGCCCCAGCTTGGCGCGGATGATGGCGAGCGCGGCGATGACGGCGGTCTCGGTGCGGAGGACGCGGGGGCCGAGGTGTGCGAAGGCAAAGTGGTGGGCGCGAAACAGGTCGCGCTCGGCTGCGGACCAGCCGCGCTCGGCGCCGAGGGCGAGGATGAGCGGGGTGGCGGATGCGAGTGCGAGGGAGAACGCGGTTGCGAAGGGGGACGCCGGGGTGGGCGGTAGCGACAGCGGAAACTGAAACTTTCCGAGCGGCTTGGGAGACTCGTAGTTATCGAGGACGATACGCGTCGCGAGGGTGGTGGCGGGAAGTGGAGGCGTGGCCGGTGTGGCGGGCAGTGTCGCGAGGATTTCGGCTAGCGGCTTGCCGTATGTCACCTCGGGCACGCGGGGATCGAAGGCCTGCTCAGCGCCCGTGAGGAGATGGCGGCGCCACTCGCCCGAGGACCACAGCGAACTCTGCGCGTAGCTGGACTCGGCTTTGTCGGTGCGAACGAAGTGCAGTGCGACGAGGCCGAGCGTGGTGGCATCGCGCAGGATGTCGCGCGCGGTCTGGGGGCGCGGGAGGCCGACGATGAGGGTGATCGGTTCGACGGTGGTGGGCTCGATGGACGCGATAGAGCCAATCGAGGAGAGGTTTCCGTGCGCGGGAGCGGGCCAGGCGAAGTGCAGCGTGAGGGCGTCGGCGGAGAGGGTGGTGAGCGTGGCCTTGCCGCGCGGGCCGTTGACGAGCGCTGCATCGAAGGTGCCGCCGACGGCGAGGCGGAGGACGTTCAGGATGTGCTGGGCGCGACGATCGGTGCGCGCGAGAGGGCGGTCGATTTCAGTGGGTTCGAAAAGGATCAGGTTCACGCGGCGCGGCGAGAGAATGGGCTTTGCGCGCGGGGTGTCGCGCCGTAATTTCGCGCGGATGAATTCTTCCGGCGTCGTGGCGAGCCCGCCTGCCACCTTTCGCAAAGCCAGCGTCCGCGAGACTGCGGTGCTGCTGGCGGTGGCGTGGCTCGTGCCCTTTCTCGTGCACCTCGCGCCGTGGGCGGGCGAGCGGCCGCTGGGGGCGCATCTGCTGCCGATGTTCTGGGCGACGTTTGTCGCGGCGTATTTTTATGGGGCGCCGCTCGCAGTGGTGGTCGGGCTCTTCGCTCCGGCGCTCAACCTCGCGGTGACTGGGCTGCCCGCGCTGCGCTTCCTCGGCCTGATGAGCGCGGAACTCGCGATCTTTGCCGTGCTCACGGCGCTCGCGGTGCGGCGCTGGCCGAGGTTCGTCTTGATCGCGCCACTGAGTTACCTTGTGGCCAAGGCGCTCGTGACCGGCGGGCTGCTGGTCGTCGGTACGATGGATGGCGCGACCGTAGGCGCGGTGCTGCTGCGCGCGCCAGTCACCGGTCTCGCGGGGCTCGTGGCGCTGGCGGGGATCGATGCGGCGCTCGTGTGGTTTTTCCCAAAAACGGCGACGCCCACGGACGACGATGACGCCGCTGGCGTTTGAGGATATTGCGGCGCGTCTTGGCGCGTGGGGTTTCCCGGAAGGGATCGACGGCGTGGTGGGTATCGCGAGCGGTGGCACCGTTCCGGCGGCGCTGGTGGCGCAACGTCTTGGCGTGGGCCTGAAGGTGATCGCGCTCAACTACCGCGACAACGCCAACGAACCGCGCTACGCGGAGCCGCGCGTGCTCTCGCGCGTACCTGAGCTTGGGACGTGGCGGCGCGTGCTGCTGGTCGACGATGTCTACGTGAGCGGCAAAAGCTGGCACGCGGCGCGCGCGTTGCTGCCCGCTGAGGTGGAGGTGCTGCCTTTTGTTCTGAAAGGGAAGGTGGACTTTGCGCTGATCCGCGATGTCGAGGGCTGTGTGCAGTGGCCTTGGAAGCCGTGAAGGTGGAGTCGCGACGAGCTCGGGTTTGGGTGTGAACTGCGGGGGTACGACTCCAAGTGGATAGGAGGCCGAGGGCAGCCGATCGACCTCCTGAGCGCGGGCTGAAGCACCGCGCGACGGGGGCGTCCACCAAGCTTGGCCATCCACGTTGGAGGCTTGACCGGCGGACGATCCGGGCGAAGCTGCCTGACTGCGCCTTGCGGGCGTAGTTTAGTGGTAAAACTCCAGTTTTCCAAACTGGTCTCGAGGGTTCGATTCCCTCCGCCCGCTCCAGCTTTGAACCGCGTTCAGCGACATTCTCGCCTGTTCGCTGTAATGCGCCGAAGCGAAGCTGCACCCGACTCCACAAGACTTCCTCGTTGCTCGGCTAAGCCACGACTGCGTAGTTAGCAGGCATGTTGAACGACGTTGCCAGTAACCTCCTAGGCCGGAAAATTGGCCGCTGGAACGTGGAGAAAAAACTCAGTGGGGCTGCTGGACAAGGTGGGGGTGGCTTCTCATCAGGCTACCTCGTGCGAGACGACGCAGGGACCAAGGGGTACCTGAAGGCGATCAACGTGCACTACGCATTTCAGAGCACTGGGAAAAATTTCGCCGATTTGATGAACGAAATAACCGGCGACTACATTCACGAACGTGACCTCTTGAAGTTTTGCGAAGGCGAACGGATGGATCGTATTGTCCGCGCAGTAGACGGAGACATCTACACTGAGCCCGGACAGTTTATTCCGGTGCCGTTCTTGGTATTCGAGCACTGCGAGAAAGGTGATGTGGCTCGGCATTCCCAAATGTCTGCGCCAGGTTTGGGATGGAGATTGAAAATCTTTCAGGGAGCGGCTGTTGGCCTATGGCAACTTCACCGCCACGACATCGCGCACCAAGACATGAAACCGGCAAACTTGTTGGTGTTCGGTGATGACATTTCAAAAATCGCGGATTTGGGGCGGTCTACCCGAAATCAAACTGGCGCGCGATTTGGCAGTCCCGGTGACGCAGGCGACATTAGCTACGGCCCACTTGAACTTTGGTATCGCGTCAACCACCCGGATTGGGCTGTGAGGCGAAAGGCCACTGACTTGTTCATGCTCGGAGGCATTTTGGCGTTTTTGATTGGTAATGTGAACCTGCTTTCCTCGACGCTGGGACGCCTTCCTTCATCGATGCAGCCGAAGACGAGACTAAATCCTGGAGGATGGAATGGCACCTATGAGGATTTGATCCCAGCTCTTCGAAAGGCCCTCTGTGAATCGGTTGCCGAAATTGTCGCTCCCGTGCGGGAGGATCTGAGGTTTCGAATCGAACGCCTTCTGTTGTGGTTGTGCGAACCCGACCCATTGCGGCGTGGGCATCCCGAAACAGTTGGGCAGGCTTCCGGCGACCGTTATTCGCTGGAACGAATTTTGTCGGTCGCTGACCGGCTGGCCGCAGATGCACGAATACCGGAAAAGAAATGAATTCGAGCGATGCGGAAAGGGAGAGATTCGTTCTACCCCAATGGTTGCCATTCAAAGTTGCCGCAAACGATCGACAACTCAGTGCAACTAACAACGAGGCGCCGATTACTCAGACGCGCGCTTCAGAAGAAGCATTTTTTGCCGCGCGCGCGACGTTTTGGGAAAACCCTAGTCCGTTTATTGCCGGTGATTTATTGGGGATTGCATTGCGTCTTGGCCAAACAGCGGAGGCAAAAAAACTAGCTGAATATGTCCTTACGCAACCGATTGCAGGGCCAATTGCATTACATATAGCTGGTGAAACGCTCGGCATTCGTTCGGGCGGCGTTAGTGCGTCACTCCCGCTTCAGTCAAAAATTCGCGAAGCAAAGGCGTGGCTGCGACGGTTTCCCAATGACGCGATTGCGTGGGTGGAACACGCGCGACTTTATACTATCATAGGGCAAAAGCGTAAGGCGGAGCAAGTGATGGAGCGTGGCTTGGCACTAGCCCCTTTCGACAGGTACATTGTGAGAGCTGCCGTGAGATTTTTTATTCACCGTGGAAACTGGGATCGCGCGCATGAGATTGCGGGGCATGCGGCAAAGCGAACCAACGATCCTTGGATTTCGGCCCTATGGGTGAGCACCGGTTCGCAGCGTGGCACTGTTCCTTCCGCATTTAAGTCACTGTTTCTTTCCGCACTTAATGCGAGGGAGCCTTTTCATTTTGCGGAACTTCTTGAGGCGTGCGCCACTGAAGAGGTAATCACGGGCTCCGAGAAAAAAGCAAAGCGCGCCTTTCAGCAGGCATGGATTGAGCCTCCCAAAACCGTCGTGACTCACAGTCAGTGGGTGCTGCGGGAGAAACTTCCCGCGTTGGCAACAACTGCGTCTATCGATTTTTCGCAAAGTGCCGAAGCGATGGCATGGATTAGCCTTATGCGGATGGATCTTTTAGGTGCAGTTCAAAGTTCACGAGAGTGGGCTCTTGAAGAGCCATATTCGTCAAACGCGTTCTTGCACGGTTCATTCGTCGACACTCTACGTGAGGAATATACGGAAGCTGAAATGTTGGCCCGAGAGGGTTTACGTGCAAATCCAGGCCATCACGGTCTAACTAATAATCTCGCATTTGCTCTCGTCGGACAAAACCTAATGGGGGAGGCCGCTATAGTAATGGAACCTCTGCGAAACGAAATCGACCGCAATACGGATGTTGCGTTGGTGGCAACGTGGGGACTTCTTCGCATGAAGCAGGGGGCACACGCGGAAGGCAGAGGCTTCTACGTCCGTGCAATCGAGAAGGCGAAAGAGCAAAAAGATCCGGCGTTGGTATTGCGCGTCGTGTTGAACTATTTGACGGCTGAAATGGATAGCGGAGGAACCGTCGACCCTGTGCTTCTTTCATCCTCTGCGGATGCACTTGCCAAAACTTCCGATGCGCGGATTATAGCTACCGCTGAAAGACTAAATAAACGCTTCTATGCAAATCAGTCGTTGTTTCCGAATGCACAGGAAAAGGAATCGCTGGCGCGTTTTGATAAAGCTGTAAAGCAGAGTTCGGCTGAATTGAAAGGACTGGTTTTTGCCGCACAGAAATCCCTGCCAAAGGAAACCGATAAGCCGGCGGCTTCCTGATTTTCGGTAAGTGTGGTATATCACGCCTCGCGGGGTGGGAAGATGGCGCCGAGGTGTTCGGCGGAGAGGGGTTTGACGATGTAGCCGGCGGCCACGCCGGAGGCGCGGACCATCTCACGGTCCTTGGGCTCGTTGGAGCCGGTGAGGACGAAGATCTTGGGGAGCGGGCTCGGGGGAGCGAGGGCGACGGCGGCGAGGACGTCGTGGCCGGTCACCTGCGCCATCTTGAGATCGAGGAACATCACGTCGGGCAGCGGGTGGCGTGTGCGGTCGGTGAAGGCGCCGCGGCCGAGGAGGTAGTCGATCGCGGAGCGGCCGTTTTCGAGGTGGTCGATCCGGCCGGTGGTGTAGCGGCGGAGGGCGCGCTCGGTATGGAAGAAGTCGTCTTCGTCGTCTTCGACGACGAGGACCATGAGGTCGTTGCTCATGGGACCGCGGTGACGGGCATTACGCCTGGGACAGTGGGCTCGGCGCCCCAGAAGGCCGCCAGGTTTTTCATGGCCGAGACATTCACGCAGGGAGGCGTGGCGGTCTCGAGCTCGATCCAGAATTCGGCGCCTTTGCCCAGCTCCGAATTCACACCCACGCTGCCGCCCATTCGCTCGACCGCTTTTTTCACGATGGCGAGGCCAATGCCGGTGCCGGGGACGGTCTTGCCGGCCGCGCGCTCGAACATGCGGAAGATGCGCGCGTGGTCGGCGGGGTCGATGCCAGGGCCGTTATCTTTCATCAGCACGCGGCGGCGGGTGCCACGGACGACAGCGCGCACCTGTACGCAGGGCTTGATGCCCTCGGGGACGAATTTCACGGCGTTGCCCAGCAGGTTGGAGAAGCACTGGATGAGCGAGGGCACGTGGCCCTTCACGCAGCCGAGCGGGCTTTGGATGCGGATGTAGCCGGCAGAGGCGCCGAGGGCGGGATACTGCTCGATCACCTCGGCGATCAGCAGATCGAGATCGACGGAGGCAATCTCCATGTCGCAGCGCGTGACGCGGGTGTACGCGAGCACGTCCTGCGTGAGATTATCCATGCGCCGCGCAGCGCGGATGATTTTTTCGCAATAGCTGCGGGCGCCGGGGGGCAGCTCTTTGGCGTAGTCCTCCTGCAGCGCCTCGGCGTAGCCGGCGAGGCTGCGGAGCGGCGAGCGGAGATCGTGCGAGACGCTGTAGGAAAAGCTCTCCATCTCCTCCACCATGCGCTGCAAGGCCTCGGTACGCTCGGCGACGCGGGTCTCGAGCGAGCTGAGGAGCGCGTCGCGCTCGTCCAAGAGGTCGCGGATCTCGTACTGGCGGTGGCGGGCGGCGAGGAGCGTGTCGAGGGTCGCGAGGAGGGTGACGGAGCGCAGCGGTCGCTCGAGGAGCGTGACGGTGCGGCGCGGACCGCGCAGCACCGCCGCCACGGCCGGGCCCATATTGGTGGAGCCCGCACTGGCGATGAGCATCAGGGGAATATCGGACCAAGCGGGTTGCTCCTGGAACACCTTTTCGAGCAGGGCGCGCAGCTCGTGCGTCAGCGCCTCCTCGGTGAGGAGGATGGCGCCGCACTCGCCCTGCATGCCCTGCTCCACGTCGGTGAGAGTGCGGCAGATACTCGGGGTGTGACCCGCGCGCTGCAGGAAGCCGTGAATATTTGCAGCATCCGCTCCGAGTGGAGCCAGGATCAAAACCCGATCGGACTGCTGCTTCGCTACCATGGTTATCGCTTTTGGAGCATCTGGTCCGACTCGCCGCGGAAGACCGGCGTGCCCGTGAGTACACCATGGAATTGATCCAGCGGCTCGCCGACGCGTATGCCCTGATCGTCGATCCGGAATTCGCGGAGGGTGTCTTCGTGCCGACCGATGCGCTTCTTGATCACGGAGATCGCCTTCTTGATGCGGCCCGCCTGTTCGAAATAGCGCAGGAGCACGACGGAATCTGCGAGGTAGGTGAGATCGACCGGCGACTGCATCGCGCCGATGAGCCCATGCTGGGCCACCGTCATGATCGAGAGGACGCCATGCCGGTTGAGAAACGACAACAGCTCGTGCAGCTGGATGGTGAGATGGCTCACATTGGGCATCGCCTGCATGTAGCCATTGAGGCTGTCGATCACGACCATCCGCGTGCCCTTGGTCTTGACTTGATCGATGACGAGGTGCGCGAACTCGCCGGGCGCCAGTTCGGCGGGGTCGACCTCCCTTACCACGATTTTGCCGTCGGCGATGAGCTGCTCCAGCGGCATGCCGACGGAGGCGGCGCGGGCGAGCATCGTATCGAGGTTTTCCTCGAAGAGGCAGAGGAGGACGACATCGCCCCGCTTGGCAGCCGCGATGGCGAACTGGAGAGCCACCGTGGACTTGCCGCTGCCGGCAGGGCCGAGGAAGAGGCAACTCGTGCCGCGGTCGAGGCCGCCTCCGAGGAGGGCGTCCAGCTCCTTCACACCGGAGGGCATCGGGCCGCGGCTATTCTGCCGCTTGTGGGCGGAACCGATGACGCGGGGAAAGACTTTGATGCCCCCGGGCACGATCATGGCGTCGTGATAGCCGCCGACGAAGTTCAGGCCGCGCATCTTGTTGATCGTGATGCGGCGCTTTTCCGAACCGTAGTCGGAGAGGATCTTTTCGATCTTGAGCACGCCATGGGCGATGCTCTGCACGTGGAGATCGCCGCCATCGGCCGAATGATCGTCGAGCAGCAGCACGGTCATCTGGGCGCCGGCGAAGAATTGCTTGAGCGACAGCATCTGACGCCGGTAGCGCAGCGGAGAATCGGAGAGCAGCCGCAGCTCCGAGAGCGAGTCGAGGACGAGGCGCTTGGGCTTCACCTCCTGGATGCGCTGGAGGAGCAGTTGCGTGGTTTTGTTCAGCTCGATCTCGGCGGGATGGAAGACGGTGTTGCGCTCCTCCTGCGCGAGCTGCTGCTCGAGGGCGGAGAGCTCGAAGATGGCGATCTCGTCGATCGGCCAGCCATGCGAGCGGGCGACGGAGAGGATTTCGTCCCGCGTCTCGGAAAGAGCAATATAGAGACCTTTTTCGCCGACACGCGCGCCCTCGAGCAGGTACTGAAACGCGAGCGTGGTCTTGCCCACGCCCGGATTGCCGAGCAGGAGGTGGAGGCGGTTTTCCGGGAGGCCGCCGCGGAGAATTTCGTCCAAGCCGGAAATGCCGGTGGGGGAGGGACGATCCGATACGGGCTGCATGTTCAAAGACCCTCCTTTTTCGCCCCACTACCGGCCAGCAAATTTCCGTAGGGAAATTTCGGTGTCGTCTGGCGGAAATTTCTCCGATCAAGCGAAGCTAAACCGTAGCAGCACGGGGAGTTTAGCTGCCGCTGCGCGGAGTGAGCCGTGGGGTGGAACAGGTGAAGCGAGTGGGTCATGGGGAGGAGAGGCTGGCGTTAGTGCAGGGCGAGGCATCGACGATCTGGCGGAGCGCGCTGGCGGCGGGATATTTCAGGGCAAAGCGGCTGACTCCGGCCTCCACCGCCCGGGCGGCGTCGCGCGGATCTTCGGAGCTCGAAACCATCACCACGCACAGGCGGTCGAGCGGCGGCTGCTGGCGGATCCAGCGCGTGAACTCCACGCCGTTCATCTGGGGCATGTGGAGATCGGTGAAGGTGAGACAGGGCAAGAGATTCGGGTCGCCCCGGGCCACCACGGCCTCGAGGTGCGCGACGGCGATCCTGGGATCTTCGAAGGCAACCGTCTTGTTCTTAATGCCCGCTTTCAGCAGCAGACGCTTCAGGATGAAGATATCGTCGGCGTCGTCATCTACGATGAGGATTGGAGCGGAGGGCGACATGTGGAGGAAGCGGCAGGCGCCACAGAGTCGGACTCGCGGAATTGGTTCTCAATAAACCGTGCCTCCAGCGGTGGGCATTCGCCCTAGTTGCGAGTAGGGTTATCCTCTAATGAGGACTTCGCGGCCTGGCGTATGATTCGCGCGCCGCGGTACTTCCGCGATGAGAGCTGGTCGTGCGAGAGGGCGTGATTTGGACACGACGGGAGGCTAGCATGGAAAGCCTCCCGGGTTTTCTAAAATGGGCGGCGATGATGCCTCGCTGCGCGGTTTCAAGAGGGCGCGCTATATGGGATGCGTAGGTGATAGCCCGCAGGGTGAGGGCACCCCCGCCTCCAGCGGATGCATAGGCATACAGGGTCTGGGCGGGCGGCTCTGGGCCGTTATCCGCTGCTGATCCCTGCGCTCACGCGCAGGGCTACAAAACTCGGAGAAGGCAGACTATGCTGCCTGCCGGTGCGTCACCAAGAACAGCACCGCCAGAAAATGGCATGTGCTGCCGCCGAGCACGAAGCTGTGCCAGAAAGCGTGATGATAGCGCAGCCCGCGCCAGAGATAGAAGGGAATTCCGGCGGTGTAGATGATGCCGCCGAGCAGCAGCAGCCAGAGCGCGGGCTCGGGCACCGTGGCGAGCATCGGCCTGGCCGCCACGAGGATCAGCCAGCCGGAGAAAAGATACGTAATGACGGAAGCGATACGCGAGCGCGTGCCGCCGATGAACTTGAAAATCGCACCCGCGCCGCACAAGCCCCAGATGATGCCGAAGAGCGTCCAGCCCCATGCGCCGCGCAGATTGGTGAGGAGGAAGGGCGTATACGTGCCGGCGATGAGGAAGAAGATCGCGGCGTGATCGAGCCGGCGGAACAGCCAGCGGCGACGCTCGCTGCGCGACAAGTGATACAGCATCGACGTGAGATAGAGCGCCAAGAGCGAAAGGCCGAAGACCGTGAAACTTACCACATGCCACGCGTCTCCGCGCATGCTCGCGAGGACGATGAGCAAGGTGAGGCCAACCACACTGAGGGCGGCGCCGATGCCGTGCGTAAGCCAGTTGGCGATCTCTTCGCCGCGGGTGTAGACGCGATCGGGCGGGGGCGGCAGGCTGGCGCGTGCACGCTTGGCCGCGATGGAGCGGTCGGCGACGCCGTCGAGCCAGCGGATGAGGGCGCGCGGACGCGGGGCGGTGAAGTTCTCGGGCTTCCAATCCTCGCCATCCGCATAGATCGTCTTCGGAATCACGCAGGTGCCGAAAAGCCAGTCGGGCACCGGCAGACCGAAGAAGCCCGAGACGGATTCGTTGCAGTCGATCACGGCGTGATGCCGCAGGTGGAAACTATAAACGGGCCGCCAGAACCAGCCCCAGCGCGGATGGTCGATCAACGGGCCCCACTTCTCGATGGGCCAGTGGTTGATCGCGTGCAGGACCTCATAGAGAATCATCGACGACGTCAGCGCGGCAAAGCCCGCGAGGAACCACGGGAACATGGGCGCCAGCCATTGCAGGAGCGCGAAGAGCGGGCACAGCGCCAGGGAGAAAATGGCGAGCGAGTACCACGGAAAGAAGGAGCCCTCGCCCTGCTCGGGCTCGGTGATCGGGAATTTGTTTTCGACGAAGAGGAGGCCGCGGCCATCGCGGGAGGGTTTCTTCGCGATGCGCGTGAGCGCGTGGTGGAGCGTATGCTGGCGATAGAGCCGGCCGAGCCCGGGAATCGCCGGCCGGTGTAAGATGTAGCGGTGGAAGAAGAACTCCACGAAGGCATTGAGCAGGCTCACCAAGGCGAACACCGCCGCGAAGCTCCAGAGGGGTGCGATCAGCTGCTGCTGCCAGGCCACGGGCAGGGCGAAATGCAGGATCGTGCAGAGTCCCGCAATCGTCAGGGCGACCGTGACGAAGAAAAGCGGGAGCGAGAAGTGCTCGTGTTTGTGCTCATGCGAGGGTTGCGGAGATGAATTCATAGGCGGTGCCGGGCTTCGCGGAATCAGAAGCAGCCAAGAGCCGCGAGAGACACTGCACGAGAACGGAAGACATAATTGTCGCTGAAGTTTTCCCGTTAGTCGAGGCATCTGCGACAATTGTCCGGACGGCACCGAAGCCGAGCTGTCAGCGAGTTACGGCGTCGTCTCTCATAGCTCGTGAAAATAGATTTCCTGCGAGCATAACACCGGCTGAAAGCGCCGCTCTTTGGCGGAATAACGGAAGACGCCGCGGACAGGGATGGGTATCATTCGTCCCGCGATGGGCTCGTCGGGTTCGGCGATCCCGGAGACAACGAAGTCCAGCGTGCCGTCACCATCTTCGTCGCGCCATTCGCATTGGAGCAGGGCATCGCGAAACACCAGCCCGTCGTGGTGCGCATCATAGATGCGGATCATGATGCCGGGGAGGTAAATCACGCCGTTTCCCTTGGACGTGATCTGTACCTTCGCGTCGATCGATACCCCGCGGGCGATCTCGATTTTCCGTTTCGCGTTATCCGGATACTCTGCCGGAAGATCCGCGTGGTCGGGCCACACTTCTAACCGGCGGGAGCAACCGCACGTGAGCAAGACGAGCGCGAGCAGGAGGGCGGGGAGAACCTTCATCGTTAGCGAGAGCGTGGTGCGAAGCCGCCGTGCCTTGCAGGCCGGAGCGGAGCACGCCGGAACTATGCTCCGATCCGGATCAGCTGACGCTCTTCCACGCCTTCAGGCACCTCGCCATTTTGGAGATAGTTGAAGTCCATGATGGCGGGGGCGGTCGGGATGCGCAGCAGGCGGAAGAGCTCCTGGTGCCGCTCGTAGGCGAAAATGTACTCTTCACTTTCCAGCACCAGCTGCACCTCGGCTTCGTTGATGAAGGGGAAGACCGACTTGAGGCGTCCGGGATCGCCGCGCGGCGCTTCGGCATCGGTTTCGTCGGCCTGGAACATTTCGGGGTTGGAGTAGTAGGCGTCCACGCGTGCGCCGTCTTTCCAGAATTCGTACATGAGCACGTCGTCGTCCGCATTCAGGCACTGCACGGCGTATTGCGCGCCGGGTTCCTCCGAGAGCGCGCGGGCGAGTCGGCTCGGCGCCTCCCCGTCGCCCGACCCGAAGAAATCCGCGTAGATGAACGCGTGGCCCTCGATGTCCGGAATGAGGATCGTGGGAAAGAAGAGTTCGGCCAGTTTCTCGCGAAGCCGCGCGGTGGAGACGCCTTTGACGGCGACGTTGATGTAGAAATTGCCCATGAATTTTCAGCCGTCGTTGCTCGTGAAGCGCCGCTCAGTCCCCTCCGCCGTCACCGCCACCACCGGAATCGCTGGCGCTGCCAGCGTCGCCGCCTGCATCACCGCTACTGCTGGCACCTCCTCCACCGAAGTTGTCAGGGAACGAGGGGCTGTCCCACGGCATGCCGAGAGAGCCGCCGTCGTCGCCTGTTTGTTTCTTTTGCTCCGCTTCGCGGGCCTTTTGTTTGGCGTCCAATTCCTGCCGCCACTTCGCATTGGCGGCATGGCGCGCGCGCTCCTCCTTGGTGAACAAGAGGTGCTCAGGCACCCGTGCACCGCAGAACAAGCAGTTCGGCGCCGACCGGGAAAGCAGTTGCCGCTGGCACGATGGACAGACGTAGCGCATCGGAGCTCGCAGTCGTAAACGCGAAGGGCTGCCCCTGCCAAGCGCAGAGAGCGCGCGGGGGTCGCTATGTCAGGCGTTTATAAAATGGAAAAGCAGGCGAGTTGGGTCGTCTGGAATCACCGCGGGGGCTCGGCGCGCTTTGGATGCGAGAGCAGAAAACGCAGCGCATCGACGATGCCGGCGAAGCGTTTCTCGCGGCCGAGATATCGCTCCAGCACGTAGAAGAGATAATAGTAGAAGCGGCAGAATGCCCAGATCGTCACGCCCAGCAGCGCTGCGGTCTTCAACGTCGGCAGCTGGATAAGAATCAATCCGGCCGACAGGATGCCCAGCGCGACGAAGAGCGCTCCCTTCGTATGCAGGAGCCAGGGGCTTTTGAGGTCGCTCATGATCTTTTACAGACGGCGGGCCCTTTGGCCGCGTTTCATTTTTCGACTCGGATGCAGCGGCCGAAGATGCCGTTGAGCCCGATCCAGCCGTTGATGCGGCCCCGGTTATTGCCGATCTGGAAGCGATCGCCCTGCTTCGCCTTGATGAGGTGGAGATATTGGGCGCCGCCGACTTTGCAGAGCACAACGTCGCCCACGGCGAGTTCCTCTTTTTTGGCCGGCTGCACGGTGCAGAGATCGCCGGACTCGATCTTGCCGGTCATGGAATTGCCGTGGGGGCGAAACTGCACGGTTTCGCCCTGCTTTAGTTTTTCGATATGAAAGGTGGCCCAGCCCATGGTGGGTATAACGGTTGGTTAAGGCCTGCGATCAAATGGGGGCGAAGGGGGCGGCCGCGGCTACGTCGCGGCCACGGTGGCCGGCTCCTCTGGGGGCGGCGGCGTGAGGGACACCGGGGCGCGCTCGAAGTCCTCGGCCAGCAGGAGGGCTTGCGGCCGCATGCCGCCGAGTTTCGCGACGAGGTTTTCCGGCACGACTTCGAGCTGCGTGTTGTAGGCGGAGGCGATGTCGTTGAAGTAGCCGCGGGCGAGCGCGATGCGCTCCTCGGTCTCGCTCAGGCTCCGCTGGAGCGCGAGGAAGTGCTGGTCGGCCTTCAGGTCGGGATAGCGCTCGGCCATGGTGAGGACGGTCCGGCGCACGCCGTGAAAATCCGCGCCGGCGCGGCCGGGCGGGGTGGCTGCCAGCTGGGAGCGCAGGTCCGCCAGCTCCGTTTGCAGCCCCTGCTCGTGTCCGCGGAAGCCCTTCACTACGTTGACCAGATTCGGAATCAGGTCTTGCCGCCGCTGGAGCTGCACCTCCACTTGCGACCAGCCCTGCCGGACGCGGTTGCGCAGATCGACGAGTGCGTTGAAGACCATCCACACCCACATCGCCATCACCGCAAACGCGTAGGCACCGCCCATCGCGTACCACTCCCAGCCAAACTTCACATGGGAAAACGAAAGGGAGATGGCCCGCTGGAACTCGGGTTGCAGCGCCAGAAGCCAGGCCAGGGGCAGCGCGCCTAAAAACGCCCAGCCGGCCAGGCCGAATTGATAATCCCACCGCAGCTTTTTGTCGCTGCGGGTGGTGATCGTAAACAGCGGCGCCTCTTTGTCGGCCGCGATCTCGGCTGCCACAGCGTCTTTGCGCTCCCGCGCCTGACCCAGCACGGTGAGCGGCGTGTGCAGTGCCACGCCGACCTCCACGAAGAGGCGCTCATGCGTCGAGTGGGCGATCGCGCCCGAGCGGCCGCGGCCGAAATACATGGGGTCGCCGGGTCCGCAGGTCCGGCGTACGAAGGGCATGGTATCGAGCTGGGCTCCCGCAGGCCGCACCAAGATGACGCCACGGTCGTCCTGCAGATAAAACGGAATGGTCTGCCCGCCTTCGTCGACGGTCTTCCAGCCGGTATCCGTCTTGGTACGGGTCTGTCTTTTACCGTCCTTATCGACGTAGGTCTCCTCGTAGGTGTGGGAATAGTGCTCCTGCACCTCCCAGCTGTAGTGGACGCACGCTTCTCCGGCGAGATAGCTTGTGAGCGGAGCCGGAGTCTCCGCGGTGCCCTTCAGCTTCACGAAGCCGATGAAGACGCCGGTGGTTTTGGAGGTGGGCAGGTGCTCCACCAGCCAGCGATGCCGGCCCGCTCGAAACGCCGCGAAAAGACAGAGGAGCGATCCAGCCACCGCCAGCGCGATTGAGAGAGTGTCGGAATCCATGGGGCGGGGCGGTCTCAGGCGTAGTCGAAGGGCACGGCGGGATGCACGATAAATTCCTGGTCGGCCGGCGGGGAAAAAACTTAAGGCGTAATACGCGACGGAGGGCCTGAATGTACGGGATAACCCGCTGGGTGTTTCTCACCGGGTTTTTACGGCTCTCGGAGGTAAAAGGGGGTTGCGAGCTATTGGCGGCTACGTTTGGCTCGGGTCATGGCTTTGCTCACCTCGGCTGCATCCTCGGCAGCCTCTTCCTCACGCGGGGCTCCGCAAAAAAAGGGCGGCGGTGTCATGGCGGCGCAGGCGCTCGCGAAACAGAAGGCACTCGAGAAGAAGGCAAAGACGTACAAGCTCCCCATGGGCGAGCTGGCGATTTTCACCCAGCAGCTGGCGTCGCTCCTCACGGCCGGCCTGCCGCTCGTGCAGTGTCTCGAGGCCCTGCAGGATCAGACGGAAGACCCCTGTTTCCGAATCGTGATCCGCGATGTGCGCGCCGATATCTCGCAGGGCAATTCATTCTCGTCGGCGGTGCGGAAGTTTCCCAACTCCTTCAACACCTTGTTCGTGTCGATGGTGGAGGCCGGTGAGGCGAGCGGTGGCCTCGCGGAAATCCTGCACAAGGTCGCGAGCTACTTCGAGTCGACTGTGAAGCTGACGAAGAAGGTAAAGTCCGCCATGACCTACCCGATCGCGGTCATCGGCCTGGCGGTCGCGCTGGTGAACGTGCTGCTGATCTTCGTGATCCCGGTCTTCGCGGAGATGTTCAACGACTTCGGCGCGAAGCTGCCGGCCCCGACGCAGTTCCTCATCGATCTGTCGAATTTCCTGAAAGGATACTGGTGGGCGCTCGGCCTGAGCTGTTACGCGGGCTGGTGGGGTCTCGGCAAGTTTACCGCCACCCCCAACGGGCGCCGGACCAAGGACAACTTCCTCGTGAAGGCGCCGATCTTCGGCAACCTGATCCACAAAATCGCGCTCTCCCGTTTCTGCCGCACGTACGCGACGCTGATCCGCTCGGGCGTGCCGATCCTCCGCACCCTCGAGATCGTCTCCTCCGCCAGCGGCAAGGTGCAGATCGAGGATGCCTGCGAGGAGATCGCCAAGCATGTGAGCCAGGGCGGCCAGGTCTCGGAGGTGCTGGCGGCCAACGCGTTTTTCCCGCCGATGATGAAGCACATGGTGAAGGCCGGCGAATCGACGGGCAACGTCGACGGCATGATGAACAAGATCGCGGACTTCTACGACGTGGAGTGCGAGGCGACGGTCTCGGCGCTCACGTCCCTCATCGAGCCGATGCTCATCGTATTCCTCGGCGTCGTGGTGGGCGGCATCGTAATGGCGATGTTCCTGCCGATCTTCCAAATGGGCGCGGTGGCCGGCGGCGTCCAGTAACGAAATGCCGTTTAACGGCGTTCGTTGACAACGCGCTCCGCGTCTCGGAACGTCTACCCTTCCGTCTAATCGTTCATGCCTTCCGTCCTCATCGTCGACGATCTCGTCTCAATCCACGAGATGCTCGAGGCCGTAATCCAGCCTACGGGTTTCGCGACCTCGTTTGCGACGGACGGCGAGAAGGCGCTCGTGCGCTACAAGGCGGACCGCTACGACCTCGTGCTGGCCGACATCGACATGAAGCCGATGGATGGCATCACGTTGCTGAAGCAGCTGAAGCTCTACGATCCCAACGCCGTCGTGATCATCATGACCGCGTATGCCTCGACGGAGAGCGCGGTGCAGGCGCTGAAGTACGGCGCGTTCGACTATCTGCAGAAGCCGTTTCGGGTGGATGAACTCATCGCCACGCTGCGGCGGGGGCTGGAGTTCAGGAAATTTCAAGCGGAGCGGGCAGCCACCGGCGTGGTGCCTGGCGCCAAGGCGGCCGACATCGAGTCCCGGCTCATCGGCAAGAGCACGAAGATCACGAAGCTCATCACCACCGTCAAAAAACTCGCCACGGTACGCACGCCCGTGCTGCTGATCGGCGAGAATGGCACGGGCAAGAGCGCGGTGGCGGAGATCCTGCACGCCGCGAGCGGCGGGAACGAGGCGTCGCTGGTGCGGATCGATTGCTCGCTGAGCTCGGAGACCAATTTCCGCGCCGGCCTGCTGGGGGAAAATGGCGAAGGCGGCATCTGGGTGAAGCAGGCCAGGGGTGGCACACTTTTCCTGCAGCATCTGCAGTGTCTGACCGAGGGGGTGCAGAAGGAGCTGGTGAGCGTGCTGCGCAATACCGCGCACGGCTTCCGGCTCGTCTGCACGACCAGCGAGGATCTCGAAAAGCTGTCCGACGAGGGAAAGTTTCACGACGAGTTGTTTTACCGCGTGGCCTCGCTGCCGGTGCATATGCCGCCGCTGCGGGAGCGCACGGAGGACCTGCCGCTGCTGGTGAAGTCGTATGCCGCGCAGGCGGCCAACCCGATGCTCGACGCCAATCTCATCGAGTTTACGCCCGATGCGCTGGCGGTGATGGCGGCGTACCACTGGCCGGGAAATCTTACCGAGCTGGTGCAGGTGGTCTCGAAGATCGCGGGCACGACCGAGACGCGGGTCGTGACCTCGCAGCAACTTCCCGTGCGGCTGCGGCAGTTGAAGGATTGGCCGAGCCTGAGCGAATACCTCTCGGGGCAGGAAAAGCAGTATATCGACATGGTCCTCCACGCGTGTCGCGGGGACAAGGCGGCGGCGGCGAAGGTGTTGGGGGTGGATGTGGGCAGGTTGGGGTGAGGCGAGGCTTGTGCCTAGAGAGGTTGGCGCTATCGTATCGCGATGCCCGTTGACTCAGTCTCATCGCTGTTGCGGCTGCCCAAGCGTAAACGGCTCGAAATCGCCGAGAGCCTATGGCTCTCCGTGGCCGATGAGAAAAAAATGCCCGTGCCGGCCCGTCATAAGCGGGTTTTGGCTGCTCGGCTAAGCTCGTATCGTTCGGGTAAAAGCCAGCCTGTCGCACACGACGAATTGATGCGTCGGCTTCGGGACGCGTGAAGAGTCTTCCGGTATTTGCACTGCCGGAGGTGGAGGGAGACCTCCGCGTTGCCATGGCGCACTATGGCTCATGGCGGTCAGACGGGGTGGAACACATCCTTCGAAAATATGAAGAAACGGTGAGTTGGATCACTTGGAATCCGGAGGCCTTTCCGCGGAAGTTTGGCGCGGTGCGGCGGGCGATTCTCAAGCAGTCGTACTACATCGTTTATTTTTTGATGGAGGCCGATCGCACGGTGATCGTGGCGGTCTTGGATGGACGTCGGGAGCCTGGCGATATTCGAAGTCTCCTGCGAAAAAGAAGACGGTCCAACCGCTAGTTCTAAGCTGCCGGCAGCTCAAAATTCAAACTGGGGCCAGGCTGGCGAGATTCTGGGCACCGGGCGCGCTGTCTGGCCCCTCCTTTACGTTTTCCTGTAAGCCCGCTTTCCCGCTTGCGGAGGCTTTCGGTGCGCTCAACCCTCGGTGAAATCTACGCTCATGCCTAAGCGCTCTGACCTGAAGTCCATCCTCATCATCGGTGCCGGTCCCATTGTGATCGGCCAGGCTTGCGAGTTCGATTACTCCGGCACGCAGGCGTGCAAGGCGCTCCGTGAGGAGGGCTACCGCGTCATCCTCGTGAACTCCAATCCGGCCACGATCATGACGGACCCGGAGTTTGCCGACGTCACGTACATCGAGCCGCTCACCGTCGAGTTTCTGGAGAAGATCATCGAGGCGGAGAAGCCCTCCGCGCTGCTGCCGACGCTCGGCGGCCAGACGGCGCTCAATCTCTCGATGGAGCTGGATAAGAAGGGGATTCTCCAGAAGCACGGGGTCGAGATGATCGGCGCCAAGCCCGAGGCGATCACCAAGGGCGAGGATCGCGAGATCTTCAAGCAGTGCATGCTCAAGATCGGTCTCGATGTGGCGAAATCCCGCACGGTGAAATCGATGCAGGAAGCGCGGGATGCGGCGGAGTTCCTCGGGATTTACCCGCTCATCATCCGCCCGTCGTTCACGCTCGGCGGCTCGGGTGGCGGCATCGCCTACAACAAGGAAGAATTTGAGCGCATCGTGGCCAACGGCCTCGACCTCTCGCCGGTGCACGAGGTGCTCGTGGAAGAGTGCCTCCTCGGCTGGAAGGAATACGAGATGGAGGTCATGCGCGATCACAAGGATCAGTGCGTGGTGATTTGCTCGATCGAGAACTTCGATCCGATGGGTGTGCACACGGGCGACTCGATCACGGTGGCGCCGGCGATGACGCTGACGGACAAGGAATATCAGATCATGCGCGACGCGTCGTTTGCGGTCATCCGCGAGATCGGCGTCGAGACGGGCGGCTCCAACATCCAGTTCTCCGTCGATCCCGACACCGGCCGCATGGTGGTGATCGAGATGAATCCGCGCGTGTCGCGCTCCTCCGCACTCGCGTCGAAGGCGACCGGCTTCCCGATCGCCAAGATCGCGGCGAAGCTCGCCGTGGGCTACACGCTCGACGAGTTGCGCAACGACATCACGCGCCTCACGCCCGCGAGCTTCGAGCCCACGATCGACTACGTGGTGACGAAGATCCCGCGTTTCACCTTCGAGAAATTCCCGGACGCCGACTCGTCGCTGACCTCAGCGATGAAATCGGTCGGTGAGGCGATGGCGATCGGCCGGACCTTCAAGGAGTCGATCCAGAAGTGCCTGCGCTCGCTGGAAATCGGCGCCCGAGGCTTCGGCGGCGGCAAACACGGCGGCGACGAGCCGGTCGAGGAGAAGGTGATCAACGCCAAGCTGGGCACGCCCAATGCCGAGCGGATTTTCTACATCCGGCACGCGTTCCGCGCCGGCTACACCGTCGAGCGCATCTTCGACCTGACGAAGATCGATCCGTGGTTCCTGCACCAGCTGCGCGAAATCCATGAGATGGAGGAGTCCCTGCGGCCGCAGACCCTCGCGTCCGTCGACACCAACCAGCTGCGGCGCGCGAAGCAGTTCGGCTTCTCCGACGTGCAGCTTGCGCATCTGCTCAAGAGCGATCTGGCAGCGGTGCGCGCGGAGCGGAAGAAGCGCGGGATCAACACGACTTACCGGCTGGTCGACACCTGCGCGGCCGAGTTCGAGGCGTTCACGCCGTATTACTATTCCAGTTACGGCGACGAGAACGAGATCCTGCCGCCGAAGGGCAAGAAGAAGATCATGATCCTCGGCGGCGGTCCCAACCGCATCGGCCAGGGCATCGAGTTCGACTACTGCTGCGTGCACGCGAGCTTCGCGCTGCGCGAGACGGGCTTCGAGACGGTGATGGTGAATTCGAATCCCGAGACGGTTTCGACGGACTACGATACCAGCGACCGCCTCTACTTCGAGCCGCTGACGCTTGAGGACGTGTTGGAAGTTTATCAGCAGGAAGGCTGCTCCGGCGCGATTGTGCAATTCGGCGGGCAGACGCCGCTGAATCTCGCGTCCGCGCTCAAGGCCAATGGCGTGAACATCATCGGCACCTCGCCGGAGAGCATCGAGGCCGCGGAAGATCGGAAGCTCTTCTCCGCGATCCTCGACAAGACGAAGCTGAAGTCCCCCGCGAATCGCACCGCGATGAACGAGACGGATGCGCTGACCTCCGCGAAGGAGATCGGTTTCCCCGTGCTGCTGCGCCCTTCGTTCGTGCTCGGCGGCCGCGGCATGTTCATCGTCTACAGCGAGGAAGAATTCCGCAATGTCGTGCGCCAAGCCTTCGATGTGATGCCGGACAAGCCGGTGCTCATCGACAAGTTCCTGGAGGATGCGATCGAGCTCGATGTCGACTGCATCAGCGATGGCGAGACCTCGGTGATCGGCGGCATGCTCGAGCACATCGAGTACGCCGGCGTGCACTCGGGCGATGCCGCGATGGTGATGCCCCCGCATACCCTCTCGGCGGACATGCTCAACACGGTGCGCAAGGCCACCTACGAGCTCGCCCGCGAGCTGAAGGTCATCGGCCTGATGAACGTGCAATTCGCGATCAAGGACAACCAGCTCTACGTCCTCGAAGTGAATCCCCGCGCCTCGCGCACGGTGCCCTTTGTCGCCAAGGCGATCGGCGTGCCGCTCGCGAAGCTCGCCGCCAAGGTGATGACCGGCGCGAAGCTGAAGGACCTCGGCTTCACCAAGGAACAGACTCCGAAGCACTGGTGCGTGAAGGAGGCGGTGTTTCCCTTCGTGCGCTTTCCCGGCGCGACCATCGCGCTCGGGCCGGAGATGCGCTCGACCGGCGAAGTCATGGGCATCGATGCGGATCTCGGCGTGGCCTTTGCGAAGGCGCAGGCGGCGGCCAAGCCGGGCCTGCCGGTGAAGGGCAACGTGTTCCTCTCCGTCAAGGACTCCGACAAGGCGAGAGCCGTCGCGCTCGCGCGCTCGCTCGAGAAGCTGGGCTTCACGATCTACTCCACCAGCGGCACCGCCACGACACTCGCCGAAGGCGGCGTGGCTGTGAAGCGGATCGCGAAGATCGCCGAGGGCCGGCCCAATACGATCGATCTGATCAAGAACGGCCAGATCCAGATGGTGATTAACACGCCCGGCGGCATGATCCCGCGCCGGGACGAAAACGCGATCCGCGCCGCCGCCTACTCGAGCAACATCTGTATCATGACCACCCTCACCGGCGCCGAAGCCGCGGTGGAAGGCATCCGCGCCCTGAAGGAAAAGTACGTCGGCGTGAAGCCGATCCAGCAGTACAAGGGTAACGTTAACGTGGTTGGCTGAGGTAGAACAGGAAGAGCGGAAAGAACGGAAAGAGCTGGCGGGAATTTCAATTCGTCATTCCCGCTCGTCCTTTTCTCGACTGAGACGGAGAACCGCTAATCTGCGCTAATTTTCAGAAGCGACGGCGGCAAACCAGCCGTGCGGGCTTCGCCTAATCGGCGAAGCGCGGACGTTTTTTTCAACAAAAGGACGCTTGGGCGATCGCGCCCCTACAGCTCATTTCGAATGGTGACTGGCATGGGGGCGAGATATCTCATGACGTCCGTCGGCGTGGTAGATGGCCCGCTGGCAAGCGCTTGGCCGAATTACTACAAAGCGCCAGCGAGCTGGCTACCTACCTGGCTTGCGAATAGGCTCAGGATCGCCGCGTGAAGCCGATTCTACGTGGATAACAAACCTCGCCTCGTCTCGCGCTTATGGTTGCCAAGGCAACGGTTTCGCAATTTTTGGAAGGGCATGGCTCGCCCCAATCTTGGTCTCAGCAGTGTCGTCGCGTCGGGATGTCTGGTCTTGCTGGCCGGTTGTATGACCCCGGCGACGGAATCGACGGAAGAAGGCTCCGCGACGCGGACGGCCGAGTCGTCGGAAACGAAATCAGAGACGAGGTCTGAAACGCGATCGGAGCGTCGGGAGGAGCCCCGGGTCGCCGAGCGCTCGAGCAGCAATAGCGGGAGCTCAAGTAGCGGTAGCGGCGGCCGTTCCTCGTCCTCAAGTTCGAGCACCGACACCGACAAGCTGGTGGCCGACCTCAATGAAGCGTCCCGCGAGCTTGCGACCTTGCGCACGGCGTATGCGCGGCTGCAGGCGCAGCGCGGTTCGTCGTCCTCGTCCGGTTCCAGCTCGGGCAGCAGCACCTCTTACAGCTCATCGAGCAGCGCGAAGGGCGATGCCACCGAGGAGAAGCTTTCGTCGCTCAAGTCCTACAACGCCTTGAAGCAGGAGCTCGCCACCATCCTCGCCGACGCGGAAAAGGCGAAGGCCGAAGCCGCGGCTGCGACGGCGAAGCTGAAAGATGTTTCGTCCCGCACCGACGACTCCAGATCTGCGGTCGCCAAGCTCGAGAGTGAGCTGCGCGCCGAGCGGAAAGCTCGGGAAAAAGCGGAGCAGACCGTGACGAAGTTGCAGGATCAGCTCCGCACCGCCGCCAAGGCGTTGTCGGTGGATGACACGGCCGGCCGGCGCTGAGGCGGGGTGAAGTTCGGAGGTGTGCGTTCGGAGATCGTAGCGAGCTGCGAGCGATTCGAGGCGATTTGGTTTTAGCCGCAAAGAGGCGCAGAAGGCGCAAAAAAGGGAAAGGCGGGTAGAGTTGTAGGAGCATGGAAGGGCTCTACGCCGCGGCGGCTGAATGGATCGAGTTTAGCCCGCCGATGGGTGCTCGTCCGAATTGCAACGAAGCGCCAGCGAGCTGGCTGCCTACCCCGGATACGGAACTCATGAGGGTCGCGGGATAAACCCGCTCCTACAATCAAGGCAGTTGGGTTGAGCGCGCCGGCCGAGTGGGGGGCCGTAGCCCGGACGTGACAACCGCTGCGGTTTGCGGTCACATCCGTCCTTCCTATGTCCGCCGCACCGACTCTCATCGCGCTCTTGCACGGTCCCGACCAGCCCGGCCTTGTGGCCCGGGTGTCGGGTTGGATTTTTTCGCGCGGCGGCAACATCCTGCACGCCGACCAGCATCGCGATATGGAGGCGGGGATCTTCTTCCAGCGGGTGGAATGGGTGCCGGTGGGCGCGCCCGGCGTGGCCGAGCGCGATGCGGAGGACTTCAAGGCTTTCGCGGCCTCGCTTGGGATGCAGGTGCACGTGGCGATCTCCACGCGCCGGCCCCGGCTCGCGGTCTTTGTCTCCAAGGCCGACCATTGTTTTCACGATCTCGCGCTCCGCTGGAAAGCGGGCGAGTTTGCCTGCGATATTGTGGCGGTGGTGAGCAACCATCCTGACCTCGGTGCCGCCGCGCGCGGCTATGGGCTGGAGTTTCATCACCTGCCGGTCACTGCGGCGACCAAGGAGGCGGGTGAGGCGGCGCAGCTGGCGTTGATGGCTAGGCTCGGTGTGGAGCTCGTGGTGCTGGCCCGCTATATGCAGGTGCTCTCGGCGGATTTTCTGCAGAAGTTCGGCGCGCCGGTGATCAATATTCACCATTCGTTTTTGCCGGCGTTTGCGGGTGGCCGGCCGTATCATCAGGCCCATGCGCGCGGGGTTAAGCTGATCGGCGCGACGGCGCACTACGCGACGCGCGATCTCGATGAGGGGCCGATCATCAACCAGGACGTGGCGCGGGTGACGCATCGCCACGATGTCGATGACCTCGTGCGGAAAGGCCGCGATCTGGAGAAGCTCGTGCTGGCGCAGGCTGTGCGCTGGCACCTCGAAAGCCGCGTGCTGGTTTACGGGAATAAGACCGTGGTCTTCGATTGAGCGATTGAGCGGGAGGCGTGACGGCGGGCGGTCCCGGCTCTTCCGAGCCGGGCTACAGGGCTGCCGTGACGCGCTTCAGCGAAAGAGCGCGGAGCGGGGATGTGAGCTGAACGGCTGCACCTGCCGGTGAAGTGTCGCCCCTTCAGGGCTCTTTTTTTATATCTCAAGACCCGGGGCGTTGCCCCGGGCTATCGACTGGCGCCCCGTTGGGGCTTGGCGGAATTGAAAGCGTCCTAAGAAACGTGGCGGTGGTGCGTAGTCTTTTCATGAATCGCCGCTTTGCAGCTGCTGCGCTCGCGATGGGTTTGGTCGTGATGGGGAGTGCGAGCGCTGGCCCGGTGCGGGCAGGCGATTTGGCGTTTGTGGTTCCGGCGCTGGCTGTGCCGTTGCCGGAGCTGCGGGAAGTGAAGATTGAGCGGCCACCGGCGAAGGCGGAGCCATCGTGCAGCTGGGATCTGCAGCTACCCTTCGTTTGTGGTGGTAATATCGAGTGGATCTTGGGCGATGCGCCAGCGCTGGGGCTGATTGAACTCTTCGGCTCCGTGGAGGATTTCGCACTGGCGCTCGAGGCCGATACGGTCGAGTTGGTTGAGCTATGGCCGATGAGCGATCCAGCGGCGCGCGGGGTGGAGCGGACGGCGCGGAGGAGCGCGGTCACCATTACACCGGAGGATGCCGCGGCACTGCGCGGGGCGCTCACGGCCGATGAAAGCTACCACTGGGACCACGGGACCGATTGGGTCGCGGAGCATAACCTCCGGATCAAATTCAAGAAAGGCGCGCGCAGCGTCGCTCTCGATATATCGCTGGCGGAGCGTTCGGCGCGCACCGCGCAGGGTGATGCGGCGCGGATGACGGGGAATTTCAAGTTTGGCTATGCCGCCATCGCGCAGGTGCTAAAACGTTATATACCCGATATGGTTTCGGACGAACAATAATGCAGCGCACGCACGCATAGCGCAGCGCATACAACGACGCCTGAATTTTCTTTCCGTCGGCCCCGGTCTCTTGTTTCCATGGATTACCGAAATCCAGGTTAGTTCACCCCGCTACCTTTGTTTTATGATGTCTCGCCCCAAGTGCCTTCTCGTCGTGTTGATGTTAGCCCTCCTTGCGCTCGCCGGTTGCGCGACGGCGGAGAAGGTCATGCTGCAGCCGGTGGATAATCCGATCGCGCCGACGCCGACGGGCGTCTACGATATCAGCCAGGTGAAAGTGATGCCGACGCCGACGCATCAAAGCCGGCCCCGCTATCCGTTTGAGCTGCGGAAGGCGGGAATCAGTGGCGAAGCAGTGACGATATTCACAGTGAAGACCGACGGAACGGTGGCGGATGCCTCGACCACGAAGGCGACGGATATTCGCTTCGGGGAAGCGGCGGTGGAGTCGGTGCTGAAGTGGCGGTTCCGCCCGGCGCAGGTCGACGGCGTGCCGGTGAATTGCCGGATGATGGTGCCGATCGTCTTCGAACTCAACAACGACTGATGAAGACAGTGGTGCTCTCTCTTCTTTGCGTCGGCCTTAGCGGTGGGCCGATGGTGGTGCGGGTGGCCGGGGCGGATACGACGGCGCTGCCGGCTTATTCTGTCCGGCCGGAGTTTACGCTGCGGGTTTCGGCGCCGCCCAATAGTAACGACAACAAGATCATTTTTCTGAGTGTCGACGATACGGCCCCGGCGCGCTGGCATGGGTTCGTGCGCTTTCGTTCGGCCACAGTGAAGACGGGCGATCTCGTGGTGAGCATCAATGGCAAGCCGGTCGCGGAGATGAAGCCGGGCGAGGCTCGTCGACTGATGCACACTGCGCCGGGCGATAAGCTCGTGGTGGAGGTCCGCCAGCCAAAGGAAAAAGGGCTTCGCCGGGCGGTGGCGACGCGGATTCCTACCACGGAGGCCGACGCAAAATAAGAGAGCCACCTGGGGCTCGGGCGCGACGTGGTTCGCGCAAACTCCTGGAACGCGGTTTGTGCCGTCGTGTCGTCTGATGCGCCCCCATTCCTGCTGTGACTTTCCGCTCGCTGCCCCGTCGTTTCGCGCTCTTCGCTGCGCTTGGCTTCTCTGCTCTCCCGATCTTCGGACAGACGGAAAAGCCCGTGGCCGAACAACCGGCGGCTTCCCTGCCAGCTTACAAGGTCACCGGCTCGCCCACGGACGGATTTACGATCAGCTACGGGGTGAAATATTTCCTGTGGGGACCGGTTGACGGCGCGGCCTTTGAGGAGGTCGAGGCGGGCTCCCTTCCCGCCAAGGCTGGAATCAAATCGGGAGACCGGATCATGAGCGTCAACGGCAAGGTCGTGCGAGCGATGAAGCGGAAGGAGCTGCAGACGGCGCTCTTTCGAAACGATATAACGGTCGTATTGGAGGTGGAGACGCCGGGCGCGAAATCCCGGAAGGTGGAGCTGCACTGGGGGCGTGACTTTTGGGAGGCGAAGCCGGCGGCGCGCTAGGCAGGGGCGGTTATTCCCGGTTCTCGAGAGATTAGGGATTGTCGGAGCTGTGACTCGTGGTGGATTCGTAGCAGGCTGCATCCCATGGCGAAACCTCCCATCAATCCGCAAAAGATTGTCGTCCTCAGCGGCGCTGGCATCAGCGCGCCGAGCGGGCTGGCGACGTTTCGCGATGGGGGTGGGATTTGGGATCGCTATAAAATAGAGGAGGTGGCGACGCCGGAAGCGTGGGCGAAGGATCCCGCACGTGTACTCGACTTCTATAACGAACGTCGCGCGCAGGCGGCGGCGGCTTTGCCGAACGATGGGCACCGTGCGATCGCGGAGCTCGAGAAGCGATTCGAAGTCGTGGTCATCACCCAAAATGTCGACGACCTGCACGAACGCGGCGGCTCCGGTCGCGTCATTCACCTGCACGGGGAGTTGCGGAAGGCCAGGAGCACGGTGGATCCAACTCTCGTCTACGAGATCGGTGGCGCGCCTATCCAGATCGGGGATCGCTGTGCGCAAGGCAGCCAGTTGCGTCCGCACATCGTGTGGTTTGGCGAGGAGGTGCAGCGCTTCGAAGAAGCGGAGGAGGAGATGCGGTCGGCGGGAAAGGTGGTCGTCGTCGGCACATCGCTGGCGGTTTTTCCCGCAGCGGGGCTGGTGCGGCGCGCGCGCTACGGTGCGGAGAAGGTGATGGTCGACCTTGAGATTGGGCCGAGGCCTTACGGATTCACGGTGATGCATGGCTCCGCCGATAAAGTGTTGCCGACGCTGGTGAAGCGGTGGCTTGGTGGAGAATGAGCCCGACCCGATGATCACAAAAGCGGCGGCGTTTCTTTTCCTCGCGGTGCTGCTGCTGATCATGCTGTCAGCCGATCTGGGGCGCATGCCGGAGTTTATCCGGGTGCTGCACGATTTTCCTAATGGCGACCGGGTGGGGCACGTCGTGCTCTTTGGCATCCTGGCCTTTCTTTTTACGGCGGCGTTTTCGCGCACGCTGCGGATTGGCCGGTATTCGCTGCCGATCGTACCTATCCTGCTCGCCGCCTTCGCCACGGGTGAGGAGCTTAGCCAGCAGCTTTTCTCCACCCGCTACCCCGATCCCGTCGACTTGGTGTGTAGTTTTCTGGGCATCGCGCTCGGCGGGTGGGCGGGAACGCGCTGGCGGGAAAGGCGTAAAGCCGCCGCCAAGCGCCCCTTACATTGAGGTAAAGGCCCTAAACTACCGGAATTCCGGTAGTTTGATCGCTTTTCTCCGAAACTAGCGTATTTGTAACATGTCCCTAGTTCTTAACCCCTAACCACTACCCCACTTTGATGAGCTATATCGAAGGTGCCATTGGACTTGGAGATGAGGAGATGCTGAAGCAGCGTCTCGCAGACCTCAGCGACGACATCGTCAGGGCCGAAACGCGTGCAACCGAGCTGCGTTTTCTCCCGCCCTCCGCCAGTCGTGATGAGTTGATCGCGATGAATGAGCGAACGCTGACCATGCTGCATTCCAGCCGAGGTGAGCTCCACCTCGTGCTGGCCGATCAGCTGGACTAAGCTGCGCCCGTGCTTCGTCCTTCAGCGGGACCTCCCTGGCTAGGGAGGTCTCTTTGCCGTCTGCACGCGCAAAGGCTCGGACGTGAGCGGCCTCAAACCGAAAAGTCCAATGATGTGCATGGCTCGGTAAGGTGTGCCTTGGGCTGAGTTGCGCGATTTTGAGGACAAGTTTTACGTCACGGCGCAAAAGGAGTCACGGCGGGGCCATTTCCTGCATTTACAGGGGGGGCGCGATTTGTTCTCTTTGACGGTTCCAACAGTCAAAACCTGCCCGTATGCCCACGCCCGCCACTCCTTCCTCTCCCAACCCCGCCGGTGACGATCGCAATCTCGTTCCGGTCGACGTGTCGGCGGCGATGTCGTTCGAAGACAAGCTCCAGGCTTTTTGGGAGAAGAATCGCGGTCTGATATTCGGTGGCTGCGCGATCGTGATCCTCGCGATCCTGGGCAAGGGCGGCTACGACTACATGCAGCGCCAGAAGGCGGGCGAGGTGCAGAAGGCCTACGCCGCGGCGACGACCACGGACCAGCTCAAGACTTTCAGCGCGGCGCAGGGCGATCATGTGCTCGCGGGCATCGCGCAGCTGCGCATCGCCGATGAGGCGTTTGCGGCGGGCAAGGCCGCCGATGCGGTGCCGGCCTACGACAAGGCGATCTCGATCATCAAGGACGGCCCGCTCGTGGCTCGCGCCAAGCTGGGTCGCGCGGTGGCCAAGGCGCAGTCGGGCAAGGCCGCCGAGGCGACCACCGAGCTCACGCAGATCGCGAACGACGCGGCCCAGTTCAAGGCCATCCGTGCCGAGGCGGCGTATCATCTCACGAGCCTCGCGGTCGAAGCCGGCAACGCCGCGGATGCGCAGAAGTTTTCCGATCTGCTGATGCAGATCGAGCCGATGAGCCAGTGGACGCAGCGGGGCCTGCAGCTCCGCGCCTCGCTGCCCGTGACGGCTACGCCGGCCGCGCCGACGACGTCGGAGGCCGCTCCGGCCGCGACGAAGGGCGACGCCGCGCCGGGCGTGCAGGTCACGATCCCGAAGAAGTAAACGAAGGTGGGGACCCGGTCCCCGCCACTGCCGACTCGACAAATTTTAGAAACTCCGCTCTCGTTACGACCGTTCGCATGAGCCTCCGCGCCATCATTATCGCCGCCATTATTATGATTCGCCTCGAATCAGGGCGGCGGCGCGTGACTGCATAACGAGAACCTTTAGTCACCGATCTTCCGAAGCCCTGAGCATCACCGCTCAGGGCTTTTTGTTTTCCAAATTTCGCACCTGTCCACCGCTCCCGTCATGAAAACCAATTCCACTCCCACCCTCGGCCTGGCCGATGTCGTTGCCGCCCGAGCGCGCCTGGCGCACGGGCTTCGCGTGACGCCGTGCATCACGGTGCCGGCGCTCTCGGCGCGGGCGGGCCTGACCGTGTGGCTGAAGCGCGACGACCTGCAGCGGACGGGCTCCTTCAAGGAGCGCGGGGCGCGGCATGCGCTGCTCTGCCTGAGCGCGGCGGAGCGGGCGCGGGGCGTCGTTGCGGCCTCGGCGGGCAATCACGCGCTCGGGCTGGCGTTTCACGGCGGACAGCTCGGGGTGCGGGTGACGGTGGTGATGCCCGCGAGCGCGCCGGAAGTGAAGGTGGTGCGCTGTCGCGGGCTCGGGGCGCAGGTGGTGCTGCACGGCGGGTCGTTCGAGGCGGCGCAGGCGCATGCGCTGAGCTTGGCGGCGGCGACGGGAGCGACGCTGGTGCATCCCTTCGACGATCTCCGGGTGATAGCGGGGCAGGGGACGATGGCGCTGGAGTTTCTCGAGCAGGCGCCGGAGGCCGACACGGTGGTGGTGCCGGTGGGTGGCGGAGGATTGCTGGCGGGCGTGGCGACCGTGGTGAAGGCGCTGCGGCCGGACGTGCGCGTGGTGGCGGTGGAGCCGGAGGGGGCGGCGGGTTTTGGCGCGGCGGTGCGGGCGGGTGGGCCGACGGGCGTCACGCTGAGCCGGACGCTGGCCGACGGGCTGGCGGTATCGCGGGTGGGCGAGGCGACCTATGCGCTGGCGGCTTCGCGGGTCGACGATGTCGTGACGGTGACGGAGCGGGAGCTGGGGCGGGCGGTGGCGCTGCTGGCGCGCACGTGTGGCGCGGTGGTGGAGGGCGCGGGCGCGGCGGCGCTGGCAGCGGTGCTCGCGGGCAAGGTGCGCGGGCGCTCGGTGGTGGTGCCGGTATGCGGGCGGAATATCGACGCGCGCGTGCATGAGGGCGTGCTGGCGGCGTATCCGGAATTCAATGACGTGGTGGCGCGGGCGGCTTGAGGGCGGAGGGCGTAAGCGTGGGGGCGGATGAGCAGGGAGGCGGGTCGATTGGGGAGACTTTTTTTAGACACAGAGTTCACGGAGGGTCCAAACCGAGGACACGGAGCAAGGCGTCCTTCTCT
>JAZKEV010000474.1:0-3343 GCA_040386765.1 Verrucomicrobiota bacterium | reverse complement strand
CATGATGCCGGGAATCGCGCACGCGTAGGAGCTGAGAAGCGGGATGAAGGATTTTCCATTGAGGCCCACGCGGCTCATCAGGCGATCCATGATGAAGGCGGCACGTGCCATGTAGCCGGTACTCTCCAGGAGCCCGATGAAGAAAAACAAAATGAGAATCTGCGGGAGAAAAATCACCACACCGCCGACGCCTGCGATGGCTCCATCGGTGATGAGGTCGCGCAGATCGCCCTCGGGCATCGAATCCTTCACCAAGTCGCTCAACGCCGCGACGCCGCTGTCAATGAGGTTCATCGGGTACTCGGCGAGCGTGAAGATGCTCAGGAAGAGCAGCCCCATGATCGTGCCGAGCAGGAGCCAGCCCCACACAGGATGCGTGGCAAAAGCGTCGATCTTGTCCGAAGGAGTGGGCCCGGTCGTGCCGGCGGCAGTGACGACTTCGCCAGCGATTTTTCCGATGGATTCGTAGCGTGAGCTCACGAGCGAGCCGGCCCAGTCCATCCCCTCCCCCTCCCAACGCTTTTGCCAACCGCGCAGAATCTCCGTGGTGCGCGCGCTGAGCGGCGTGGAACCGGCGACGCGGACGGAGTCCTGATCGGTGAGCAGCAGCAGCGCCTCGGCGCGCGCGATCAGTGGAGCCTTGCCATCGCTCGCGATGAGCGAGGCCTGCAGCTCGGCGACGGCAGGAGCGATTGCCGCGGGAATATCCCACGCGTGGCGCGAAAGCGGCAGATCGGCGCGGCTCATCGCGAGCTTCAGGTCGATCACGCCCTTGCCATTCACGGCCTCGCACGGAATCACCGGAATGCCGAGCTCGTGCTCGAGGCGCGCGACGCGGATATTCAGCCCCGCCTGCACAGCGACGTCCATCATGTTGAGGACGAGGATCACCGGCCGGCCCAGATCGAGGATCTGGTGAACGAGGTAGAGATTCCGCTCGAGATTCGTGGCGTCGACGATGCAGAGGATGCGATCGGGCTGCGGCGTATCGGCGCGGCGGCCGAGAAGCACATCGCGCGTGACGGCCTCGTCGGGCGAGCGCGCAGCGAGCGAATACGCGCCGGGCAGATCGATGACAGTGATCGGCTGCCCGTGCTGCGAATACGTGGTGCCGACTTTCTTTTCGACCGTGACGCCGGGATAATTTCCAACCTTCTGCTTCAGGCCGGTGAGCGCATTGAAGAGCGTGCTCTTACCGCAATTCGGGTTGCCCACAAGGGCGTACACCGGCGTGCGCGAAGGCGCCGACGTGGTGCTGGCGGAGATGTGCGGAGGGAGCGCCATCTTACGCGGCGGGATCGACGAGCACGTGCTCAGCCTCGGTCTTGCGAAGCGTGAGATGGTAGCCCCGAACCTTGATCTCGAGCGGGTCACCGAGCGGCGCAGTGCGGACCAGTGTCACGCGCGTACCGGCGAGCAGGCCCATCTCGCGAAGGCGGACAAAGGCGGCGCCACTCTTGGGAAATTCCTTGATGACGGCGGAGGCGCCGACGGCGAGTTCGGACAACTTCATCGCAGCGGTGCGGCGGCTCAGCGCCGGCCGATTTGCTCGACCATCACGCACATCGCGGCGGCGTGGCTGAGCGCGATGCGGGTGCCATTGACCTGGCAGATAAACGGGCCCGAGCCCCCCACCTTCGTCACGAAAGCCGTCTCGCCAAAACCCATCTCGCGCACGCGCTGACAGAAATCGGCGTCGCCCGTCAGCTCCCGCACACGGCCCATTGAGCCAGCGGGCAGCTGGCAAAGGGGGAGCGTTGCGTTAAACGAAGCGGGGTTCATACGAGGACAGACGTTGGAATTGAGACTCGGTTTCAGGTGGTACGCAAGAAAAAGGCCCGAATGCGCGATCGGCACTCGAGCCGGAAACAGAAGTATCTGATTATCAGCGACGACGACGCTTTACCGCGAGCTGGACGCCCGAGTAACGAACGAGGCCTTGGAGGTGCTCGTACTGCTGCGGATCGATGTTCTTGGCATCGGCCAGTTCCTTCTCGGCGCGCTTGAGGGCTTCCTCAACGGCCTTCTCGTCGATCTTCTCTTCGGAGATAGCGTGCTCGGCGAGGACGTGAACGCGGTCGCCTTCGACCTCCGCAAAGCCTCCGCTGACCGCGAGAAACAAGGTCTCAGAGCCCTTGGTGACGCGGAGCTCACCGTGCTCAACTTGGGTGAGCAGCGGGATGTGGCCGGGCAACACGCCGACCTCGCCCTCGACCGTCGGGATGACGACCGAGTCGATCGTGTCGGTATAGACGCGAGCGTCGGGAGTGACGATTTCGAGAGTGAGAGGCATGGTTTGAAGTCCGAGTAGCGGGTAGTGCGCAGCGAGTGGAAGTTGCGGGTACTTCGCGTGATGCTCGCTACCCGCTACCCACTACTCGCTACTGATCGTCAGGCCTTCTTCGCGGCGGCGATGACCTCGTCGATGCCACCCTTCATGTAGAAGTCACCCTCGGTGACGTCGTCGAGCTGGCCGTCGAGGATCATCTTGAAGCCGCGGACCGTCTCCTTGACGGGGACGTATTTGCCGGGCGAGCCGGTGAAGACTTCAGCGACCGTGAACGGCTGCGAGAGGAAGCGCTGGATCTTGCGGGCGCGGTAGACGGTCTGCTTGTCCTCGGGCGACAGTTCGTCGAGACCGAGAATGGCGATGATGTCCTGTAGATCTTTATAGCGCTGAAGAACGCGCTGCACTTCGCGGGCGACCTTGTAGTGCTCTTCGCCGACGATGTCGGCCTGGAGGGCCTTCGAGACGGAGGAGAGCGGGTCGACGGCGGGATAGATGCCGAGCTCGGCGATGGAGCGCTCCAACACGATGGTGGAGTCCAAGTGCGCGAAGGTGTTCGCGGGCGCCGGATCGGTGAGATCGTCCGCAGGGACGTACACGGCCTGGAAGGAGGTGATCGAGCCCTTCTTCGTGGAGGTGATGCGCTCCTGGAGGAGGCCCATCTCGTTGGCGAGCGTGGGCTGGTAGCCTACGGCCGACGGAGAGCGTCCAAGCAAAGCGGATACCTCGGAGCCGGCCTGCGAGAAGCGGAAGATATTGTCGACGAAGAGGAGCACGTCCTGGTTCTTCTCGTCGCGGAAATATTCCGTCATGGCGAGGGCCGAGAGGGCCACGCGCATGCGGGCGCCCGGGGGCTCGTTCATCTGACCGTACACAAGCGCGACCTTGGAACCCTCCTTCAGCACGGGACGACCGTCCGGGTGCTTCTTGGTGTGCCCCTTTTCGTCCTTCTCCGTCGCGATGACGTTGGACTCGATCATTTCCCAGTAAAGGTCATTGCCCTCACGGGAGCGCTCACCGACGCCCGCGAACACGGAGTAACCACCGTGCGCCTTG
>JAZKEV010000473.1:0-26606 GCA_040386765.1 Verrucomicrobiota bacterium | reverse complement strand
CGCGCTTCTTCACCTCGGCATTCTCGGTGCGCAGCGTCACCGCTTCGCGCGTGAGCTGCTCCACCTCGGTCCGCCGCGCCGCATCTGCGGGCGCCGGTGTCGGAGGCTTCGCCGCCGCAGCCACGAGCCGCGCGTTTTCCTGTCGCAATTTTTCGAGGTCACCCGCCGCCGCGGCCAGCCGCGCGGACAACTCATCGCTTTCGCGCTTGGCCGCGGCCAGTTGCTGTGCCGTTTGCGGATTTACCACCGGTTCCGCCCGGGCCTTTTCAACCGCAGCCGTGGCCGTCGCCACGCGCTGCTCGAGGGTCGCCTTCTCGCTGCCCAACGTCCGAGCCGTCTCCGCCAGCCGCGCATTCTCCGCGCGGGCCTTCTCCAGCTCCGCCTCGGCCGCCGCCGCCCGCTGGCTGAGCGCCGCCGTATCGGCCGAGGGCGCCGCCGCTACCACCCCCGGAGCTGCCGCACCGCCCGCTCCCGCCGGCGCCGGCTTGCCGCTGAGCTGGGCACGCAACCGCGTGACCGCGTTGTTCGCCTCGATCACCTGCGTTGCCGAAAGCTGCTGCCCAACGATGTCGCGCCCGATCGGCTTCGCGCCGTTCTCCACCGCGATGGCCAGCCACGCGTAGGCCTCGATGATATTGGCCGGCGTGCCGCGCCCTTCCGCGAGCAGGATGCCGAGATTATTCTGCGCCGGCGCGAAATTCTGCGCGGCCGCCGCCCGGTAAAATTCCATCGCCCCCGTCGCATCCGCCGCCGAGCCGCGGCCCTCTTCCAGCATCAGCGCGAGGTTGTATTGCGCTCGTGGATACCGCTGGGCCGCCGCCGAGCGGTACCAGCGCTGCGCCGCGGGCTCATCCTTTGCCAGCCCCCGGCCGAGCTCGTACGCGAGCGCGAGATTGTACTGCGCCTCCGGGACGCCGCGATCCGCCGCCTGCCGAAACCACAGCGCCGCCTCGAAGTAGTCCTGCTTCACCCCGATGCCGTTGGCATACATGTTGCCGACGTTGAACTGCGCCGGCGCGAAGCCCTGCTCCGCCGCCTTGAGGTAGTGCTTGAACGCCGTCGCCGTATCCGCGGTCGTCCCGCGCCCCAGCTCGTGCATCATGCCGAGGTTGAACTGCGCCGCCGCCAGCCCGCGATCCGCCGCCTGCTGGTAGAGCTTCATCGCCTCCGCGAAACTCTGCGGCACGCCCTGCCCGTTGGCATGCGCGTTGGCCAGCGCATTCAAGGCTTCCGGATCGCCCTGCTCCGCCCGCGCCCGCAACGTGCCCACCTCCGTCTGCGCGCGCAGCCCCGTACTGCTCGGTCCGAGCGCGATCAATGCCGCCGCAAGGAGCGCGCGATTTTTGCTGGAAATAACCTGAAGCGACCGACGCCCGACTGGTTTAGGCACGGCCTCCGTTTAAGGCTAAAACCCTACAGGGAAGCAAGGCAGCGTCTTGCATGCCGTGGATGATTTTCTTGTCCGGCGGACAGAAGGTCGCGAGCGCACCCGACAGCACCGGCTGCCCATTCACTACGAAATAATACGGACACAACCGCAGCCGACCTGCCTTTGCCGTCGCCGCGGGCGACGCACCCTCCGCCGCCGCGCGCTCGAACACTAGGTGCTCCAACCGCTTCGGCTTCTTATAGATTTGCAACAAGTGCAGATTGGTCGGCGCCAGCTCGATCGCGCGCTCCACTCCGTGCTGCCATTCCTCGCGCGAACAGTCGCTGCCCAGCACCACGCTCCGCGCGCCCCACGCTGTCTCGTGGTAGCCGCTGATCTTGACGATGAGATCGCGCTCCTTCTGCGAAGCATTCACGAGATCGCGCCAGTGGCTGAGCGGCCGGTTCGCCGCGCGCGGTCCCTCCAGCACCGCACCGGGCGGAAGCGGCGCCGGATCCATCACCCACGAGGGCGGGATCAAGCTCCGCAAGAGCTTCAGCGTCCGTCCGCTCAATGCCTCCGCCCAATAATCCTGCAACAGGTGATGATGGAACAGCGCGAGCGTGAGCTTCTCCTCCTGAAAATGCCGCATCGGCGGCGCGATCGCCACCTCACCCGCCTGCCACGCCTCGAAGATGAACTTCTGCGTGCGAATATTCTCCAGGTCGAAGAGCTCGAAGAACCGATAGATGATATCGATCTTCTCCGGGTTGCCCTCCACGTCGAAGAAGAGCGAGTTCTCCAGCGGAAAGATATCCTCGGGCTTCAGGCAAAACACCCGCTTGCCCTGCAATTGCAGTTGAAGCGCGAGCCATTGCATCTCCGGGCGATAAGTGGCGGCTTCGTCGCTCACCACCAGCGCGATCGAGGGATTGCGCGCCCCCGGTTTCAGCGCCGCGAGCGAAGCGTGGAAATTCCGGATCATCGCATCGTCCGCTCCGAGGATCGTCGCGCCATCGCCCGCCCCGCCATACAAACGATTTAGAAACGCCGTCAGCCCGATTCCGCCCGGCACCGAATCCAGCTCCGTCAGCACGAAGCCCTCGTCCGTCAGCAGCAGATCCGGCCGCAGCACGGTGGGAAACGCCCCGCGATTCTTCGGGTCGCGCGCATGCGCCACGAGCGCCGGCGGCTTGCCGCGATCCAGGTAATCCGCCACCCATGGCGCGAGCAGCGGCTTGTTGCGCAGGAGATTTTTCCCCGCCACCGACCGCAGGTACAGCGCCTCGAGCGCTTGGTGAAACTCGAAGCACGCGACGCCGATCGCCTCCAGCTGAGTCTTCTGCTCCGGCGTCAGCGGCCACGCCTCGGGCGAGAGCTGCCACGACTTGTCTTCGAACAACGGTTGGCCCGCAAGGGCGGAGCGGATGGATTCGAAGGTGAGCGGCATGGAAGTACGCGATCCGCAGTCAGATGCCCAAAGGGCTGGACGTCAAAACGGCGGACGCGATTTCGGCCGCACAGCACCTTCGGACTTCGGCACTCACACTTCGCACCTTAGTCCTCCATCTGGATTTCCTTGTTGCGATGCCGCGGGCACCCGGCGCGCAGCCAGGCGTTCACGAAACGGTCGAGGTCGCCGTCGAGCACCCCCTGCGTATCGCTGGTGCTCACGCCCGTGCGGAGATCCTTCACCATTTGGTAGGGCTGCAGCACATAGCTGCGGATCTGGCTGCCCCACCCGATCTCGCCCTTCTCGCCGTAGAACTTGTCCATCTCGGCGCGCTGCTCGTCCTGCTTTTTCTCATACAGGCGCGATTTCAGCACGTTGAGGGCCGTCGCACGGTTCTTGATTTGCGAACGCTCGTTTTGGCAGACCACCACGATGCCCGAGGGGATGTGGGTGAGGCGCACGGCCGAATCGGTCGTATTGACGCCCTGACCACCCTTACCCGAAGAGCGGTAAACGTCGGTGCGGATTTCGCCCTCGGGGATCTCGATATCGATCTCCTCGTTGACCTCCGCGATCACGTCCACCGCGCAGAACGACGTATGCCGCCGCTTGTTCGCGTCGAAGGGCGAGATGCGCACCAGCCGGTGCACGCCACGCTCGGCCTTGGCGTAACCGTAGGCGTTTTCGCCTTTGATGAGGACCGTCGCCTTGCTGATGCCGGCCTGGTCGCCCGCCTGCACATCCTGCAACTCCACGGTAAACCCGCGCCGCTCCGCCCAGCGATTGTACATCCGGAAGAGGATGTCGGCCCAGTCGTTGGACTCGGTGCCACCGGCGCCGGACTGGATGGAGAAGATCGCGTTGTTCTTGTCGAACTGGCCGGTGAGGAAGGAAGCGATCTCGAGGACATCGAGCTCCTTGATCATCGCCTCGACCTGAGTCTCGAGTTCCGCCTCGTAGAGCTGCTTCTCCGCGGCGTCCGCCGTCTCGATGAGTTCCACCATCACGCCCACATCGTCGACCTTCTTTTGGAAAGCCACGACCGGGAGCACGGCCTTCTTCATCCCATTCAGCTTAACGATGTGCTTCTGCGCGCGTTCGTTATTGTCCCAAAAGGTAGGCGAACCCATCTCGGCCTCCAAGGCCTCGATCTCGCGCTGCTTTTGATCGCAGTCAAAGAAACCTCCATAGATGCCCCGAGCGCTTCTTGATGTATTCGATGTGGTTGAAGGTTTCGGGAGCGATCATTGGAAAGTGAGTGAAGGTCCAGCGAATGACCTTTCGCCGAAAGCACAAGGCCACAAACGCGCCGCGCATCGCACCCGCACCGCTACCTCCCGCCTCTCACCCCGCGCCTGCGCCCGTCAGCGGGCCGGCTGCAACCAGACCTGCGGGTCCTGCATCTTCAGCATAACCTTGTCGAAGACGGGATCTTCGCTCTTTCCCGGAGGGCCATCCATGAGGAAGATCAGGCGCCCCTCGCCCGGCGGAATCTCCAGATTCTCGATCCGCACCACGAGGTTCGCCGCCGGGATGGCTTGCCGCCACAGCGTTTCGGCGCCGCGCTTGATCTCGAGCGTGCGTGCGACCGACGAGCGCGCGACAAAGCCGAGGGTCGCCCGCACGGTCTGCGGCGAGTCATTCTTCACGATGATCGTCGGCTCGCTCGTCAGCGCCCAGCGCCACGTCATATCCGGCCACCATTGCTGCGCCGTCCACCCCTTCTCATACTGGAAGGTAACCGCCGACTTCGCGTCAACCGGGGCTGTCGTACCCGCCGGACTCACGTTGATCACGAATTCAGGCAACGGCGCGGGCGTGCGAAATTCGCGCATGCCATCGAAATACCGCACGCCAAATGGCACGAAACAGTTGCCCAGCACGAACCAGATCACCCACGCCTTCGTCGGCCGCATCGCGAGCAGGAGATTGAAGACCAGCGTGATCGGCAGCGCGTGCCGCGTGATCGTGAAGTGGCTGTCCCACGAGAGAAAGCTGATGCACGAAAAGTAGATCGCCACCACCGCGCCCCAGCGCCACAGCGGGTTTTTCCACTCGCGGTGCAGCACCACGTAGACGCTCTGCGTCACCACCGCGATGATCGTCAGCACTGCGTGCAGGTCGTAGCTCTTGTAGAGTTCGAAAAACAACCGGTGCCAGCGGATCGGGCCGTGATGCGCCTTCACGCTAAATTCGCCGAGCTTCTCCATCATCCCGCGAAACGGCATCGTGAGATTGCCGCCGTCGAAATTCACCTGCCGGCCCCGAAAAACATAGAGCACGTACAGCGCCCAGAGCGCAAAGGGGATGATCACGATCAGGCCCAGCTTGATATTCCGCCGGAGGGCCGCGCCCCACGGCGGCGGATATTGCGCGAGGCCGACAAAGCCGATCAGCGAGGTGCTGCGCACGAGCGTGGCCGCCGCCAGGATGCCCGCCCCCGCCGTCCCGCCCACCATCAAGGCCCACAGCATCAGCGTGAAGCTCGGTAGATCCGTCAGCGAAGCCTGCATCGACTCGATCACGCCGCACGTGAGCAGGATGGCCGCGTAGCCCGCGAGCCCCGCCCAGCCGTGCGGTCTGAAGAGCTTCGCCGCCAGCCACGCGAAACCGACCCAAAAGATCAGGTTCATCGCCGCATAGGCGTTCAACACCCAGAAGGGCTGCCCTAGCCCCACGATCCACGCCAGCCACGAGATCAGGATGCGCTGTGCGCGATAAGGTGGATTATCCAGCGCGATGTGCAGGTGCGGATCGCGCAGCATCGGATCGAGCGCCATCTCCGCATACAGCTGCCCGTCGAAGCCCCAGCGATGCGCCGGGTAGGGATCGATGAATTTCGGCGTCTCGCGAAAGACCTTTGTCCCGCGATTGTCGAACTCCTGTCCCACGCGGAGAAACTTCGTGATGCCGTGCTCCGGAGTGTAGATGCCCGCATAAACCCGCAGCAGAAACGCAAACGCCGCCAGCGCCACGAGGGCAAACGCCCAGCGCGGCGGACTCCAGGCCCGGCGGCCAGCCTGCACCGCCACGGGCGCGGCGGAGGAAGGGGTTTCTGGATCCCGGTCGACGATCATGCAGTAGGCATAAAAGAGCCGCGGATGTTCCGCGTCGCCGGGCCTGACGAAAAGCTGAAAATTAAGTTACCGACCCAATAAACCCGAAACCGCCGGCGTGAAGCGCCGATCACACGCTCCGCAGCTTGCCCGCCGCCTTCTCCGCCTGGTAGTTCGCAAACGTGGACTCGATGCCCTCGCGCAAACCGATCTTCGACTTCCAGCCAAGCTTCGCCAGCCGGGAAACATCCATCAGCTTCCGCGGCGTGCCATCGGGCTTCGTCGCATCCCAGACGATCTTGCCGCGGAAGCCCGTCACCGCTGCCACGGTCTCCGTCAGCTCGCGGATCGTCACATCGACGCCCGTGCCCACGTTGATCCAGTCCGGGGGATTCTCCATCTTCAGCAGGTAGGAACACGCCTCGGCCAGATCGTCCACGTGCAAAAACTCGCGCATCGGCGAACCGCTGCCCCACGCGACCACCTCCGACTTGCCCGCCTCGCGCGCCTCGTCGAAGCGGCGGATGAGCGCCGGCATCACGTGCGAGTTCTGCGGGTGATAGTTGTCCCCGGGGCCGTAAAGATTCGTCGGCATCGCCGAGTGGAACATCACGCCGTACTGCTTGCGGTAGTACTGGCACTGCTTGAGGCCCGTGATCTTGGCGATCGCATAGGCCTCGTTGGTCGGCTCGAGCGGCCCCGTCAGCAGGGCATCCTCGTGCAGCGGCTGCGGCGCAAATTTCGGATAGATGCACGAGCTGCCCAGGAACAGCAGGCGCTTCACGCCATGCTTGTACGCCGAGTTGATCGTGTTCAACGCGATGGCGAGATTGTCGAAGAAGAACTCTGCCGGGTAGGTGCTGTTGGCGTGGATGCCGCCGACCTTGGCCGCGGCGATGATCGCCACGTCCGGCTTCTCCGCCGCGTAAAAGGCGTCCACCGCCGCCTGGCTCGTAAGATCGAGCTCGCGCCGCGTACGGAGCAGCAGGCTCACGCCCGCCTCACGCTCGAAGCGGCGCACCAGCGCGCCACCCACCATGCCATTATGACCTGCGATAAAAAGCTTCATTCGGAAAATCAGCGCACGTAACACACCAATCGCGCGAATTTCAAAAGCCCATTCGCGCGATTGCCGTCGGTTCAGCTCAGATTCAAAGCGGTGGCAATGCCGCGATCTGCGCCTCGCGCTTCGCGAGTTCGAGATCGGCCTCGATCATGATTTTGACCAGCTCCTTGAACTTCGTCTTCGGCTCCCAGCCGAGCTGGCGCTTGGCCTTGGCGGGATTGCCGATGAGGAGCTCGACCTCGGCCGGGCGCTCGTAGCGGGCGTCGTACTTCACGTACTTCTCCCAGTCGAGATTCAGCAGCGCAAAGGACTCCTGGATGAACTCGCGCACCGTGTGCGTCTCGTTCGTCGCCACCACGTAGTCGTCGGCTTTGTCCTGCTGGAGCATCACCCACATCATCTCGACGTACTCCTTGGCGTAACCCCAATCGCGCTGCGCATCGAGGTTGCCCATGTAGAGCGAGTCCTGGAGGCCCAGTTTGATGCGCGTCGCCGCGCGCGTGATCTTGCGCGTGACGAAGGTCTCGCCGCGCCGGGGGCTCTCGTGATTGAAAAGGATGCCGTTGGAGGCGTGGAGGTTGTAGCCCTCACGGTAGTTCACCGTCAGCCAGTAGGCGTACATCTTGGCGCAGCCATACGGCGAGCGCGGCCAGAACGGCGTGTCTTCCGTCTGGGGAACCTCCTGCACCTTGCCGAACATCTCGGAGGAGGAGGCCTGGTAAAACCGGCACTTCTTCACGAGGCCCGCCTCGCGGATCGCCTCGAGGATGCGCACCGCACCCACGCCCACCACGTCGCCCGTGTACTCCGGGATGTCGAACGACACCCGCACGTGCGACTGCGCGCCGAGGTTGTAGATTTCGTCCGGCTGGAGCTCGTAGAGGAGCTTCACCATCTGCACGGAATCGGCGAGATCGCCGTAGTGCAGAAATAGCTTTACGCCATTTACATGCGGATCGCGATAGAGGTGGTCGATGCGACTTGTGTTGAAGGTCGAAGCGCGGCGGATCACGCCGTGCACTTCGTAGCCCTTCGCGAGCAAAAGCTCTGCGAGATAGGAGCCGTCCTGCCCCGTGATACCGGTAATGAGCGCTTTCTTCATACAGTGAATTGCGAGGTTACGCGTCGCGTTGGGTCGTGCGCAAGCCTGAGCACTACTCGTACCACCCGCCTTTTACCATTTACCTGCGTCGGGCGGTCATCGCCGTAAGTAATCCTACGGCCATCTCGTTATAGGGCGTCGGGATGCCATGCGCCCGCCCGCGCCGGATAATCACGCCATTCCGGGCATCCAGCTCCGTCCGCCGCCCCGCCAGGCAGTCGGCGTGCAGCGAGTTGATCGAGTCCGGCGGGTTGCCGCGGTAGATCTCCAAAACCTCCTCCAAAAAGGAGTCCTCGATCGACGCGCCCTCTACCCGCCCTACCGCCACACACTCGCGCATCAGCGACCGCGCCAGCTCCGCCACCTGCGGATCGGCAAATACCCCCGCGGGCTGCAGCAGGATGCCGTTGAGCACGCCCATCACATTGACACCGATCTTCCGCCACAGCGCCGTCTGGAAATCCACCCGCGGCGTCACCGCCACCGGCGTGCCCGCAAAAAGCCCCGCAAACGCCCGCCCCAGCGCATCGTCCGGCACATCGACCCGCGCCGCCCGCCGCTGCCGCATCCGCGTGGGCTCCACGCGCTCCGCCGGGCAGTACAGCAGCACCGGCACGATTTTGTCCGCGCTCACCCACTGCGAAAAAATCTCCCGCTGCTCCACCCCGTTTTGCAGCACCGCCACCGGCGCCCCGGTTGCACGGAGTCCGCCAAACCACCTCGCCGCCGATTCCGAGTCGTAAACCTTCGTCGCCACCAGCACCCAATCCACCGTCGGCGCCGCCGCCGGGTCCGTGATCACGGTCACCTTGGCCGTGATTGTCTCCCCCGGCGTCTCCACGATCAACTCGCTCAGCGCCCGCCGCGAGCAGACCACGACTTCGTGTTCGCCCGTGTGGCCGAGCCACGCCGCCATGATGCCACCAATAGCTCCGGGACCTATCACCGCGATGCGTGCCATAAAAAATTCTCCAACCTGTGTGTTATTTGAGAAGTAGCCGCCTGCCAGGTAGGCAGCCAGCTTGCTGGCGCTGGTGAGTAGTCGGACAACCCCTCGCAAGCAAGCGGCCTTGGTTGCCTACACAAAGAGAATCCTGTGCAGGGAGAACCCATCCGCGCTTCGCCGATTAGGCGAAGCCTGCACGGCTGGATTGCCGCCATCGCTTCCGAAAATTAGCGCAGATTAGCGGTTCTTCCGTCTGAAACAGAAACGGAAGAGTGGACGACATCACGCAGCCGCTACTCCTTCCACATCTCCGCCTTCCCCGGCCGCGGCCGCTTCCGATTCGGCAACGGCGCTCCCGTCTCCCGATCGAATTCATCAGGCGTCCGCCGCGGCGGCATTACGTCCGCCGTTTCTTTCCGCCACGCATTCATCCGCGTCGTCAATTCCGCCAGCACCGGCGCGTACGCCGGCACCGCCGCGAGATTATGAAACTCACCCGGATCGCTCCGCAGATCGTAAAGCTCCACCGCCGGCCGCGGCAGCGTGAAGCACTGCTGCTCGAGCGGCGTCAGCTGACCGGCCGCCTTCAGCCGCTGCAGCTCGCGATACGCCACCCCGCGCACCGCATCCGCGCCGGGCGTCAGCGCGCCCTCGGTATAATCGTTCACGATAAACTTGTAGTGCTCCGTCCGCAGCGCGCGGCTGCGGTGCTCGAAATCATGCCAGTTCTGCTCCGCGAAGATTTCGCCCCGGATCGCCTTCCGCCCATCGGAGAGCAGCGGCAAAAAGCTCACGCCCTGCATTGTCGGCTCCGGCTTCAGCCCGGCCGCTTCGAGAAACCCCGGCGCGAGATCGACCGTGCTGACGAGTTGCGCGCACACGCTGCCCGCTGCGGCGCGGCCCGGCCAGCGCATGATCAGCGGCGTCCTGATGCCGCCGTCGTAGACCGTCGTTTTGTCCCGCGGAAAGGCCCGGCCGTTGTCGCTCAGGAAGACGACGAGCGTATTTTCCGCGACGCCCTGCGCCTGCAGCTCCGCCAGCACATTGCCGACAAACCGGTCGAGCCGCTCGATCTCGTCGTAATATTGCGCCAGCTCTTTCCGGACCGCCGGCGTATCGGGGAGATGCCGCGGCACGATCACATCCTCCGGCTTCATCGGGCGGTCGGAGATTTTCTCCTCGTAGTCGCGGTGCGGATCGAGCGCCGCCAGCCAGGCGAAGAAGGGCTTGTCGCGCGGCCGCTCCTTGAGCAGCGGCACCCAGTCCATGCACCCGCTCTGGATGTCACCCTTGGCCTGCATCAACATCGTCGTGCTGCCGGTCTTAGCTCCCGTCGGCAGGCTGTAGCCTGCGGGATCGGCTTCGCGCACGACATCGAAGCGCTTCTTCGCCAGCTCTCCTAGATGCCATTTCCCCGCCGCGCCCGTCCAGTAGCCCGCCGCGCGCAGCTTTTCCACAAACGACACCTGCTCCACCGGCAGCGGCCAATGCAACTGCTCTGCGTCCGTGCTGTGCGGATACCGCCCCGTGATCAGGCTCGACCGGCTGGGGCTGCACGAGCTCGCGGTCACAAACGCCCGGTCAAACCGCACGCCTGCCTTCGCCAGTCCATCGAGATGCGGCGTCCGCACCGTCGGGTGCCCAAACGCCCCGACATCGTCCCACGCGAGATCGTCCGCGATCATGAGCACGATATTCGGCCGCATTGCCGAGGCCGATGCCGAGGCCGCGCTCACCACGCCAGCCATCGTCACGAAAACCGCACACCACATCAGAATCGTTCGCATAAGGGGTTCGGGAGTAAAACCCCTTCATTCCTCCCACCGTTCTCCCCCAACGCGAGCCCAACGTTTCCCATCCACCCCGGCCTTCTTATTCAATCCGTTGCGCCACGGATTTCTCCATCTGTGCTCATCCGTGTTATCTGGTGGCTACACTTCAGGTTAACCAGCTCCCATCGCGTCTGATCACGACCCTCACCCCGCCAGCCGCGCCGCCGCACCCGCCTCATACCGCTCGATCCAAGCCCGATGCCAGGTACCATAATCGCCCACCTCGATATGCGCCCGCGCCTGCGTCATCAGATCCAAAAAGAAATGGAGATTGTGGATCGTGAGCAGCGTGCAGCTCAGGATCTCCCCCGCCACCGTCAGATGCCGCAGATACGCGCGCGAGAAATTCGCCGCGTAGTTTTTCGCCCCCACGCTACCCCCGCCACCCACCGCACCGCTGCCCTCATCCACCACGATGGGCAGGGGGTCTTTGCGGTACTTCTCGTTGCGCAGGTTCATCGGTCCATCCGGCGTGAAGACCAGGCCATTGCGCGCCACCCTCGAGGGCAGCACGCAGTCAAACATATCCACACCGAGCGCGACCATCTTCAGCAACTGCGGCGGCGTCCCCAGCCCCATCGTGTAGCGCGGCTTGTCCACCGGCATGAAGGGCGTCGTCGCCCCCACCTGTTTCAACATCTCCGGCTCCGGCTCGCCCACGCTCACCCCGCCCACGGCATACCCCGGAAAATCCAGCGCCGCCAGCGACTCCGCCGCCTCGCGCCGCAGGTCGTCGAACGTCGACCCCTGCGCGATCGCAAACACATGGTGCCCCGCCCCGAGAAACCCGCTGTCGGTCGCGATCTCCTTGCACTGCTTCGCCCACTTCAGGCTCCGCGCCACCGCCTTGGCCACCGCGTCGCGCTCCGCCGGCCACGGCGGGCACTCATCGAGCACCATCGCGATATCGCTGCCGAGATTCTGCTGGATCGTCATCACCTCGCGCGGGCCGAGAAAGAGTTTCGCCCCATCCAGGTGCGAGGCAAAGGCCACGCCGTCGTCGCGGATATCGCGCAGCTTCGCCAGCGAGAAGACCTGAAACCCGCCGCTATCCGTCAGGATCGGCCCCTCCCACCCCATGAATTTATGCAGCCCGCCCAGCTCCCGCACCAGTTCGCTGCCCGGCCGCAGGTTGAGATGATACGTGTTGCCGAGGATAATCTGGGACCCGATCTCCCGCAAATGCTGGGGTGTCACGGACTTCACCGTGCCCTGCGTGCCCACCGGCATGAAGATCGGCGTCTCGATCGTGCCATGCCGCGTCCGCAGCCGTCCCCGGCGTGCCGCCGTGGCCGTATCCGTTTTGAGAAGATCGAAATGCTCAACCATGCTCCCCCTGTCATTGCGAGGAGCACAGCGCCGAAGCAATCCATCTGATCTCTAAACACCGCTCCCCGCACTCCCCCATTGCCTTTCCCCTGTTCCGCCTTTCAGTTTTTCGGTCTTTCCTGACCACCGTGCTGCTCGTCATCGACAACTACGACTCCTTTACCTTCAACCTCGTCCAATACTTCGGTCAATTGGGCGTGGAGCAGCGCGTGTATCGGAATAACGAGATCACGCCCGCCGAGGCCGTCGCGCTCAATCCCGACCGCGTCCTCCTCTCCCCCGGCCCCTGCTCGCCCAAGGAGGCCGGCGTCACCCTCGGCATCATCGAAGCCTTTGCCGGCAGGAAACCCATTTTCGGCGTTTGCCTCGGCCACCAGTCCATCGGCCACTATTTCGGCGGCAATGTCGTCCGCGCCTCGCGCCTGATGCACGGCAAGACCTCGCCCATCATCCACAAGGATACCGACGTCTTCCGCGGCATGCCCCAGAATTTCGCCGCCACGCGCTATCACTCCCTTCTCGTCGACCGCGCCACCTGGCCCGAAGCCTTGGAGATCACCGCCGAGACCGCCGAGGGCGAGGTCATGGGCCTTCGCCACAAAACCCTCCCGATCTGGGGCGTCCAATTCCACCCCGAATCCATCGCCACCCAAGGCGGGATGAAGATCCTGGAAAACTTTCTCACGCTGAACTGAAACGAATGACTCAAGCCCAATGCTAAATGCCCGATGACCCACCCGGGACCAGCCGCCCTTAGAGCGGCGTGGACCTCCAGCCTCGGTCAGTTGGCATCAAACATTCGTACGTCGTAATTCGTCCTTCGTAAATCCCCAGCCATGCGTTGCCCCAAGTGTACCTCGATCGAGGACAAGGTGATCGATTCCCGTATCAGCAAAGACGGGTCGACCATCCGCCGCCGCCGTGAGTGCCTCGAGTGCGGGTATCGCTACAGCACCACCGAGATGCTCGTCCGCGATGGCGTCGTTGTGATCAAGCGCGATGGCCGCCGCGAAGACTTCGACCGCGAGAAGCTCGTCCGCGCCGTCCGCGCCGCCTGTCACAAGCGACCCGTCGACGGCGAACAGATCGCCATGCTCATCGAAGACGTGATGGACGCCCTCGAAGCCCAGTACGAAAAGGAAATCCCCTCCCGCGCCATCGGCGAAGGCGTGATGCAGCGCCTCCGTACCGTCGATCAGGTCGCCTACGTCCGCTTCGCCAGCGTCTACAAAGAATTCCGCGACGTCGCCGAATTCGTCGACGAAATCAGCACCCTCGACAAGCCGAAGGACAAGCCCGCGGAGTAATTCAGGAGTGTTCGATGTCGCTCGATTCCACTCCTGTCCTCGCGAGCTAGTACTATCGCGAGCCTGACCACCCACGATGTCCGCCCGCTCCCGCGACGATCTCCGCCGGCTCCACTTCATCAACGCGCTCTTTTCGCACGCGACCGGCCAGGACCTCTATCTCGCCGAGCAGATCAAATCCGCCATCGCCTTCACCCTCGCGGAATTCGAAGCGCAGCTCGCCGCCGATCCCGCAGGCGCCAAGACCTACGACGAGAAATTCAACGCCGCCGCCGCGCAGCTCCTCGCAAAGACCTTCTCCCACCAGCCGCAGCACGGCTTCTATCATTGGGACGCCTCGCTCACCCTCGCCTCCGCCACCCCTCTCTTCACCCGCGCCGAAGTCATGGCCGGCCTCAAGAAACTCGCCCCCTTCCGCGAGTCGACGCTCCTCGTCACCAACCTCCGCCCCGCCCTGATCCCACCCGGCGCCCGCGCCACCCCCCGCCGCCAGCGCGACTACGAAGAAGCCCTCGCCTTCATCCGCGCCCTCACCGCCTCCCGCACTGTCCGCGGCTCGAATCTTCAGCTGCTGTTTTTGTAGCCGACCCCTTCGCCCGAGCCGGCACCTCACTCGCGAGATCCATCGCGGCGGAGGGATTTTCTAGATTTTATTCAAGACGTGGTTCCGTGAGCCGAAGAGCCCCAGGTGTTGTCACTCCATCACCTGCTCGGCCTCCGAATTTCGTTTGTAACTGCCTTGCTCGCGCTCCTTGGCGCCGCAGCCCACGCCCAAGTCGTGACGACCACGCTTTCCGGCATATCGATCGACGCGGATGCCGATGTGACGGCGCCCAACAACAACCCGGTCATGCAATATTTCGCCTTCAATACGACGACCGGCGTGCTATCCGGAACCGTCGACCGGCCCCCGCATTCGGCCGTCAGATTCGCGGTCGTCGATCAAACCAGCATGGGAACACGAGCAGCCTTCATCGGCAGTTGGAATGGAGGCTATGAGATGACCTCCACCAACTTGATTACCGGCACCTCCGTGAGTTCCTCTCTCACTTGGGGCACCAACCAGTTCACCTTCAGTTCCTCCGACGCCAGCCTCTCCAGTGTCTATCGCGGGATTCGAGTGAGCGACGGAGCGGGAGGCTATTACTACGGCTACATCAACTTCTCGACGGGAGCCACCTTCGGTAGTTTCGGCCCGACAACGATGACTTTCAACTTCGGAGCGCTCGAAACCTCGCTGAACACCGCCATCACCGCCTCCGCGATTCCAGAGCCGAGCACCTATGCCGCGCTGGCCGGGCTCGCCGCGTTTGGCCTGGTCGCCTGGCGCCGCCGCAAAGCCGCTGCCTGATTCTTCCGATCCCTCGTCCCGCCAGCACCCTCACCGGTGCTGGCTTTTTTGCGTCCGCCTGAACCCCCTAAGTACGGGACCCATCCGTTCTTTTTCGTGTATTTCGTGTGTTTCGTGGGTTCTCCTCTTCTCCTGCCACTATGCCTAAGACCCTCTTCGAAAAAATCGCCGCCCGCGAAATCCCCGCCAAGCTCGAGCACGAAGACGATCTCTGCCTCGTCCTCCACGACATCCAGCCGCAGGCCCCCGTCCACCTCCTGATCGTTCCCAAAAAACCGATACCGCGCGTCGGCGAAGCCACGCCCGGCGACCAGGCCCTCCTCGGTCACCTCCTCCTCACCGCCGGCCAGGTCGCCAAGAAACTCAACCTCGCCCAAGGCTACCGCCTCGTCATCAACAATGGCCCCCACGCCTGCGAGTCCGTCCCCCACCTCCACATCCACCTCCTCGCCCAGCGCCAGATGACCTGGCCCCCGGGCTGACCCATGTAGCGGCGGTCTATGACCGCCGATGGCGTACGTAGGCGCCATCCCGTTCGTCGGCGTCATCGACCGTCGCTACAAATCAATAACGCGAGCTAACCCCCGCCCTATCACCCCGGCTCACTTCAAATACTTCGCCAGCCACGCCTGCACCTCACCATACCAGTACTTGCTGTTCTCCCCCTTGAGCACGTGGTGATTCTCGTCGGGGAAGACGATCAGCTTGCTCGGTATCTGTAGCCGCTGGAGATAGCTCCAAGCCTCGTAGGTGTTGTTGGCCGGCACGCGGAAATCCTGCTCGCCCACCGTGAGCAGCATCGGCGTCACCCAACCGGTTTTTTTCGCATTGTTGCCGGCGTAGCGAATCGGGTTCTGTTCGCGCCAGATCGCGCCCTGCTCCCAGATCGGGCCGCCGTTGTTCATCTCGCGATGGTAGATGCCGTCGCTCGTGCCCCACTGCGCCTCGAGGTTCACGAGACCCGCGTGCGCGATCAGGCACTTATAGCGCGTCGTCGTCGCCTCCAGCCAGTTCGCCAGATGCCCGCCGTAGCTCGCGCCCGCCGCCGCCTGTCGCGAAGCATCGATAAACGCGTACCGCTTGATCGCCTCGTCCGCCGCCTCGTTGATCTCATCCGCCGGCCCGCGCAGCGGATCGTTCTGCACCGCCTGGCCAAACGCCTCGCTGTAGCCCGTCGAGCCCGAATAGTTGGTCAATACGAGCACATAGCCCGGCGCAGCCAGCAGGTGGTAATTCCACCGCAGCACCCACTGATCCTTGAATTGCGGCGTCGGCCCGCCGTGCAGCAGCACGAGCAGCGGATACTTCTTCGCCGGATCGAAGCCCGCCGGCTTCACGATCAGGCTGTGAATCGTTCGACCATTCTTTGCCTTGAACTCGAAGTGCTCCGGCGGCGCGAGATCGAGCTTCGCCACCCGGTCGGCATTGAACTGCGTCAGCACCTGCATCGTACCCGCTGCCGGGTCGAGCCGTACCACCTCGGGCGGATTCACCGCGGCGTCGAAATTCGCCACCAGCACATTGCCGCCGATCGCGAGCCCGGGAAATCCACCCGTCTTCGCGACCTCGTACGCCTTCACCTCGCCGCCGGCCACCGGCACCGAAAAGAGATTCACCCGATGCCCCGCCTCGGCCGTGAAGTAGATCGTTCGACCATCCTCCGTCGTCGCAAACTTGATCACCGAGAGATCGAACTTGTCGGTCAGCACCCGGCGTTTCGTCGCATCAAAAGGCCACGGATACGCCGCGATCCGCGAGTGGTGATACGTCTTTCCATCGCCGCCCTTGGTAAACGTCACGAGCAGCCCTTTCCCGTCCGGCAAAAACTCCATGTCGTCGTAGCTATCCTGATCGCTCGTCAACGCGCGCGGCTCGCCGCCCTCGACCGAGATTTGAAACATCTGCGTCACAACGGACGCGTACGCCGCGCGGTTCTTCGTGGTCGAGGCGACAAACACCACCGCTTTCCCGTCCGGCGTCCACGTCGCCGGCAGATCCTCGCCTGAGTCCAGCTGCCGCCCGCCGAAGCCCGGCTGCGCGACGAATTTCGTCTTCGCCAGCAGGTCCTTCGGCTTCGCGCCGGCCTTCGCGTCCTGCACGAAGAGATGCGCCTTCTTTTCGTCGAGCCAGCGGTCCCAATACTTGATCGGAAAGCCCTCGTACACGCGCGCCGTGTGCTTCCGATCCTTCACCGCCTTCGCCGCCTTCTTGTTCGCCTCGTCGTCGTCCGCGCTGGGATACACTTCGCTCACAAAGAGCAGGCGTTTCCCGTCCGGACTCCAGCGCGGCGACTTCGCCCCGGTGGAGAGCGACGTAACCCGCTCCGCCTCGCCGCCACGGGTGAAATCCAACACGTAGATCTGCGCGGCATCGTCGCCCTCGCGTTTCGCGGAGAAGGCGATGCGCGCGCCGTCCGGGCTCCAGTCCGCGCCGCTCTCGGGGGCCTTGGTCTGCGTGAGCTTTCGCGGCGCCGTCGCCCCATCGAGCGCCACGAGCCAGAGATCCGCCGACGCGTCCTTCGCCTCATAGGCCGGCTCATTCACCGAGACCACCGCCCACTTGCCATCGGGACTCGGCACCGGCGAGCCCACGCGCTTCATCAACCACAGGTCCTCGTGTGTTATCGCCCGCTTCGCCGGCTGCGCCACGAGCATCGTCGTGAGCAACGCCAGTCCGCACACCACCATCGCAAGTCCGCGTTTCATCATAGGTGGAGTCTCTGCCGCACCTTTCGTGCCCTCCACCTCAAAATCGCCCGCCCGCATCGCAGGTCGCTTTCAACTCCCCACCCGCTCCGCGTGCTTTGGGCCCATCCTACCGCCAACTCAACCCCCGCCCATCCGACTCCGGCTCCGGCCCCGCCCCCTTTCGCTTTTCCCCCTTCCCTCCCCCTCCGCCGAAATAATCCGCCGCCGGTCCCAACCCTCCTCCACGATTTCGCATCCAATTCCGGTAACTTTCTACCGTTTCCCGTGTTTTAGTTCCCGCTCCCACCCTCCATGGATACCCTCTGGCAGGATCTGCGCTACGGCCTGCGCGGACTCCGCAATCACCCCGCTTTCACCGCGCTGGCCGCGCTCGCGCTTGCCCTCGGCATCGGCGCCACGACCACGATCTTCAGCGTCATTCAGAACGTCCTGCTCGACCCGTTTCCCTATAAAGACGCCGACCGCGTCATCGCCTTTCAGATTCGCAATACCGACCGCCCCCAGCAGGGCGGCCGCACATTTTTCCAGACGCCGGAGTTTCTCGACTACAAGGAGCAGGCCACGGTCTTCGAAGACGTCATCGCGGGCACGGGCGAAGATGTCCTCTATACCACGCGCGAAGGCACCGAACTCCTCCAAGGGGCTTCCGTTTCCACCAACCAGTTCGCTTTTCTCGGCGTCGCGCCCGTCCATGGCCGCACGCTCGGGCCCGAGGATGGCAAGCCCGGCGCGCCACCCGTCTTCGTGATGGCGCACAAGACGTGGCGGAAACATTTCAACCTCGATCCCTCCATCCTCAACCAGACGTTCATGCTCAACGGCGTCGCGACCACGCTCGTCGGCGTGATGCCCGAACGCTTCACCAAGCTCGCCGCCGATGTCTACCTGCCGATCGTCCTCGACCGCGCCGACGCCAAGCTCGCCGAGCGCTACTTCATGTTTCAGGCGAAGCTAAAGCCCGGCGTCACCCTCGCCCAAGCCGAAGCCGAGCTGACCCTCATCGCACAGCGGCTTTCCAAAGTTTATCCCAATAATTACCCGCCGCAGGGAAAGTTTTTCGTCAAGGTCGTCAGCTGGGTCGATAATGTCGTCGGCCAATTCCGTCGCACCCTCTACACGCTCGGCGCCGCCGTCGGCCTGCTCCTCCTCATCGCCTGCAGCAACGTCGCCAACATGCTGCTCGCCCGCGCCTCCGCCCGCGAAAAAGAGATGGCCATCCGCGCCTCGCTCGGCGCCAGCCGCAGCCGGCTCGTCCGCCAGCTCCTCGTCGAGAGCCTCCTCCTCGCCGCCCTCGGCATGGTCGCCGGCTGCCTCTTCGCCTTCTTCGGCATCAAGGCCGTCGTCGCCTGGATTCCCGAGGGCCTCATCCCGCGCGAGGCCCGCATCCAGATGAACCTGCCCGTCCTTCTCTTCAGCCTCGGCATCACCACGATCACCTCCGCCATCTTCGGCCTCGTGCCCGCGCTGCAAACCGCGCGCCGCGATCTCGTCGAGCCGTTGAAGGATGCCCGCAAGGGCGGCTCCGGCTCCGGTTTCCGCCAGGGCAAGCTCCGCAATGCCATCGTCGTCACCGAACTCGCACTCTCGCTCGTGCTCCTCGCTGGTGCCGGCCTGCTGATGCGCAATTTCATCAAGCTCACGACCGTCGACCTCGGCTTCAATCCCGAGAATATCCTCGTCGCCCGCATCCCGCTGCCCAAGGCCACGTACCAGACCGCGCAGGCCAAACAAAATTTCTTCCGCCAGCTCCTCCCGCGCGTGCAAAATCTCCCCGGCGTCACCGCCATCACCACCGCCAGCACGCTCCCGCCCTACGGCGGCATCCGCTCCGAGCTCGATATTCCCGGCAAGACCCGCACGCAGGAGAAATGGGAGTCGATCGTACAGCTCTCCAGCGAGGGCCACGTCGCCACCATGGGGCTCCGCCTCCTCGCCGGCCGCTTCCTCAGCGAAACCGAGGTCAACGATGCCCGCCAGGTCATCGTCGTAAACCAGACCTTTGTCCGCCGCTATTTCGGCCGCGAGGACCCGCTCGGCCGGCGCGTGAAGCTCCTGCGTTTCGAAACCATGAACGAGGGCAAGCTCCCCGACGCCACCTTCGAGATCATAGGCGTCGTCTCCGATGCCAAGAATCAGGGCCTCGAGAGCGAGATCTTCCCCGAGGGTTTCATCCCCTACTCGGTCACCGGCGCCTTCGAGCGCGGCATCATGCTCCGCACCACGCAAAACCCCACCGCCCTCGTCAACACCGTCCGCCAGGAAATCTGGGCCGTCGACCGCAACGTCGCCATCACGCTCACCGACAGCCTCACCAATTTCCTCAAGCAGTACTCCTATGCCCAGCCGCGCTTCAGCCTGCTCGTCCTCGGCATCTTCGCCGTCGTCGGTCTCGTGCTCGTCACGCTCGGCGTCTACAGCGTGCTCGCGTACACTGTCTCGCAGCAGATCCACTCCATCGGCATTCGCATGGCGCTCGGCGCCACCCGCCGCGACATCCTGAACCTCGTCTTCCGCCGCGGAGTGCAGGTCGTCGGCCTCGGCATCGTCGTGGGCGTCTCGCTCACGTGGGCCGCGACCGTCATCCTCCGCAACCAGCTCGAAGGCGTCTCCGCTCAAGACCCCTACGTCCTCTCCCTCGTCGTCGTCGTCGTCGCGATCTCGGGCCTCGCCGCCTGTTACTTCCCCGCCCGCCGCGCCACCAAAGTCGACCCCATGGTCGCCCTCCGTCACGACTGAAGGCTCGCCCAAACCGACGACCCAGGGGTCACCGAGAAATCACCGAGTTCACTGAGCGCAACGGATCGACTCCGTGCCCTCGGTTTGGTCCTCCGTGGCTCTCTGTATCTCAAAATAATCAGCCTCTCGCCTCGAACATCCCATCCGCCCGCTTCGCCACGAGCCGCTTAAGCTCCAGCATCATCAACGTCGCCGAAAGCTCCCCCGCGCCCATCCCCGTCAACCCCGCCAGCGCATCCGGCGCCAGGATCGACCCGCCCCGAAAGCACTCGATCACCTTCTGCTCCTCCGGCGTCAAATTCGTCGCGCGCCCCGCCGCCGCCGCCGCTTCCTTCTCCGCCGACGGCTTGTCGGGAATCGCCGTCGGCCGCAGTCCGTCGAGGTAGTTTAGCTCGCCCAGCAGATCGTCGATGCTCGTCATCAGCGTCGCGCCATCGCGAATCAACTGGTGACACCCCGCGCTCGTATTCTGGTCGATCCGGCCCGGCACCGCGAAAATCAGCCGCCCGTGCTCGCCCGCAAATCGCGCCGTGATCATTGCGCCGCCGTCGACATCGCTCTCCACCACGATCGTCGCATCGCAGATGCCCGCCACGATCCGGTTACGCATCGCGAACGACTGCCGGTCCGCCCGCCGCCCAAAGGGAAACTCCGACAGAATCGCGCCGCCGCCCGTCTCGATCTGCCGATACAACGCGAGATTCTCCGGCGGATAAATGATATCGATACCCGTCCCAAGCACCGCCGCCGTCTTGCCACCGACCGAGAGCGCGCCCTCGTGCGCCGCCGTGTCGATGCCACGCGCGAGCCCGCTCACCACGCAGAAGCCCAGCCGCGCCAGCTCCGCACCAAATTTCTTCGCCACGGCCATGCCGTAGAGCGTCGTCCGCCGCGAGCCCACGATCGCCACGCTGGGCTGCGCGAAATCATATCCACCTTTCCGATACAGCCCGATCGGCGGATCGTGAATCTCCTTCAGCAGCCGTGGATACACCGGATCGCGCGTCGTGATGAAATCCGCCCCGCTCTTCGCCATCCGCTCCTCCTCGCGCGCGAGATTCACATGCTCCGCCCACGTCGAGATCGATTCCGAGATCACCGGCCCCACGCCCCTCACGCCCTCGAGTCGTCGCTTTCCCACCGTGAAAATCGTGCGCGGATCGCCGCCCAGCTCTTCCAGCAAGCGATTCAGCGTGATCGGCCCGATATTCGGCAGCGCATTCAAAACCAGATACGCCTGCCGCTCGGTCATCTCAGGGTTGCTCATGGTTGATTCGGGAGCGCCCACCCAAAAGCACAACGACCGCAAAAACGAGCCGTTCTTTCTATATATATTTTCCGCCCGTTGTAGGAGCGGCTTTACGCCGCGACCGGAACAAGGACAAAGCCCCATCCGCCAGGTAGGCCGCCTGCTCGCAGGCGCTCCTCCAATCACCCACCCGCCCCCGCCAGCCACCCAACCACCTCAAACCTCCCGCAACACCCCCGCCAAATAATCCAACAACTGCGTCGTACTGACCGCCACTTGCCCCCGCTCCCGCGCCAGCGCATCCGCCGCCAGCCCATGCCACACCACGCCCTGCGCCGCCGCCATCTCGGGATCGGTCCCCTTCTTCGCCACGAGCCCACCAATCAAACCCGCCAACAAATCACCGCTCCCGCCGCGCGCCAGCACCGGCCCGCCAAAGAAGCTCCGATAAATAATACCTCCGCTCGCGATCCGCGTACCCGTCCCCTTCACGATCACGGTGCCGCCAATTTCCTTCGCAAACTCCCCGAGCTCCGTCTTCCCCGCGATCCGCGCAAACTCGCCCGCGTGCGGCGTCAAAATCTTCTTCGCCTTCCCCGCGCGTACGATCTCCGGCTGCAGCGCATCCGCGTCGATCACCACCGGTACCTTCGCCATGCGCACGATCGCCTCGGCCAGCGCCAGCGTTTCCTTTTCGCGGCCCAGCCCCGGCCCGATCACCAGCGCATCCGCCCGCTCGATCCGCTCGCGCAGCAGATGCTCGCCCTCCAGCGCCAGCCCGCCCTCCGGCGTTTCCGGCCAGGCCACCCACATCGCCTCCGGCGCGCGCGCCGCAAACGCCGCCGCGACCGATTCCGGCACAAACGCCGTCACCAATCCCGCCCCGCTCCGCAGCGCCGCGAGCACCGACATGAGCACCGCCCCCGGAAAACTCCGCGAGCCTCCCACGATGAACACGTGCCCAAACGTCCGTTTATCCGACGACGCCGCGCGCAGCCCCGTGAGCGGCGCCAGCACGCATGGGAGCAACACCCGCTCCTCGCCCATTTCGCTCTTCTCGCCCCTCTCGCCACCGCGAAAAAATCCCAGATCGAGATACCGCACGCGCCCCGCCTCCTCCGTCCCCACCGCCGGCTTCTTCACGCAACCCGTCGCATACGTGAAGTCGGCGCGAAACAATCCCGCGCTCGGCAGATCCACCGCCGCCCGCAGCCGGATCGGCATGGCATTCACCCGCTCCAGCAGCTCGACCACCCGCTTCTCCGCCGGCGCCCGAAACTGAAAGCCGAAAACTCCGTCGAGGCAGAGATCGTACTCCACGGCATCCGACGTCTCATCGTGCAGCGCGGCCGCCCGGCGCACCCGCGCCCCGCCCACCGTCGCCAGTTCCCTCCACGCCTGCGCCGCCAGCGGTCGCAAGTTCCCCTCGCCGAAGAAAAACATCACTTCGACTGTCACGCCTGGCTTCCCTTCGAGGATCGTCTGCGCCGCGATCAACGCATCGCCGCCATTGTGGCCCTTGCCCGCCAGCACGAGCACGCGTCCGTCGTGCGCCAGTCCGCCGATCTCCTCGAAATCGCGCAGCACCGCCGCCGCGATAGCCCGCCCCGCCTGCTGCATCGCCGGCCATTCCTTCGCCTCGTCGCCGTCGAAAAGCCCGTCCTCCAGCGCCTTCGCCGCCGCACACGTCAGGATCGGATGGCTCGCAGCGATCATCGGTGGCGCTATTTGCGGTCGTCTTTTTTCGGCGCGGTCTCGAAAGGCGAGACCATCTCGAACTTCGGCGGCGCAATCTTCGCCCCGTCCGAGATGCTGCGCGAATCCGGGGCCTGTGGAGGCACGGGCTTCGTATCGCTGCCAAAAGCACTCAGCGGCCGGTAATCTCCGATCGGCCGCTCCGATCGGCCGTGCTGCCGCCACTCCTGGTACTGCTCCTCCGTCTCCGTAAACTGCAGCGGACATCCCGGGACTTCCTTCCCGCGCGAGATGATCCTCCGCGTCAGCGCGGGAATCGTCCGAAAATAATAACGCGCCGGCGTGCCGTACCGTCGGACCTCATAAAGATCGGTGAAGCCTCCCGCCTCCTTGTTCCACAGCACCACTTCGGTCGTGTCGAATTCCCACACTGCATACTGCGCCCACTCGTCGAAGACCGCCTCGACCGTCGACATCGGCTGCGCATCCCGCTTCGCCGATAAGGCAGGCGTCGAACTAACCGCCACCGCTTGAGGCGGTCGCGCGGGCGCGGTCTTCTCGCCGCGGCGCACCGGCAGATACCACACCGTCACCGCGCCAAGCAGAAATCCCACCATGATCCAGGAGGGCGTCTTCGACATCTTCGACGGCGACAGGGGATAATTCCTGCCCCGGTGCTCGGTATCGTCGTCGCTCATGGGCTCGATTCTGCTTCTCCGTGCTGGATTCTCACGCGCGCACCAGCGCCGCCACCGCCATCGCCACCGTCTCGGTGTGCGACAGGCTCACATGCACGTGCGTCGCGCCCACGTGTCGCAGCAGCGCCTCGGCCTTCTCATCCAGCCTCACCAGCGGTTGATGCCGGTCGCCGTGATAGATCGAGACCGACCGCCAGCCCAGCTCCGCGCCGATGCCGGTGGAAAAACACTTCGACACCGCCTCCTTCGCCGCAAAGCGCGCCGCATAGTGCTTGTGCGGAAATTTCATCGACGAGCAGTACGCCTGCTCCTCCTCGGTAAACACCCGCTTGAGAAACCGCTCGCCCTGCCGCTCCAGCACGCCGCGCACGCGCTCCACTTCGATGATGTCCGTGCCGAGCCCGATGAGTATGCCGCCAGGAGGAAGTGAGATGTCCATGTGCCAGATAAAGGGCCGCGCAACCCATCCGTCATCGCGAGGAGCCGGACGACGCAGCCATCCCTCAGGATTCTCCGCCGCGCCACACTCCCCGCCACGACAACCGGGTTGTCAGGCGTGGATCGCCAGCAACCGACGATTTCCCCGAAATGGCAAAGGCGATTTTTGCTTTGTAGGCGCCCGCCCGAGCGAGTGACCTGTCCCCTCGCCACCATGTCCGCTCCCGCACCCAAGAAGGAAAACCTGCTCATCAACCTCATCTGCAACATCGCGGTGCCGACCCTCGTGCTGACGAAGTTGAGCAGCGACAAGTGGCTGGGCCCGCAGTGGGGCATCATCGTCGCCCTCGCGTTCCCCCTCGGCTATGGCATCTACGACCTCGTCCAGCGGAAGAAATTCAACCTCTTCTCCATCGTCGGCATCGTCAGCGTGCTCCTCACCGGCACGCTCAACCAGCTGAAAGCCGACAGCTTCTGGTTCGCCGTCAAGGAAGCCTCGATCCCGACCCTCTTCGGCATCGCCGTCCTCGTCTCCATGCGCACCAAGCGCCCGCTCGTTCGCGAGCTGCTGTGGAACGACCAGGTGATCGACACCGCCCGCGTCGACGCTGCTCTCGCCGAGAACGGCCAGCAAGGTGAGCTCGATCGCCTCCTCCGCAACGCCAGCTTCGGCCTCGCGTTGTCCTTCCTGCTCAGCGCCATCCTCAACTTTGGCCTCGCCCGCTACCTCCTCAAGAGCCCCCCCGGCACTGTCGAATTCAACGCCGAGCTGGGCAAGATGAACGGCCTCTCGTGGCCCGTCATCGTCCTCCCGACGATGGTCGTGACCATGATCGTCTTCTGGCGCCTCATGAGCGGCCTCACCCGCCTCACCGGCCTCCAGTTCGAGGAAATTTTCCACGGCGCCGCCGAGAAGAAGAAGGCCTGAGGAGGCCACCCCAAGCCGGGCGCGGGAAATCGTGTTTAGCCCGCCCATCGCCATCCGGTGGCCCTGCGTGTGAGCGCAGGGATGGTCGCAGAACGCATCGCCCCGTCCCACAGGAGGTCGAGATGAGCCCCCGCTATCATCATCCTCGTGCCGAGGGATCGAAAGATCGAATGTAGCCCGCCGCGTGAGCGGCGGGATCAGGACTCCCGCGCGCACCGCAGATCTCCCAACTCCCAGACACACTCGTTCGCCGACAACGCCTCCTTCACGAGCCGGAAGCCCCGGAAGTCTTAACAAGCCCTCAGGGTGTGGTTTCAAAATGTTTGTCATTCTGAGCGCAGCGAAGAATCCACGGCTACGGATACCTGCAGCCTTCGTACGCGTGGGTTCTTCGCTGCGCAAAATGACAGAAGTGGACACGGCACCCTATTTTGAAAATAGGCCCGCAGGCCGATCTCGAACCTCAGAAAAGAAAGAGCCCGCCGTGTACCCCTACACGGCGGGCATTGCTTTCTTAGTTACCCCAATCCTCCGCTAAGCGGAGGAGATAAGTCGAAGCATGGATATGATTGTCCGAGTCACAACTCCAATCAGTCCCATTTGGTAGGCCAGTAGCATACAGCATGAGGCTTATTACCCAGCCCGCTGTACTCTTCTGTAGGCAGGCGCGGAGCCGATAGGTTGCGGATCAATCGGGCGACAGGCCATCCAGCTCACCCTACCACGGAGCACTCTCCGAACATTCCGCCGCAAACTTCAGCCTGCACCGTTGGAGAGATTTTCCCGCCTGCGCGGCGCGATCTCGTACCCCGGAAAAGAAAGAGCCCACCGTGTACCCCTACACGGTGGGCATTGCTTTCTTAGTTACCCCAATCCTCCGCTAAGCGGAGGAGATGTCGCCAAGAATGCCCCTCGCCCGCTTTCCTACAACTCCAATCTCGCCTCTTTAGCGTGCCAGTAGCGTGCATCGTTGCTCATATTAGCGTGGGACTTATGGCCCGGGAGGATTAAAACATAAAACGCTGCAAGGCATGCATATCCGCTGAAGCCGCATAACCAAACCCGACATGTGTCATGCCCTTTCGGACAGTAGCGACGAGCGTCCCGGCCACCAGCCCCCAGCTCCACCCTCACGTGATCGCGCGCACTCGCCCGTCGACCATTCGTTATTGGGTCTCACTCATTCAGCATTCGGCATTCACCGGTGGTCATATGCCCTCGGCCTTCGCCTAGGTTCTTGGAGCCCGCAGGGCTCGCTCCTGATCTTCACCGGCGATCTCCGATCCCGGAAAAGAAAGAGCCCGCCGTGTACCCCTACACGGCGGGCATTGCTTTCTTAGTTA
>JAZKEV010000472.1:0-3398 GCA_040386765.1 Verrucomicrobiota bacterium | reverse complement strand
AGTGCTGGCCGGGCGGATCAAGCTCGAGGCGTGGGACGAGTCGGTGGAGCAGTGGATTACCCGCGTGAACCGGCTGGCCGAGTGGTTTCCCGAACTGGAGGTAAGTCCGATCACCGAGGCCGATCGCGCGACGCTGGTGGAGCAGATCTGCTACGGCGAGCTCGGCTACCGCGCCATCAAGGACAAGCCCGTGATGCCGGTGCTGCGCGACTGGCTGACCGCCGAGCAGTTTGCCGTGCTCGACGATTACCTGCCTGAGCGGCTCATCATGGGCAACGGCCGGAAATCCCGCGTGACCTACAACAAGGAAGGTCCGCCGGTATTGAGCGCGCGGATACAGGAGCTTTATGGCATCGAGGGGAGATTCGCCGTCGGCCACGGGCGCGTGCCGGTGAAGATCGAAGTGCTCGCGCCCAACCAGCGACCGATCCAGGTGACGGACGATCTCACGAACTTCTGGCGGGAGCAGTATCCGAAGGTGAAGGCGGAGCTGTCGCGGCGGTATCCGCGGCACGAGTGGCGCTGAGGGGGCTGTTAAGAAAAGCAGGATCGGGTAAATAATCTTTAGCCGCAAAGAGGCGCAGAAGGCGCAAAAAACGAGGCCTTTTTGCGCCTTCTGCGCCTTTTTGTGGCCATCCGAAAGCCAGCAGCGCGCGAAGATAGGCTCACCCCACGCATTTCTCCATCTGTGCCCATCCGTGTTATCTGTGGCTGCACGTCTGCAGCGAGTCGTCTTGAGTGAGTTGAGCGTCGGGAAAATCGCCGAGCGGCGCGGGGGTTTTACCGATGCTCCATTGCGGAGCGGGGCCGGATGGCACGAATGCCCGATCGGGAGTCTATTGCGCGACTATGCGTTCTATTGACCTTCCTGCGGGTTTAGTGGCTGCGGTCTTAACCGCAACAGGCCTCTTCGCCGCGAGCGATGCGCTGCCGGCCTCGGCCGGCTACGGGCCCAATCCCACCCTGCCCAAGCCTCAGAAATCGTTGCTACCGGTCGTGGATATTGCGCCGGCGACGGGTTGGCCGGCGGGTGCGACACCGAAGCCGGCGGCGGGTTTTGCGGTGACCGCGCTCGCGAGCGGCCTCGATCATCCCCGCTGGCTCTGCGTCCTGCCCAATGGCGATGTGCTCGTAGCCGAGACCAATGCGCCGAAGCGCCCCGAGGAGGGCAAGGGCATCAAGGGCGCTGCGATGAAAGTGATGATGACGAAAGCCGGCGCCGCCGTGCCGAGCGCGAATCGCATCACACTGCTGCGCGACGCCGATGGTGACGGCGTGGCGGAGACGAAGACGGTGTTTTTGCAGGGATTGAACTCGCCCTTTGGCATGGCCGTCGTGGGCAATAACCTTTACGTAGCGAATACCGATGCGGTCGTGCGCTTTCCCTACAAGGTCGGCGACACGCAGATCACGACCGCGCCCGAGAAGGTGGCCGATCTCCCCGCCGGCCCGCGCAATCACCACTGGACGAAGAGCCTGATCGCGAATCGCGACGGCACCAAGCTCTACGCCGGTGTCGGATCGAACAGCAATGTGGCCGAAAATGGCATGGGTGAAGAGGAGCAGCGCGCCGCGATCCACGAGATCGACCTCGCGACCGGCAAGACGCGGACCTTCGCCTACGGCCTGCGCAATCCCGTCGGCTTGGGCTGGGAGCCGAAGACCGGCGAGCTGTGGACGGCGGTGAACGAGCGTGACGAACTCGGCAACGACCTCGTGCCCGACTTCATGACCTCGGTGAAGGACGGCGGATTCTACGGCTGGCCTTACAGTTATTTCGGCCAGAACGTCGACCAGCGCGTGAAAGACCAGAAGCCGGAGCTCGTCGCGCAGGCGATCAAGCCCGACTACGCCCTCGGTTCGCACACGTCGTCGCTCGGGCTGTGCTTCTATGAGGCAAAACTGTTTTCGGAGAAATATGCGGGTGGCGCCTTTGTCGGCCAGCATGGCTCGTGGAATCGCAAGCCGAAGAGCGGCTACAAGGTGATCTTCGTGCCTTTCAAGGACGGCCGGCCCAACGGCGAACCGGAGGATATCCTCACCGGCTTCATCGATGCCAACGACAACGCGCTCGGCCGGCCTGTGGGCGTGGCCATCGATGGCAAAGGGGCGCTGCTCGTCGCGGACGATGTGGGGAACGTCATCTGGCGCGTCGCACCGGCGAAGTAAGGGGCGCGAGATATGTGATTGGCCGCAAGAAGGCGCAAAAGGCGCAAAAATGATATAACTTCAGGGATTTCTTTTGCGCGTTCTGCGCCTTTTCGCGGCCAAAATAATCGTTCATCCTCCCTCCGCCCGAGAGAGTAAATCGCGGGTCCTGAGGTCACGGCGTAAAGCCGCTCCTACAATTAAGTAATGTGAAAAATCGGCGAGGAGGAGGGAACGGAGTGCGAGCTTGCGCAACTATCACTCGTTGAGTGAGTCCCGCCCGCTTCCACATTGCTTCGGCTTTGCTTTGCGTGGGCTTCGGCACGGGCTGTCGCGGGCGTCAGTCGGCACTGGAGCCGGCGGGGCGCGGCGCGGAGCAGCTGGCCGACCTCTTTTGGTGGATGACCGCAGGTGCGGCGGTGGTGTGGCTGGGCGTCGCAGCGCTCACGTTCTATGCGCTGCGGGTGCGGCACGAAAATGCTTCGGCCGAGCGGCGCGCCAAGCTTCTGATCATCGGCGGCGGGGTGGTCGTGCCGACGGTGGTGCTGGCGGCCCTGCTCACTTACGGGCTGTCGATCCTGCCGGGTTTGCTGGCTCCGGCCAAGCCTGGCAGCTTGAAGATCGCTGTCGTGGGCGAGCAATGGTGGTGGCGCGTACGTTACCAGCTTCCGGGGGCTGAGCCATTGGAAACGGCGAATGAAGTGCGGCTACCGGTGGGGGAGGTGGTCGAATTTGAGCTGTCGAGCCCGGACGTGATCCACGCGTTTTGGATTCCTTCGCTCGGGGGGAAGATGGACATGATACCCGGCCGCAAAACACGGCTCACGCTCGAGCCGACACGGACGGGAACCTTTCGTGGCGTGTGTGCGGAATACTGTGGGGCTTCGCATGCGCTGATGGCTTTCGATGTGGTCGTCATGGAGAAGGAAGCCTTTGCGCGCTGGCTGGAGGAACAGCGACAACCGGCGCGCGCGCCGGAGACCGAGCGCGAGCGGAGCGGGCACGAGCGGTTTTTCAAGAATGGCTGCGCGGCGTGCCATGCGGTACGCGGCACGGAGGCGCGTGGGCATATGGGGCCCGAACTCACGCGGGTGGGCGCTCGTGGCAGCATCGGCGCGGGCATCCTGCCCAACGACACAGACGGGTTTACGCGCTGGCTGGAGCGGACCGACAAGGTGAAGCCGGGCGTACTCATGCCGCACTATGGCATGCTGCCGAAGGAAGAAGTGCGTATCATGGCCGAGTATTTG
>JAZKEV010000471.1:0-26621 GCA_040386765.1 Verrucomicrobiota bacterium | reverse complement strand
CCCCAAGATTTCTTTGGCGTTGGGCCTTCAGCGTTTCGCCCTCTGGCGTTTGTGATTTCCCATTCGCCCCGCCTGCGCTTCACACCCCGTAAAGCACCCCGTATCGCTCTTTCAGATACGCCACCAGATGCCGCGGCGACAGTGGGTCCCCCGTCACCCGCCGCACCAGCTCCAGCGTGCCGTACTTGCGCGCCTGCGTGTGAATGTTCTCGCGCAGCCACCCGAGCAGCCAGCTGAAATCGCCCCGCGCAAAGTCTGCCTCGAGATCCGGCCGCAGCTCGCGCACCTTGGCCCAAAGCTGCGCCGCGATCATATTGCCGAGGCAATAGCTCGGAAAATAACCAAACGCCCCATCGCTCCAGTGCACATCCTGCAGCACGCCGGTGCGGTCATCGGCCGGCTCCAGACCGAGGAGTTCCTTCGCCGCCACGCGCCACGCCGCCGGCAGATCGCGCACCGCGAGCTCGCCCGAGAACAGCCCTTTCTCGATCTCGAAGCGCAGCACGATGTGCAGATTATATGTCACCTCATCCGCATCGACGCGGATCAGCGTCGGCTCCACGGCATTGATCGCGAGATACAGCTCGTCCGAGCTTACGCCCTTCGTCTGCTCCGCAAACAGCTCCCGCCAGCGCGGCTCGAAGTATTTCCAGAAGCCGCGGCTCCGCGCGACCTGATTTTCCCACAGCCGGCTCTGCGATTCGTGCACGGCCATCCCGGCATTGATGCCCAGCGCCGTGCCGAGATGCTCCGCCGGCAACCCCTGCTCGTAGAGTCCGTGGCCCGTCTCGTGGATCGAACCAAAGAGCGCGTCGAGCGGCTGGTCTTCGTTGTAGCGCGTCGTCATCCGCACGTCGCTGCCCGTCCCTGAGCAGAAGGGATGCAGCGAGACATCGATCCGCCCGCGCGTATAGTCGAAGCCAAGCTTCTCCGTCACCTCGCGGAGAAACGTCCGCTGCGCCTCGACCGGAAATCCTTTCAGCTTTGCTGCGACCGCCTGCGCGCGCGCCGCCGTCGGCGAGGCCACGATCTGCTTCATGAGCGGCACGAGCCCGCGCTTCAGTTCGCCGAAAAGCCGGTCCACCGCCTCCGCCGTCAAACCCGGGTCGTGTTTATCGAGCGCGTAGTCGTAGGCCGCGCCACCCTTTCCGAGATAAACCGCCTCGCGCTTCGCCAGCTCGAGATTCTTCTCCAGCACGGGCGCATAGCTCGCAAAGTCATCCTTCGCCTTGGCCCGTGCCCACGCGTGAAAGCCCCGGCTGCCCTGCGTCGCCTTCTCCCGCACAAAGTCCGCGGGCAGCTTCGTCGCCTTGTCGTAGTCGCGCCGCGCCTGCGCCACCACCGCTTCCTCATCGGCCGACAGCCCCGCGCCGTCTTTTTCCAACTCCGCCAACAACTCGCCGATCCGGCGCTCGCTCGACGCCGCATGCGTCGCCTCCGCCAACACCGCGTGCTGGCCCGCCCGCTGCTCCGCCGCACCGGGAGGCAAATTCACCTGCTCATCCCACCCCAGCACCTCCCCCACTGTGCCCAGCGTGTGCGCACGCTTCACCAATACGACGAGTTCTTGGAATGCAGACGGAGACTTCATGGCGCAAAAATAAGAAAGGCGTTTGGATGACAGCGAGACATCTGGAATCCGCGACGTCGAGACCACAGGGTCTTCGCATGGTCCATCGGCTCAAAATCGAGAACATCCGAACCGCCGTCACCGTCATCGATCCCGTTTTCCAGAAGACTCCCCAATATGTAGCGGAGTCGCTCTCTCAGAGCCTCGGTGCGCGCATCGTCGTGAAGGTGGAAACTGCCAACCCCATCCGATGCTTTAAGGGCCGGGGCGCCGACTACTACGTGTCCAAACTCCAGCCGGGCGAACGGCTCATCACCGCCAGCGCGGGCAACCTCGGCCAGGCCATGGCCTACGCCTGCCGTCGCCGTGGCATTCAATTGACGGTCTATGCGAGCACGCGCGCCAATCCGTTCAAGGTCGACCGCATGCGCGCTTTCGGTGCCGAGGTGGTTCTCTTCGGCAACGATTTCGACGATGCCAAGATCGAGGCCAAGCACGCCGCCGCCCAGCTCGGCATTCGCATGGTCGAAGATAGCCTCGATCCCGAGACCGGCGAAGGCGCCGGCACCATCGGCCTCGAGCTCGCCACCTTTCCCGAGCCTCTCGATGCGGTGCTCGTCGCCTTCGGCAACGGCGCGCTCGCCTGCGGGATGGGTGTGGCACTGAAAGCCCTCACGCCCCGGACGCGCGTCATCGCCGTGCAAGCCGCCGGCGCCCCGGCGATGCTCGAGTCCTGGCGCCAGGGAAAAATCGTCGCCTACGACTCGATTTCCACGATCGCCGACGGCATCGGCATTCGCATCCCGATCCCCGAGTGCGTCGCGGATATGCACGGGGTCATCGACGAGGGCTTCCTGGTCCGGGAGGAAAGCCTGATCGCAGCGATGCGCCTCGCGCACCAGCACCTCGGCCTCGTCGTCGAACCCTCCGGCGCCGCCGGTCTCGCCGCCTTGATCGAGCACAAGGAAGCCTTTGCCGGCCAGACGGTCGCCATCGTCATTTGCGGCGGAAACCTCACCCCCGATCAGATGCGGAGCTGGCTTCAGTAACGCGAGGTCGCTCCACGCCCGCTCAAAAAGCGCTTGCGCCCGTCGCATGCCCCTCGCGACATCTTCTCCGTGATCCCGGCGCAGCCGCCCGATCTTCCTCCGAGCCGGCTCTGGTCCCTCGATGCCTTGCGCGGCATGTGTGCCGCCATCGTCTTTTTTAGCCACTGGCATCTCTGGGCGCACTTCACTCCCGTCGGCACCGCCGAGCGTTTCTTCCACGCGTTCGGTGATGTGGCGCACGACGCCTTCACCTATCTCGCGTGGCCGACGGGCGGCCACCATCCCGCCGTGCTCGGCTTTTTCGTGCTGAGCGGCTTCTGTATTCATTACCCGTTCGAACGCCGCGCCCGCAGCGGCGGCTCCGTGTCCGACTGGCGCGCCTATTTCCACCGCCGCTTCCTCCGCATCGTTCCGGTCTACTGGGCCGCCTGCGCACTCGGCTTCGTTTTTGTCGCCGCACAAATCTACTACCCGGCGCCGAGCCCCTTGCTCGCCCTGCATGCCGCGAGTTCGACCGAAGACATCCTCATCCGCGTCACCGGCCTCGCCGGCATCTACCCGCGGGAGATTTTTGCCGGCAACTACATCCTCACGACCGTCACCGTGGAGATCTTCATGTACGCGCTGTACCCGCTGATTCATCGCTCCGCGCTGCGCGGTCAGTGGCGCGGCCTCGCGCTCGCTTTTGTCGCGCTGCATCTCTTCGCCATTTATCTTCTCCGGTGGTTCAGCCCGTATTGGGTGTTCAACAGCATCTTCATGTTCGGGGTCTTCTGGTTTGCCGGCGCCTACGCGGCGCACCTCCACCTCGCCCGCCGAAATCGCGTGCGCGCAGGGTGGTTCATCGCCGCCTGGCTCCTTTTTCTCGCGGTGAAATCCCTCCCGTCTTTTTACGGGCTCAATCTCCTCAAGCAGGCCGCGTGGGCCTCCGTCTGCGTGCTGGGCATCCTGTGGGCCGTGCGCTGGGAGGAAAAACATCCCGCACTCGCCGCGCGCCGGAGCGTCGCCGCGCTCCGCTGGCTCGGCGATATCAGCTACAGCCTCTACGCGATGCACACGCCCGCGATCATGCTCGCCACCTGGGCGCTCCTCCACCTCGGCCTGCAAAGCTACCCGCTGCAACTCGCCGCCACGATGGCCGCCTCCCTCATCGCCGTCCTTGGCACGCACTACGCGCTGGAGCGGCGCTTCTATCGGCGGACAACATAAGGCGTGCTTTGAAAATCCTCCAACCGATCGCAGCTGACCCCAGCTGATCCCAGCATATCGAGGAATATCCCGGAAATAGAGGGAAAGTCGGCGCCGCCGCCCTTCGGCCGCGTGATCCAAGCATGGCCAGAAATCCAGCGAGTGGTTGCAGCGGCCTTCACAGCCTGACGTTTGAGGCAGACTCATGCATCGCCCTGCTTTCTTCGCTCCGCATCTCTATTTTCCCCGCCAATCCCAGCTGACCCCAGCCAATCCCAACTGATCGCGGAATATCCCGGAAATAGAGGAGGATTTGGCGCCGTCGCCCCCTCCGCCGCGTGGCCAGAGCCGGACTCATGCAGTTGGAGGCGGAGCAGCGGGGCGAGATGACGCGCAGATTTCGGGCGAGGAACCCCGACGCATACCCGGAGGGTATGTGGAGCGGGTGACGCAGTCTGAAAGATGCCGCCAGATCGCCTCGCTGCGACCCGATCAACTGCATGAGTCCGGCTGCGCGTGTCCATGATTCCGTTCTTCCTTCATGCTTCATCCCTTCTTTCTTTAAAATTTCTCCGGCCGTTCTGCTCACCCAAACAACCCCACTATACCATTGGCGGGCTCCCCGTGTCATCCCGTCCGTTCCGTCCATTCCGTCCATTCCGAGAAATTTTCTGGCGCCAGACGACGCCGGCTTCGGCGCCTCTCATCCTCACCCCTCCATCGTATCACGCGCCTCCCACGCCCGCTCCTCTCGTCAATTCGCCGCCACTTCCACGCTCCCGCCGCTCGAGCGCACCTTCAGCAACGGCCCGCCGCCATTCCCGTTACCCGCCAGCTTGCTGCGGCTCTTCGACGTCGTCTCCACCGATAATCCCGAGATGTCCACGCTGCCGCCGCTCGTCGAGGCATCGAGCTTGAACCCCGCCATCTTGTCCACCGACACCTTCACCGTGCCGCCCGAGGTGGTGACCGAGCAGTCTTCCTTCAAGGCACCCACGATCTTTGCGCGGATATTTCCGCCACTCGTGTTGGCGTGCAGTGAGCCCATTGCCGAATCGACCTTGATATTTCCGCCCGAGGTCGAGAGCCGCGCCGAGCCCGCCACGCGACCGGCCGTGATATTGCCGCCCGAAGTATCGAGCACCACCGGGCCATTGGCGTCCTCGAGCGAGATATTCCCGCCGGAGGTCCGCGCGTCCACCTCATTGCCCATCTTGCCGAGCTTGATCGAGCCGCCCGAAGTCCGCGCGCTCAACTTGCCCATGAGATCGCCGACCGCGATATCGCCGCCGGAAGTCCGCAGATCGGCCGCGAAGCTCGCCGGCACCGTCACGATGATATCGACCTTCACCGGCGGCCAGGAGCCGAAGCTCCAGCCCGACGGCTTCTTCTCGTATTTGGAGATCACCTTCAGGTCGTTGCCGCTCTGGTCGAACGTCAGCTCCAGCTTCTGCAACAACTCGTCCGCCTCACGCTCGGAACCGGCGCGAATCGTCTGCCGCGCGGAGATCTTGACCACATTCTCCTTGGAAGTCGTGACGCGCACCGCGCCCGCCTGCGTCTCGACCCGCAGCGTACCGGCGCCCGCGACCGCAAACGTTTTTTCAACCGTGCGCTCGATCGCCGCCACCGCGACCACCGCCGATAACGAGAACAAACCAACTAGAGAGAGGATACGGGAAGAGTTCATAGGAGGAATAGAGTCAGAGGTTTGCCCTCAAAACCCCGCCAACTTGCCAAAGTTACAGAAAACCTCAACCAAGGCCCACCCCGCCCAAACTCTTGAACAGGAAGAGCGGAAAGAACGAGAAGAGGAAATGCAGCCCTTCCCGACCTTCCCACCCCTCACACCTTCGCGCTATTATCGCACTTATAATGGACCTGCGTCCGCCGCAGCACGTGCGCCTTCAGCGCTGAGGTCTCGGCGGGATTCCGGCGCTGCAGCGCAAACCGCTGGGATGCCGCGATCTCCTCCGCCGTCGACAGGGCCGCGACAAAGATCATCGCCTCCGCCTTGGCCGGCATCCGGTACTGCGGAAACCGCGTGTAGCGGATCAGCCAGCTTACGGCTTCTTGAATAGGTTCGGGTCTCTCTGAGCTCATTTTCTCCAGTATCCGTGGTTCTTCAGCTTTTGGCCAGCGCAGCTTTCCATTCGGCTTCGTCGAAGCCCACCAGCCCCACGCCGTCGCCGACCGCAAAGGGCCGTTTCACGAGGCGGCCATTTCCGGCCAGCAGCTCCAGCGCCGCCGCCTCGCTCAACGCCGGCAGCTTCTCGCCGAGCTTCTGCTCGCGGTACTCGCGGCCCGAGACATTAAACAGTTTCCGCAGCGCGCCATCCTGCTGCTTCAGCACCTTCCGCAGCTCGGCCACGCTCGGCGGCGTCTCGCGGATCGCACGCTCCTCGAAAGCCACGCCTTGGCCTTGCAGCCATTTGGTCGCCTTGCGGCACGTATCGCAGTTGGAAAGGGTGTAGATCTTCAGCATCTCAAAAGTTCCCCACGCTTACGCGCGCACACCGAGCCGGTCACCCATTTTGGCGTAGGTTTCCCGATACTCCAGGCTCTGCGCCACGATATCCGCGTCGAACTTGATCTTCCGGTTCTGAAAGACCGTGATCACGCACGAGCCGCCAAAGGCAAACAGCCCCTTCTCCTCGCCCTTCGCCACCGGCCGGCCCGGCACGAAGCTCTGTTGGATGCTCCCGACATTCGTCGCGCCGACCTCGATCACCGCGACCGTGCCAAATTGCGGCGACTCCACCAGCGTCACCACGCGCTTGTTCTCGATCAGGTACTTCAACCGCCGCCGCAGCGCCACCGGGCTCACGGAGTAAAGCCAGCCATTGATCAGCCGCGGCTCACCCGGCACGCCGCTCACCGGGAAATGAAATCGATGATAATCCACCGGGCACAGCCGCGAGATCAGCATCGAGCCGCCGGAAAACTTTTGCGCCACCTCCGCATCGCCCAGCAGCTCGGCGAAGGAGAAGGTTGAACCTTTCACATAAAATCCCGCCGCCGCCTGGATATCCGGAAACGCCAGGTGCCGTCCATCCGCCGGAAACACCGCGACATTCTCCCCCGGCGCAATCGGCCGCGCGCCCGGCTTCAGCGCCCGGTAGAAGAAGTCGTTGAACGTCTTGTAGTCGAAAGCCGACTTCGCGAACTCGTCCGCGTCCACGTTGTACTTCGCGATAAACGGCAGCACGCGCAGCGCGCTCTCCCGCTTGTTCATCTTCCACCCGTACCACTTCGAAAAAATCGCCCGCCGCGCCAGCAGCCACACGAAGAAACGCCCCGCCGGATTCTCGTAAGCGAACCGCAGCCAGCTCTCCCCAAACACCTGCTCCGTCTGCACGGAACCCTTGTAGCGGTCGTAATAGAGGATCGGTTCGGCCATGGAGTCCCACACCAAACTCACTTCCCGCCGAAGCTCAACGCAAAGAAGGGCAGGTCTTTAGCCCATCCCCACGGCCTCGCGCAAGCATTGAGGTAGGGCGAACCGTCCCCGGTGAGCCGTCGCGCAGTACACCCCCGAAAACCTGAGATATCCGCCCCGCAAGACGGGACCGCTCGAGGGGAACGCGTCGCCCGACCCTCCACCTTCCGGAGCGACATCCTGCAGCGTCCGGAACCCAAAAACGCACGAAGTCTCGCCCGCCGCAGATTCTTCGGCGGATAATTCCCCAGCGCGGTTATTATACAGGTAACAGGCAAACCATCGATGCACGACACCGCTCTCCTCCGCCGCTACGTCGACTCCGGCTCCGACGATGCCTTTGCCGCGCTCGTGCAGAGCTACTTGCCGCTCGTGTACGGCGCGGCCCTGCGCCGCGTTGGCGGCGATGCCCATCTCGCCCAGGATGTGGCGCAGATGGTCTTCATCGCGCTCTCCCGCGAATCGCCCCGGCTCACCCAGCACAGCGATCTCGCCGGCTGGCTGTACACCAGCACGCGCTTTCTCGCCGCCAATGCCCTCCGCTCGGAGCGGCGCCGGCAGGCGCGGGAGCATGCCGCGCAGCTCGAGCCCACGCCGCCCCGCGTCGGCACTCCTGGCTCGGATCGCGTGCAGGGCGTGCTGGACGATGTGATGATGGAGCTCCAGCAGCTCGACCGGCAGATCCTGCTGCTGCGTTTCTACCGCGGCCTCCGCCTCGCCGAGATCGGGTCCCAGATCAACTCCTCCGAAAACGCCGTCCAGAAGCGCCTCGAGCGCGCTCTCGAAAAACTGCGCAGCAAGCTCTCCCGTCTTGGCATCACCTCGACCGCCGCGGCGCTGGCCACCGCCCTCGAAAACCACGCCGCCGTCTCCGTACCCTCCGGCCTCGCCGCCTCGGCCCTCACCGCCGGGCTCGCCGGCGGCAGCGGCGGCGTGCTCGCGGTGCCCGCCGCGACCGTCCTCGGCGTTTCAAAACTCTCGCTCGGAGTCGCCGCCGCTCTGGTGGTCGGAGCGGTGACCACCGTCATCTGGTACCAGCGGGAGAATACCCAGCTGCGCGAGGAGCTCTCCACCTCCTCGACGCTCGCCGAATCCGCATCGACGGCTGCGCCTGGACGACAGGCGCCCCTCGTCACCGGCAGTGTCGCTCCGCCATCAAGAAACACATCGGCCGGAGATCATGCGTCACAAAGCACAGCGCCTTCTTCCACTGCCTCCGCCGGCTCTCGCGCACCCTCGGGCACGCGCCCCCCAGTATCTCAGGCACGGAACGGAGCGGAAGTGCGGCTCCTCGCCGAAGGGCTCATCCCACTCGTCATCGACTATCCCGCTCCCCTTTTTGTGGGTACACCCCGGCCCATCTCTCTCCCAAATCTCCAATCGGAGGAAACCAGAACGGATCTCATGGTTCCACGCAGCACCGCCCTGCTTTCCTACAAAAAGCCCGTCACCAGCAGCGACTCCCTGCCGGTGATAGGCGAACTGTCGTTCATCACGGATGGCGATAAAAGCGGTCGAGACGGCAAGTACGTGGAGCTCGGTCCGGGCCGGCAGTGGGTACAGATCGATTTGGGGGAATTGGCCATGATCTACGGAATCGCGGTGTGGCATTTCCACTCACAGACGCGCGTGTACCACGACGTCATTGTCCAACTATCCACGGACCCAACTTTTCAGGAAGACGACAAGATCATCACGCTCTACCACAACGATCACGACAACACCTCGTCACTCGGTCGGGGACGCCACAAGGCATACCTCGAGACCCACCGAGGCCTCCTCATCACTGGCCAGGGCGGTGCACCTGGCCGCTACGTCCGGCTCTATAGTAGCGGCAATACGTCCGACGAGCTGAATCACTACTGCGAGGTGGAGGTCTTCGGCCACTTCTTCTCAAAGTTGTGGGCCCCTCGCACCCACTGACCGAATTGATTGTCCGCCCAAGTTAAGAGGAAATTCCGCTGCGCTCTAAGAGAGACGAAAGGGCGCTCCCCTTGGATTCGCGGGGTCTTCACGCCCTTCGCCATTCTAAAAGCTCACTCTTTCGGTGCTATTTTCAGGTTGGCGAAGTATCCGCCGTCACCGGCATCGCCGCCCCAGATTGCAATGTTCCCGTCGGTCCGATCGGTCAACCGCGTTACTTCCAGCGAGGGCTTCGCGGCATCGTTTACGTACACGCTCACCTGGGTGGCCGTCACCACGATCTTCGCGCGGAACCACGCATCGCCATCCAGTAGAGGCGCGATGGGCTTTTCATACTGGCCGGTCTTCTCGGCGCGGAGCTTCTGCCAGGTCCACTGCGGATGAGAGATGTACTGCACGGCGTGGCGCGCGTTCTCCGGATTCTCCGCGCGGAAGTTGAAGGGGCGGAAATACACGCACTCGAAGGTCGTGTTGTCCTTCCCGTGAAAGGCGATGCCGAGGAAGTTGCTCCCCCGTGGCGCGCTCTTGCCCAGAATGTCGCACTCGATCGTGCCTTCGCGGAAGTTAACCCCGTCGAGCCAGATCGCCCCGCGGGCGAAGAGGGCGGGCTTCCCCTTCACGTCCTTTTCCCAGCGGGGCATGGCATTGGGTGCCGGACGGGCACCGGTGCCTTGCGCGATCTTTTGCAGGTCCGGGACAATGGGCTCGGCGCCAAACAACGAGGTTGCGCCGAGAGCCGCCAGGGCAACGAGTGTCGTTCCAATTCGATACAGGTGGGTTTTCATGGTATGGTTTTTCGGGTGAAAGAAATGGAGAGCGTGCGTGCTCATGGGCGGCATGGATGACCTCTACTCGCTACGCAGCGCGATCAGCGGATCGATGCGGCTCGCACGGCGGGCCGGAAGATAGCAGGCCAGCGCCGCCGCCGCGATCAGCACCACCCCAGCGCCGAGGAGCGAAAGTGGATCGGCGGCGCTCGTCTCGTAGAGCAACGCGGAGAACATCCGAAAAAGCACCACCGCCCCCGCGAGGCCAATCGCCACGCCAAGTGCCGCCAGTTTCAGACCTTCGACGAGCACATCTCGCACAATCTGCCCGCCCGTGGCGCCGAGCGCCGTGCGGATGCCGATCTCCTGCGTGCGCCGGGCGACCGAGTAGTGCATCAGCCCAAAGATGCCCACCCCCGCGAGCACGAGCGCGAGGATCGCAAACGTCGTCAGCAGCTGGGTGTGAAAACGCTGCGGCGCGACGGTGCGGTCGAGCAACTGGCGGACGGTGGTGATGGCTTCAAACGGCACGGAAGGGTCGATGCTCTTCACCGCCGCGCGCAGGGCGGGAGTGAGGCCCGTCGGGTCCGCCGCGGTGCGCACGAGGAGATTCATCCCACGCGAGGGGCTCTGCGCCCACGGCGTGAAAACCTGCGCGATCGGAGCCCGGTCGAGCTTCTGCCGTCGCTGATCGGCCACGACGCCCACCACGGTGATCCACGCCAGCTGGGGACTCGGCCCGAGCCTGAACCGCCGGCCGACGGGGTCCTCCGTCGGCCACAGTTGGCGCGCGAGGGTCTCGTTCACCAGCGCTACCAGCGGCGCCTTCGGCCCATCGAAGTCCGAGAAAATCCGCCCGGTGCGCAGCGGGACATCCATCACGCGAAAATACTCCGCCGTCACCGCCTCGGTCGCAAGCGGCAGACGCAGCGGAGCCGTATCTGTGGCCGCCCCGCCGTCCACGATGATGATCCGGGCATTGCGGTCGCCGAGCATGGCTTCTTCGCTGACGGCGACGCCGGTCACGCCGGGGAGGACGCGAATGCGCTCGATCAGTGCGGCTGTGAAGGGAATCGTATCGCCCGCCGGCCGGCTCGCAGGCAGGCGCAGCGGCGCGACCAGCAGATTTTCGGTGCGGTAGCCGGGATCGACCGCCATCAGGTTCATGAAGCTGCGCACGAGCATGCCCGCGCCGGCAAAGAGCATCACGGCCAGCGCAAACTCCGCGATCACGAGCGCGTTTCGCAGCCGCCGCCCGCGCGGCGCCTCGCTCGAATCGCGCGAGCTGTTCCGCAGCATCGAGAGCGCATCCCGCCGGGTGCACTGCAGCGCGGGCAGCAAGCCGAAGACGCACACGCTCGCCAGCGAGAGCCCGAGGGCAAAGCCGAGCATCCGCAGGTCGACGGTGATCTCGTCCAGCCGCGGAATCCCCGCCGGCGCCAGCGTGCGCACCGCGTCCACCGTAAGGGACGCCAGCAGCAAACCGAGGCCCGCGGCGACCACGCACAGCACGACGTTCTCGATCAGAAGCTGGGCGACAAGCCGCCCGCGGGTCGCGCCCAGCGAGATCCGCATCGCAAACTCACGTTGCCGCGCCAGACCTCGCGCCAGCATGAGGTTTCCCACGTTGCTGCACGCGATCAGCAGCACCGCCCCCACCGCGGCGAGCAGAAGGGCGAGCGCGTTGCGCAGATCGCGCCCGACGAGCTGCTCTGCGAGCGGCACGAGTTGCACGCCCAGCTCGCGGTTGGCCGGGTGCTCGCGCTCCAGCGCCGCGGCAATCGCCGAAAGTTCGCTTTGCGCCTGCGTGAGCGGGATACCCGGGGCGAGCCGCGCGATGACGCGCAAGGCGCCGACGCCGCGAACGTTGGCCCCATCGTTCGCGGCAGGCGGCGCGAGGGGCAGCCACACCTCGGTGTTCTTATCCGAAAAATAAAAACCCTCGGGCATCACGCCCACGATCTCGATGGGCCGACCGTCGATCTGTATCTTCCGACCAAGGGTATCCTCCGCGCCGCCATGGTGCTTGAGCCACGCCGCGTGGCTGAGGATCGCCACTGGAGCACTCCGTGCCGCGTCCTCTTCCGTGAACATCCGTCCGATCCGTGGCTGCACGCGCAGCGCCGTGCCAAGGTTGGCGGACACCAGCAATCCGCTGATGCGGCGTGGCTCGCCCGAGGTCACCACGAGTGAGACCGGGTCGTACATGGCGATGTCCTGGAGCGTTTGCGCCGTCTTCCGCCAGTCGGCGATATTGGCATAGGCGGAGGTCTGCCGATTGGCCCCCTGCCGGCGATTTTCCGTCCACACCGTCACGAGGCGCTCCGCGTCCGGATAAGGCAAGGGCCGGAGCAGCACGCCATTCACGATGCTGAACACGGCGGTGTTGGCCCCGACCCCAATGGCCAGGCTGACGATCGCCGCGAGCGCGAAACCCGGCGCACGGAGCAGCACGCGGACGCCGTAACGAATGTCGCTCACCGCGTTTTCCAGCCACGCAAAGCCGCGCCCGTCGCGCGCGGTTTCCTGAATCGCTCCCACATTCCCGAACTTCCTTTGCGCAGCATGGTAGGCGTCGTCGGGCGCCATCCCGTCTTGGGCGCCTTCCCGGACGCTCATCTCCACGTGGTGCCGCATCTCCTCCTGCATCTCGGATTCCAGCCGCCCGCGGCGGAAGAGCGCGCGGAGACGGAAGAGAAGTTCATTCAGCTTTTTCATGCAGAGTGTGCGCTCGTATCGCCGGCAAGCCGTTCGCTCAGCCCGACTGCATCACGTTCGCGATCGCGAGCACGACGCGGTCCCAATTCTGCTTCTCGCGCTCGAGTTCCTTCACCCCGCCCTTGGTCAGCGTGTAGAATTTCGCGCGGCGGTTGTTCTCGGAAACGCGCCACTCGCCCTTCACGAGGCCCTGCATCTCCAGACGGTAGAGCGCCGGGTAGAGCGAACCTTCCTCGACCTTCAGCACGTCGCGGGACCACGCTTTGATGCGCTCGGCAATGCCCCAGCCGTGCATCTCCTCGCGCGCCAGCACGCGGAGGATCAGCATCTCAAGCGTTCCCTTCACCAGTTCTGTTTTCTCAGCAGCCATGATAGCTCCATAGAAATGCTAGGGGAGTTACGTCAAGCCATCGGCTTGGAATAGAGTGCTTCACATAGTTCATCTATGTAAGCCGACTGCATGGCTTGTGCCAGAGGCGCGACGACAGCGTAACGAACTATCCGCTAATGGGTTGAAATTCAGCGCGCACAGCCTCCCCTTCCGCGCCCGCTCATTCGCGGAACTAAGGTTTCCCACAATCGGGACGCAGAGAGGTTCGGCAGACCGCTCTGCGCAGCCTCATGACAAGGGTTGCTCTCAAATGTGGAAGCCGCCGCAATCGTACTCCGATCAGCCACCGCACCCGTCATGTTGCACCACGAACTCCTGCTCCGCCTGTGCCGTGCCCGCGACCTGCTGCGCGCCTGTGACGAGCTGCGGCTGTCGGTAAACGAGATCGCCCGTAGCGTCGGGATCGCACCGCATCATTTCATCCGCCTTTTTCGGGCCGTGTTCGGCGATACGCCGCACCAGTATCGCTCCTTCGCCCAGATCGAGCACGCCAAGCAGCTGCTGCTCTCGACCGACAAAAACGTCACGGAGGTGTGCATGGCCGTCGGCTTCTCCAGCCTCGGCAGCTTCAGCACGCTCTTCACCCGCCGGGTCGGCGTCTCCCCCTCCCTCTTCCGGGAGCGGCATCGCCCCGCCCCAGGCCATCCGCCTCGCGTGCCGCCCGAGCTGATCCCCGGCTGCTTCTCACTCATGGGCTCGCTACCCGCGCAGAAAGGCAATTTCCAAGAAGCGCCCGTCGCCCGCATGCGCTAACGTGGCGCACACCCGTATGAAAATAAAACTCAACAGCATCTTCGTCGAGAACCAGGACCGCGCGATCGACTTCTACACGCGCGTGCTCGGCTTCAAGAAGAGCAAGGATATCCCAATGGGCGAGTTCCGCTGGATCGCCCTCGTGTCGCCCGAGGGCCACTCGGATGTCGAACTCGTGCTCGAGCCCAACGCCAATCCCACCGCCAAAACTTACCAGGAGGGCCTGTTCCAGCAGGGCATCCCCATCACGGCTTTCGAAGTCGACGACATCGAGGCCGACGCCAAGCGCCTCAAGAAAGCGGGGGTGAAGTTCACCATGGACCCGACACCTGCCGGCACCGTGAAACTCGCAATCTTCGCCGACACCTGCGGCAACCTGATCCAGATTTACCAGATGATAGAGTCGAGTTGAACCCCTTCCTATCGCCTCGGCCGCCTCAGTGAGGGCGCGCGTCACCTCCAGCGGAAGATCTCACTGGCGAGGCACTCGACCATCAGCGTGCGCAAACCGTAGCCGTCTTTCTTCACCACCTGAAAGATGTCCTCGATCACGAATTCATCGCTCGCCTCCATGTGGCGGCCCGTCGCGTAGCTGAGAACCTGCTTGATCAGGTGGCGCGTGAAAACATCCGTCCGGCTTGCGACGAGGATGCCTTTGAAATCGGGAAAGCCCGCATAGGTCTCCCCGGAGCCGAACTCGCCGGTGGAGTCGATCTTCGGCGCGGGCGCATTGCCCTTGGGCTTGGGATACGTCGTACGCCAGCGGCCGATGGGATCGAAGGTCTCGAGCCCGAAGCCCAGCGGGTCGATCTTCCGGTGGCACTCGGCGCACGCCGGATCGGCCCGGTGCTTCGCCAGCCGCTCGCGGATCGTCGTGGCTCCGCTCACATCCGCCTCGATCGCGGGCACCACATCGGGCGGCGGCGGCGGCTTGATGCCGAGAATATTCTCCGAAACCCAGACCCCGCGCGTCACCGGCGAAGTCTCGACGCCGTTCGCGCTGACCGTGAGCACCCCCGCCATGCCGAGCAGGCCGCCCCGCTGGCGGTTGCCCGCGATACTCACCCGCTGAAACCCGTCGGCGATCCGGAGCGTTTTCTGCTCCGGCAGATTGTAGAGCTTCGCCAGCCGCTTATCCACAAACGTGTAGTCGGCCTCGAGACACTGCTGCACCGAGCCGTTTTCCCCCATGAGATGACGGAAGAAGAGCCGCACCTCCGTCTTCATCGCTTCGGGCAGATTCTCGGCATAATACACCCGCGTGGATTCGCGGGGTGGCGGCATGCCGCCCAGATCGCGCAGACTCAGCCAGCTGTCGAGAAAGCCGTTCACGAAACCTCGCACGCGATCGTCCGTGAGCAGCCGCTTGCTCTGCTTCCGCAGTTCCTCTGGCGCGGCCAGTTTCCCCGCCGCCGCGGCGGCGAGCAGCTCCTGGTCGGGCGGCGCGCTCCAGAGCGCATAGGAGAGACGCGACGCGAGATCGTAGGAGCCGAGCTTGGTTTCCTTTTCGTCCGTAATCTCGCTGAAATAGAGAAACGACGGCGAGCACAGCATCATCTTCAGCGTATCCAGCGCGGCCTGACGCGGCGTCGCCTTCTCCGCGATCCGCGTGTCGTAGGTTTTCCGGATGCCCGCGCGATCCGCCTCCGTCAGCGGCCGCCGATACGCGCGCCCACCAAAAGCATACAGCTGGTCGAGCGCCCGCTCCGCCTGGAAGCCCCGCTCCCCAAACACCGCAATCTCTTCCAGGCTTCCACCCGTCTCGGCGATGGGCCCCTCGATCTTGATTTCGCCGATGCGGATGTGCGGCAGCTTGCCCTCCCGCAGGAGGTGCGTGCGACTGACATCGGCTTTGGCGAACCTGCCCGCGAAGTCGCCCGCGTAGCGCTTATTGACCTGAAGGACGGACGCCCGCGACTCGTAGGGTCCGTTGGGAAAGATGAAGCGCGGCGTCTGTCCCGCTTCGAGCCAGACGCGAAATTTGATCCACTGCGGTTGATCGTCAGGCACTACCGCCTGCCCAAGGAGCGGCTCGATCGCCTGCGGATAATGGATGTGGTTCTTGGTCGCATCGCCGGGCACCACGCCGAGCAGGAAAGGCTCGGAGAAATCGATGCCGAAGATCGTGGGGTCGTAATGCGTGTCGCGGTGCATCGCCTGCGCCAGCACCTCGATATCATAGAGCCCGGAGACCGGCACGCCTTTGAGGAAATCCTCGATATGCCCGTAGCCGCCCTGCCGCGTGTCGGTGTTCGGCTGTTCGTACAGGCAGAGATATTTGAAGTTAAACGCCGCCTTGTGCGGCCCCTGCAGCTCCTCGTATTGCACAAAGTGCCCGTCGAAGTGCCACGACTTCGGCGCCATCTCCGGCCGGCCGAGGCGCGTCTCGACCAGACGATTGGCCGACTGGAAATACTGATCCAGCAGAAAGCCGGACGTCACCAGCGACTTCCCGATCGTGTCGATATGTTCGCTCGCCTTCTCTTTCGGAAAATCCGCCGTGAGCCCGAGCGTGTCCACCCGCCGCCCGAAGAGCGTCGCGAGCGTGTTCTCGTACTCACGATTCGAAAGCCGCCGCATCACCGTGCGCGCCGCGGTGCTCTCGATCTTGCCGCGCGCGGCAGCGATGCTCTCCCGCAGCACCCGGACGATGGCGAGCCGCTCGTCGTCGGTCGGTTGCGCCTTCGCCTTGCCTGGCGGCATCTCCCGCAACGTGAGCTGATCGACGATATCCTTGGCCGCGATCAGCGCCGCCTCGTTGGCGAGCGGCAGCTTGAAGCTGTCGAACTCCCGGTCGCCCTTCTGCGTCTCGGTATCGTGGCATTTCAGGCAGTACTTCCCCACGAATTGGGAAACCACTTTCTGCGCGGGAACCTCCTCCGCGCGGGAAAATGTCGCGCTCAGGGCGAATCCGAACGCGACCCTCAACCAACAAAGACGGGCGCGCATCGGCGAACCTGATTCCGCGGCAGCCACCTTACACGGACCTGCCGGTGCTCGTGCCAAACGACTCCGCCTCGACGCCCATGCGCTGCGCGATGTCGACGAAGAGGTTGCACAGCGGCACCTTGTTCGCACCCGAGGACGGCACCTTCTTGAACTCGCCATGCTTGTAGCCGCCGCCCGCGAGGACGATCGGGAGGTCCGTGTTCTTGTGCGAGTTCGCATCGCCGATGCCGCTGCCGAAGAGCACTGCAGTCGAGTCGAGCAAGGTCCGCTCCCCGTCCTCTATCTTGGAAAGCCGCGTGAGGAATTTCCCGAAATGCTCGATCTGGTAGGTCTCGAGCGTGATGAGGTGCTTGATCGCCGCCTCGTCGTTGCCGTGGTGCGAGAGGCCATGGTACGATTTTTCGATGCCCAGGTTCTGCGGCAGGAAATCGCCGCCAATTTCCAGCGTGGCGATGCGCGTTGAGTCGGTCTGCAGCGCCAGCGCAATCAACTCATAGAGCATCGGCAGATCCTCAACCGTGTTCTTGTTGGCCGGCTTTTCGAAGGGCGACTTCGGCTTCGGCAGGCTCGCCCAACGCTGGCGAAGCTCGAGGCGCTTCTCCACATCGCGAATGGAGGTGAAGTACTCGTCCAGCTTGTCCTTGTCCTCGCGGTTGACCCGCTTGGAGAGCCGGTTCGCATCCTCCAGCACGGTGTCGAGCACGGAGGCCTGCAAACGGTTCTCCTGGTTGCGCCGATTCAGGCGCTCCGGGGAGTCGCCGACAAAGAGCCGGTCAAACAGCTCCGCCGGTCCCGTGATCGGCGGCACGCGCACCCCTGACTTCGTCCAGGCAATCTGACACCCGCCGTGGATGCCACCCTCCGACCCAACCGTCAGCGAGGGAAAGCGTGTCTGGAAACCGATCTCGTCCGCGATGAACTGGTCGATGGTCACATTGCCGCCGGGCCGGTTTTGCGCCTCGGAATTGAGCACGCCCGAGAGAAAGGAATGCACCGCGAAGTGCCCGCCCTTGATGCCGTGGTCGAGCCCGCGGTAAACCGTCATCTGCTTGCGGTTATCCCACAGCGGCTTGAGCAGCGTCGTCTGCTCGTAAGCCGAGCCCGTCGATTCGGGGAAAAATTGCTTGGTCTGATAACCCAGCAGATTCCCCACCGCGACAAAACGCTTCGCCCCGGCCCCCGGCCCCTTGGCCATCTGCACCGCGGAATTGCCCCCCACGACACTGGCCATTAACGACGAAAGCGAGGGGAGAGCCAGACTTGCACCCAGGGATTTGAGGATGAAACGACGCCTGTTCATAGGTTTGCTTGCTCCGGGGAATTTCAGTGGGGATGGACGTGCGTCCATCGCGTCGCTCCGGAAACGGGCTGCCCATGCTTCTTCAAGCGGCAGCCCCTCTTGGGGCAATGGATGGTCGCAGGGAAATTCAAGCGTGGATCCTCCTTTCCGGCGAGTCAAAACCCGCTCCGTTTTCCGAAGCACGTTCCTCGGCATCGGCGCCCAAGTCGGTAGCCGCAGCGTAATCGCTTAGAAGCCAAACGCCGCCGTGATCGCGAACTTGCGTGGCGTATACCACTCCGAGAAATAACGCGGCGTTCCCGTGGTCGGATTCGGCAGAGTCACGCGCGCCTGATCGTCGAAGAGATTGCTTACGTTCGCCTGGATCGTCGCGCCAAACCGCTTGAAGGCCTTGAAGCGATACATCGCGAATACGCCCTGGTCCAATTTGTCCGGATAATAGAACATTTTGCGGGCGCCGCCGGCCGCGGCCAGCGTATACATGTATCCCCGCACGCCGAGCCGCAGGCTCAGGGTATGTCCAAACACCAGGCCTTTCAGGCGCCCTTGGCGGATCTGGAAGCGGTTGATCAAACTGAACGCGGTTTCGGCGTAGCCGAAGGTCTGTTCGCCTGCCTTGCGCACGGTGATCGTGGGCGCGGGCGGGACGAAGCCTAGTTGGTGCTCGGAGATCGTCAGCCCCGTCAGGTTGGTCCCGACGCCGGCCGTGGTCAGGCCGAGCGACTGCGCATTGGTGATCTGGCCGGAATCCGGGTCCAGGGTCGCAAAATAAGGACTCGTCCGATCCCTGAGCATCGCGATGGAAAGCGGCACCAGCGGAGAGGTGGCGTTGGCAGGGTCGCTGCGGACCATCAACGGCGAAAGCGTCCCGCTTCCTGCGTTCCTGACCGCAACCGCGAGCGCTCCGTTCGCGGTGGTGGTGTTGAATTGATCGTTATAGAAAGGAGCCAGGGAAACATCGCTGCGCTCGGAGCCGTCGGACTGCACGAAGCTGAGCGTCGCTTCCCACCACGTGCGCGGGCGCATCGACAAGGCCGCACTCAGACCGTCGGACGTCTTGCTGTAGACGTAGCCCTCGCCACCGTGCCGGCCATTGATGCCGACGGGATCGATATCATTGCGGAAGCCCCCGAGCGTGCCCGTGAAGTTCTTTTGCTCTGTAACATAGTAACCGACGTTGCCCGAGAGCCGGTGCTCCCAGAGGGAAAACTTCAGGCCGATGTCCCGGCTGACGCCTTGGCCGACCGGCAGAGGCTGGTTGAAAACGTCGGTGTTGGTATCGAAATCGATTTTAGCGTTCGTGGCGTAGTTGCCATAGATGCGGACGCCCTTCAGGGGCGTATCGAACACGAGTCCCAAGGTGGTGCTGTCATAGTCGATCGGTCCAATCAGAACGCCCGTATCGAGCGAACGCGTCTCGGCGGACTCGAAACGAAAGCCCGCCATGACATCGATGCGATCGCGCCAGAGCGAGCTGAAGGTGCTGACTCCAATGCTCCTCTCCCGCACATCGTCGTAATGGAGATCGGTGACGGTGCTGCGACCGGTCGCCGCATTGATCGGGCCGGAGAGACCGAGCGGATTTCCCGCGGTGGGAGTCACCGCGCCGGCATAGATCCGCTGCGCGAGCCGGTAGGCCTTGCCGTCCTGATACAACATGTCCGGGAGGCGGGTGGCACCATTGGTCCCGAAGATCGTTTCCGGCATGGCAGGCAGCCAGGGCGCCGGGATTTGAAGGCGCCCCGAATGAACGTCGCTAAGATTAGCGAGATTCTGGATGAGCTCGCCGCTCGCGTTGACCTCGTAATAACGCCACGATTCCTGCCGCGTCCACGATTCCTGGTCGGACACGAAGGCGGTCAACCGGTGATTTCCCCAGCGCCCGCGGTCGGCCTGAAACGTGCCGGTGAATTTATAGCCACGTGCGCCCTGATAATAGGGCAGCGGCACGGGAAACGCATTGAGCGCCCATTGGCGGGCGGGATTGCCATTCGCGTCCTTCAACAGATTTCGCGGATCGTCCGGATGAAAAAGCCCATTGGCCGAAGCGGTAAACGACTCGTTGACGCGCGCATCGTGGCCGTAGCGGAACTGGAAAGCCAGATCCCGGCGCGGCGTGAATTCCACCGCGATGGCTTTCGCCTCGGTCAGATAGTGATGATGCGTGTACACGCCGAGCATCGAGCTCTCGGTGCTGTAGTCGAGAAAGCCGTTCGTCAGGGCACTGCCGCCCACGCCAACAGCGTAACGCGTGATCTGCCCGTCCAGCCGCTCGCCTGTCTCGAGCAGCAGGTTTGTGGGCGTGCGCAGGGTCGCGGCTCCTGCGCGAGAGTGACTGCGCGTGTAGTCCCGCAGCTCACCCGAGATTGTGAGCGACTTCCAGGGACGAACGGTCGCCGCCAGTTGGATGCCCTTTTGGTCGATCCCGAGCGCCGGCCGGTAATACCGCTGCTCGTCGTTCACCGCATTCAATCGCACGGCAAATGTGCGCGTTCCCGCGTTGATGTCTCCGGTGAACCGCCGGGAGCCCTCGGAGTCGATCTTCGCCGTGAATCGCAGTGAGTTTTTGTTCAGCCGTGCCCGCTTCGAATTGATGTTCACGACTCCACCCGCGTCACCGGAGCCGAACAGCAGGGAGTTGGAGCCCTGGAGCGCCTCGGCGGATTCGACATCGAACGAATCCATCAGCGACGTGTCGGACCGCAGAAACCCGTCGCGCCGAGGGTTGCTGCTGACCAGTCCGCGAATCGAAATCGATTTGTAGTCCACGCCATCGCCATCCTGGTAGCCACGCTGGTCGTGGTTGCCCGAGCCGAGGATCGGCATGCCGGTACCGCCAAAATCCGACAACATGGCCGCGATGTCCACGACGCCCAGCTCATCCATCAGGGTGCGGTTGAAAATTCGGGCATCGAGCGGTGTCTTGCCCAGCGCTATATTCGTCCCGGTGACGGAATTCGTGTTGGTGGCTTCATAAGTATCGGAGGCCGGCTCCTGCACCACGAAGGGCGATAATTCGACCATTTCCTCCTTCACCGCCGAGGGCGCAGGGGCGACCTGCGAATAGGCGGCAGCATGCCAGAAATTAAGGAGCGTAGTAGCAAGGACGGCCGCGAATCGGCCAGAGGTTTTTCGCATGGTCACAACGAGGGAAGCAGGTCTGGCAGGCTCGGTCCATACCAGCAAGGAATCGGCATGGAAATGTAACCCGGCGCCAAGAAGCAGCCTCCCGCCCCCGGTTCAGCCAAATGCGCGCCGTTTCCGCGAGGCTTGCTGCCGACTCCTGCCCGAGAGTTGATTCACGTCTATCGCAGTGGCTGACTCCCAATCCCCTCATGCGAGTCCTCATCATCGAAGATTCCGAACCCCTGCGTAAGCCGGTGGTCAAGGCGCTCAAAGCGTCGGGCTATGCCGTCGACGCCACAGGGGACGGCAAAGAGGGATTTTACCTCGCACAGGAGCACGCCTACGACGTGATCATTCTCGATATCATGCTGCCGGGAATGGATGGCTGGGAGGTCTTGAAACAACTCCGGGCCAAGGGCAACGAGACGCCCGTGCTATTCCTCACCGCGAAGGATTCTATCGAGGATCGCGTCGCGGGTTTGCGGTTGGGGGCGGATGACTACCTCGTGAAATCGTTCGCGATTGAGGAATTGCTCGCACGGGTCGAGGCATTGGGCCGGCGCAGGTATGCGCGGCGCACGCCCAAGCTGGCCGTCGCCGATCTGGAATTGGATCAGGCTGCGAAAACCGTGCGGCGCGGCGGACAAGAGCTGAAGCTCGCGCCCCAGTTGTTTGCGCTGCTGGAGTATCTGCTTTTGCGAAAAGGTCAGGTGGTCTCGCGCGCGGAAATCGAAGAGCACATCTACGACGAACAGGTTTCGCCGATGAGCAATGTGGTGGACACTGCGGTCTGCGCGCTGCGCCGTGCCATCACCGTGTCAGAGGACAACATTCCGGTCATTCACACCCGTCGCGGGATGGGTTACGTGATCGAGGAGCCGGGCAAATGACCAGTCTTCGCACGCAACTCCTCGCGTGGCTGTTGCCCGGCTTTGTCCTGCTGTGTGCGGCCGCCGGGGTCGGCGTGTATTTTTCCGTGCGCGACGCCTTCGAGGCGGAGCTTGATGCCCGGCTTGGCCGACTCGCCGGCATGGCGCGTCTGGCCCTGAACAACCAAAGCGGCGATGCCGCAGGCGGACCGCGGGGAATGACCTTGCGCGCATTTCTCGCCCGCGAGGATTTCAAAGCCTCGGGTCAGTATTTTGAGCAATGGACCCCCGACGGCGCGGCGGAACGGAAGTCGCCCAATCTCGGGGCCGCGCATTTGCCACGTCCTACCCAGTTCGGACGCGAAGCAGTGCGGTATGACTCAACCTTGGACAACGGCGATCGAGTGCGGGTGAGCGCGATGCGCTTTGCCCAGGTGGGCACCGCTCCGGCGGCGGACTTCGCGGTGGCGCTGAGCCGCAAGGATGGCGATGAGAGATTGTCCCGGTTGGTTGTCCAGTTGGTGGTCGGCGGCCTGGCCGGTTGCGGCGCTCTCTGCGTGCTTCTTGCTTTGGCGCTGCGTTTCGCGATGCGTCCATTGACGCGCTTGGGCGATCAGGCTGCGTCAATGGGCGCCGGGTCGCTGCACATGCGCTTTCCCGCGGAATCGATGCCTTCGGAAGTCGTCCCCATCGTGTCACGATTGAACGACCTTATCGCGCGGCTGGAGGAGAGCTTTGAACGTGAGCGGCGCTTCAGTGGCTATCTGGCGCACGAGCTGCGCACCCCGCTGGCCGCGATTCGTTCGACCAGTGAGGTGGCCGCGAAATGGCCGGACCAATCTTCATCCGAAGACTATGCCGAAATCGCGCGCATCACGACACGCCTACAGCAGACCGTCGATACGCTGCTGCTGCTGTCACGGACGGAAATTGCTTCCGCCGACATCGTGCGCGAATCGGTGACGCTTCGCTCGATTGTCGAGGAATGTGCCGCCCTGCACGCCGAACGGGTGCGTGAACGCGAGATCACGCTCACGTTGCAGGTCCCTATTTCTCTCACCTTGGAGACGGACCCCCGACTACTGCGGATCGTGGTGATGAACTTGATCGCCAACGCCGTCGAATACACCCCACCGGGCAGTGCCGTGATGATCGCCGGAGTCAGCCGGGAAAAACCCATCGAGGTGAGCAATCCTGCGCCCATGCTTCGTCCGGACGACCTGCCGCATCTTTTCGAGCGACTCTGGCGGAAGGATATGGTGCGAAGTGACTCCGCCCATGCCGGGCTGGGTCTCTCCCTGGCAAAAGGTTGCGCCAGCGCACTGGGGTTCAACTTGTCGGCTGAACTGTCCCCGCAGAACACACTGAAGATGTCGCTGCGGCTGAAAGATTGAAGCGCAACGCTCATCTTCCGCTCATCTACGGCGTGGTAGAGTGGCGGCATGAGATCGCTCAGCATTGTCTTCGTCGGGGTTATCGCAGTGGCCGGATTGCGTGCGGCTGAGCAGCCCCTCACGGCCGAAGGCCTCGCGTTCTTCGAGAAGAAAATCCGGCCCGTGTTGGCTGACAAATGCTACCAATGCCATGCCGCCAGCGCGGAGAAAATAAAAGGCGGGCTCGTGCTCGACACCCGCGAAGGTATCCGCGAGGGCGGTAACACCGGCCCCGCGATTGTGCCGGGAGACTTAAGCGCCAGCCTCCTCATCGAGGCGATCCGTTATAAAGATGAAGACTTCGCGATGCCTCCGGAGAAAAATGGCGGCAGGTTGCCTAACGAGGTCATTGCCGACTTTGAGGCGTGGGTGAAGATGGGGGCTCCCGATCCGCGCGAAGGCACGGGGCTGGCCAGCAAAGCAACCACGGCGGAAAAGGGACGGGAGCACTGGGCGTTTCAACCGCCGAAGCGTGAACCGCCGCCAGCGGTCAAAAACGCGGCGTGGCCACGCAACGACATTGACCGTCACATCCTCGCCGGGCTTGAAGCGAAAGGCCTAAAACCCGTGGGCGATGCGGACAAAGCCACATTGTTGCGCCGGGTTTATTTTGATCTCATCGGCTTGCCGCCTTCGCCCGATGAAGTGACCGCGTTCCTCCATGATAAGGACGCAAAAGCCTTCGAGAACGTAGTCGATCGCCTGCTGAACTCCCCACGATTTGGGGAAAAATGGGGACGTCATTGGCTGGATGTCGCCCGCTATGCGGAAAGCACCGGCAAAGACATCAACCTGGCGTATCCCCATGCCTGGCGCTATCGCGACTACGTCATTGCGGCCTTCAACCAAGACAAGCCGTATGACCAGTTCCTGCGCGAGCAACTCGCCGGCGACCTCCTCCCAGCCAAGGACGACAAGCAGCGTGCCGAGCAACTCGTCGCCACCGGTTTCCTCACGCTGGGAACCAAGAGCGTCAATCAGGCGAACCCGCGTCAATTCGCGCTCGACCTGGCGGACGAGCAAGTCGACACCGTTTCGCAGGCCTTGCTCGGTGTCACCGCCGCCTGTGCTCGGTGCCACGACCATAAATTCGACCCCATTTCGCAGAAGGACTACTATTCGCTGGCAGGAATTTTTCTCTCCACCGATACCCGCTTCGGCACCTTTTTCGCCGCGCAGAACCGCAGCTCGACGGAATTGATCGAGCTGCCGAAAGGGGCGGCTGCGCCCGTGCTGCCGCGCACCCTGTCCGCACAGGAGCGGCAGCGGAAACAAGCGGAGCTCGATAAGCTGCGCAAAGAGGCAACCGATATGGCCAACGCGACTTACCAGCCGGCGGCCGGGGCGGCAAAGCGCCAGCCGCGCAATCAGCAGCAGTTGCTCCTCCTGCGCATGAATCAGATTGGATTGCTCGAAGCGGAGCTGGCCTCGTTCGCTGCCGATGGAAAAATGCGCCCCTTGGCGATGGGAGTGCAGGATCAACCTGAAAAGCGCGCGGCGTCAGGTAACAATCAATCGCGCCGCAAAGACGCCCCGCGTTACGCATCGAGCACGCCGGATCAGGCCATCGCCTCCCGCTTGCTCGAGCGCTATGGGCGCTTCGCTCGGTCGCCGGAGTTCCAGGTCATCGGCGATTCTCCGCTCTTCGAGCGCGGCGACGTGACCAAACCGGCCGGGAAGGTGGCCCGCGGCTTCTTGCCGATCTTGACGCACGAAGCACCGCCGACAATTCCCGGCAATAGCAGCGGCCGGCGCGAACTGGCGGAGTGGATGCTGGCCGACAGCAATCCGCTCACCGCGCGCGTCATGGTCAATCGCACATGGCTCTGGCTGTTCGGACAAGGCTTGGTATCCACGCCCGACAATTTCGGCACGACCGGCACGCTGCCTTCAAATCAGGCATTGCTCGATATGCTCGCCGTGAAATTCCGCGAAGGCGGCTGGTCCGTAAAATCGTTGATTCGCGATATCGTGACGAGCCGCGCCTATCGGCTCGCCTCGGAATTCGACGAGAAGAACTTCACCGCCGATCCGGAGAATACGCTCAACTGGCGGATGAGCCCGCGGCGGCTCGACGCCGAATCCATCCGGGATGCGGTCCTCGCCGCCAGCGGCCAGCTTGATCTCCGGCCGCCGGTGGGCTCGCCGATTGCCGAGCGCGGCGACGGTCCGATCGGGCAGTTCCGGCAGTTTCCCAATGCCGGAGTGCCGGAGGATGTGCTGGTGGAAGCGGGGAGCCGCACCTCGGCGCGCTCCGTCTATCTCCCGATCGCTCGGGAACTGCTCCCGGATGCTCTCGCCGTCTTCGATTTCGCGGAGCCGGGCTTCGTCAACGGCCACCGGGAAACAACCACTGTTCCCGCTCAAGCGCTCTTCATGCTGAACTCGCCGTTTATTGCTTCCGCCTCGCAGAAGCTCGCTGAACGGGTGATGGCATCGCATCCAAAGAGTGGAGACGCCGCCTCGGCCGCCGACTTCTCGCAACGCGTGCAACTCGCCTACCGGCTCGTCCTATCCCGCGCTCCGAGCGAGACGGAGCAGCGAGCGGCGGCCAACTTCTTCTCGAAATTCCCCAGCGCGGCGGCGACCGCCGACGTAGCCACTGTTTCCTCCACCGCGACGACCTCCGCATGGACGTCTTTCTGCCGCGTGCTCTTTGCGAGCGCGGAGTTCCGCTTCCTCAAGTAACCGCCTGCTAAATTCCTACATTTTATCGTTATGAGCTCCTTCAATTCTCCGAATCCCCGTTCCCCGTTTTTCTCCCGCCGTGAGATGCTCAAAACCCTTTCGGGCGGCTTCGGTTACCTCGCGTTCGCTGGGCTTGCCGCCCGCGCTGCGGCACCGGCAGCCGCCCTTTCGCGGGAGGGTCCACTCACTCCAAAGGCGCCTCATTTCCTGCCTACGGCGAAACGCGTCATCTTCCTCTGCATGCGCGGTGGGCCATCGCACCTCGATACGTTCGACTACAAGCCGAAGCTCATTTCCGACACCGGCGGGGCCGGCCCCCGTCCCGGCACCAAGCTCCTCGGTTCAAAATGGAAGTTCACCCAGCAGGGACAGGGCGGGCTCTGGATTGCCGAACTCTTCTCGAACGTCGCAAAGCATGCCGACACTCTTTGCCTGCTGCGCTCGATGCACACGGACCT
>JAZKEV010000470.1:0-4191 GCA_040386765.1 Verrucomicrobiota bacterium | reverse complement strand
CAACATTCTCGCCAACACGATGGCCTTCGGTAATCTGATCGTGCGCAATCCCCCGGCGCCCGGCGAGACGATCGGCTCCATCAGCCATGTGCTGACGACGTGGCAGAACCTCACGGTGGGCGAGTACAAGGGCTACGACTTCAACATCCGCTGGGTCCTCCCGCGCAATAATCTCGGCGAGTTCCGCATGGACCTCTCCGCGACCTACCTCGATAGCGTCGAGGGCACCGTCGCCACGGGCGCGCTGGTCGACTCCGACGGCAACTATAACACCCCGCTCACCCGCGGCGCCGGCACGCTCGCCTGGAAGAACCGCGATTGGGCCGCCGCGCTGCATGTGACGTACATCGGCAGCTACTCGGTGCTCAACTCCGGACGCACCGGCCTGCCCGACATCAAGCGCCAGGTCGTGTACAGCCCGCAGATCGCCTACAGCGGTTTCTGGAACAGCACGATCACGCTCGGCGTGCGCAACGTCTTCAACGACGACCCGCCGATCGATCCGGCCGACTCGAAGCTGGTGAACGAGAACATGAACCTCGTCGAACCGGCGTACTGGTACGTGCGGTGGTCGAAGGAGTGGTAAGTCCTCCGGAAAATCTGCATATGGGTGGCAGGTACGGGTGCGGGGCCTGATTATTTAAGGCTAGCGCTCCGAGGCTCACCGCAAGGCGCGTCCCTTTGGGCGCGCCTTTTTGTTTTCAGCCTCGAGGCCCAATACGCCTGCGGGCTGCCGGGATGGAGGGACTGCCCTCGCCCGCAGGCAGCGGCGTGTGTATGTGAAGCCCGCGAGCAGGGGTTACCCCCCCCCGACGCCGCCCATTTTAGGGTAAATTACGCGCGTTCTAGAAAATACCCTAAAAAGGCATCCTGCCGTACGTTATATAGGATATGATGTCTGCATTCTCCCTTGCCCCCAGCGGCAGCCGCGCGAGCAGGCCGCCCGTTCATCCGCCCGCTGCGCCCGTTCGTCACAAGTTGGATGTAACTTTGGTGCCGGCGTGGTGTTTTATTACGATGTCAGCTGCATCGAAAGAGCGCATTTCGTCCCGTTCCAGCCCGCGTTTCATCGCGAACCCGGGACGTTTGGTCGCAAACGCGTTCTCTTTCGCGGCGGCGGTTGTTTCCATCCGCCTCGTTCGTAGTTATCAGTTGTGTTTTGTGGCCGGCTCGTTGTGGGGCCGGCCACATTGCGTTGGCGGAGTCGGAGGAAACAGGCCGCTTGCCTAGCGGGCGACGATCCCATCCATTAGCCCTCCAGTCCCTTCGACCGTTTATGAATTCTGCTTCTGTTACCGCACCCGCTGCCGCCGGCTCGCCTCCCCGCAAGCGTTCCAAGGCCCCTTGGGTCATTGGCCTGACGGTGCTCGTCCTCGCCGGCATGGGCGCAGGCGTCTATTTTAAAAAGAAGAGCCAGTCCGGCGTCGTGAATGTGACGACCGACAAGGCCATCGTGAAGACGATCGTCCAGGTCGTCTCCGCCACCGGCAAGGTGCAGCCCGAAGTCGAGGTGAAGATCGCCCCGGAAGTCTCCGGTGAGGTCATCCAGCTCGGCTTCCGCGAAGGCGCCGTCGTCAAGAAGGGCGACCTTCTGCTCTCGATCAAACCCGACTCCTATCAGGCGCAGGTGGAGCAGCAGGAGGCCAATCTTGCGGCATCCAAGGCCATTGCACTCCAGAGCAAGGCGCAGCTCCTCAAGGCGCAGGATGACCTCAAGCGCAACGAAGACCTCTTCGCGAAGAAGCTCCTCTCCGAGTCCGATATCCTGACGAGCCGCACCGGACTCGAAGTCGCGCAGGCCAATCTCGAGAATGCCCAGGCGCAGATCCGCCGCACCGAGGGCTCGCTCAACCAGTCGCGCGACCAGTTGACCAAGACGGTCATCTACTCGCCGATCGACGGCAAGGTGACTTCGCTCGCCACCGAGGTGGGCGAGCGCGTTGCGGGCACCGGCTCTTACGGTGGCGCCGAAGTGATGCGCGTGGCCGAGCTCGCCAACATGGAAGTGCGCGTGAACGTGAATGAAAACGACATCGTGAACGTGAAAGTGGGCGACAAGGCGAAGATTTCGATCGATGCCGTGCCGACGAAAAAATTCGAGGGCGTCGTGAAGGAGATCGGCGCCGCCGCCAAGGTGACCGGCATGAACACGCAGGATGAGGTCACGAATTTTTTGGTGAAGATCCGCATTCTTGAAAAGGATGTGCCGCTGCGCCCCAGCATGAGCGCCAATGCGGAGATCGAGACCCGCACGGTCGAGAACGTCGTCGCGGTGCCGATCCAGTGCGTGACGGTGCGTTCCAAGGAAGGCGCCAAGACCATTGAGCAGCAGTCCAAGGACCGCGACAAGAAGGCCGTCGAAAGCAAGGGCGAGGGCTCCATCGCCGCGGTGAACGAGAAGCAGCAGAAGCAGGCCACCGCCACCGATCGGGAAAATCTCCAGCGTGTCGTCTTCCTGAAGGACGGCGAAACCGTGAAGATGGTGAAGGTCGAGACCGGCGTGCAGGACACGTCGCACATCGAGATCAAGTCCGGCCTGAAGGCGGGCGACGAGGTGGTGAGCGGCAGCTTCAGCGTGATCACGCGCACCTTGAAGGATGGCTCGAAGGTGCAGCTCGAAAAGGGTAAGAAGAAGGAAGAACCCAAGAAGTAACCGCCACGCCCGCTCTCATCCGATGACCGCTTCGTCCGCTCCCGCCGCGCACACCCGCACCACGCGCCCCTACGGCGCCCTCGTGATCGAGATCGAGGGTGTCACCAAGCTCTACAAGATGGGCTCGGAGACGATTCACGCCCTCCGGGGCGTGAACCTGAAGATTCACCGCAACGAGTACCTCGCCATCATGGGCCCCTCGGGCTCCGGCAAGTCGACGCTCATGAACATGCTCGGCTGTCTCGATACGCCTACGGCCGGGCGGTACGAGTTCAACCAGAAGAACGTCGCCACGATGGTCGACGACGAGCTGGCCGACATCCGCAATCGCGAGATCGGTTTCGTCTTCCAGACTTTCAATCTCCTGCCGCGCTCCAATGCGCTGCACAATGTCGAACTGCCGCTGATCTACGCCGGCCTCGGCAAGGGCGAGCGGATCGAGAAGGCGCGCCTAGCCTTGGAAAACGTCGGCCTCGGCCATCGCATGGACCACCGGCCCAATGAGCTCTCCGGCGGCCAGCGCCAGCGCGTGGCCATCGCTCGCGCGCTCGTGAACAATCCCTCCATCATCCTCGCCGACGAGCCGACGGGTAATCTCGATTCGCGGACGGGTGAGGAGATCATGGAACTCTTCGAGCACCTCTACGAGCAGGGCAATACGATCATCGTCGTGACGCACGAGGAAGACATCGCGCGCCACGCGCGGCGCATTGTGCGCTTGCGCGATGGCCTGATCGAGTCCGACGCGTCCGTCACCTGAGGCTGCCGCCATGGGCATGAGCGCCATACCGGGCATCATCTGGCGAGCCTGCCTCTGGGCGGGAACGATCGGCGTGCTCGCGAGCTTTGCGACCGGCTTCACCCCGCTGGGGCCGGACGTGGTGCCGTATTTGCGCTGGCCGGGAGCGGGGCTCCTTTTGCTCGCGGCGCTTTTTGGCGTGATCGACTACGGCTGGACCCGGTTTTGGCACGAGTTGAACGAGTCGCTGCGGATTGCCTTCGCCCAGATCCGGGCGAACAAGCTCCGCTCCGCCCTCACCGCGCTCGGCGTCATCATCGGCATCGTGGCCGTCACGCTCATGGGCACCGCGATCATCGGCATCGATGCCGGTGTGGAGAGCACGCTCTCGGGGCTCGGCGACGACGTGCTGTACGTGAGCAAGTGGCCTTGGAAGCAGGTCGACGATTGGTGGAATCTCCGCAACCGGCGCGACGTCGATATCACCTACGCCACCCCGATGAACGACTACATCGCGGCGCACCCCGACAGTGCACTCAAGATTGCGGTGCCCGCGGTGAACTGGAATGCGACGGTGATGCGAGGGGAGTATCGCGTGAGCAATATCAACATCGTGGGCACGGGGGCAGATCTCGGCCGCATCGTGCGCTCCGATATGAAGGAGGGCCGCTTCTTCACCGAGATCGAGGCTAAGAGCGGCCGGAATGTGGCGGTCATCGGCTTCGACGTGGCCGACGCGCTTTTCCCCGGTGACTCGCCGCTCGGCAAGACGCTGCGCATCCGCAACCAGCAATACACG
>JAZKEV010000469.1:0-21023 GCA_040386765.1 Verrucomicrobiota bacterium | reverse complement strand
ATTCGCTCGTGACGCCGAAGCGGCCCGAGGCGACCTGCTTGATCGCGGAGTTCTTGGAATCGCCCAGCTCGTTGGTCCAAGTGAAGCGCTCGGGATCCTCGCCGCCTTCGCCGGTGTTCGACTTGCCGCCGATCCGGTTCATGGCGATGGCGAGCGTCTCGTGCGCCTCCTGCGAGATCGAGCCGTAGGACATGGCGCCGGTCTTGAAGCGCTTCATGATCGCTTCGGCCGACTCCACTTCCTCGAGCGGGATCGCAGTGCTGTCGCCCTTGAACTCGAGCAGCGAGCGGAGCGTGCAGAGATTGCGGCCCTGCTCGTTGACCATCTTCGCATACGCGTTGTACGAGGAGCGGTTATTCTGGCGCACGGCCTTTTGCAGCGCGTGGACCGACTCCGGCGTGAAGAGGTGGGCTTCGCCGTTGGCGCGCCACTGATAGAGACCGCCGACCGGCAGCACGTGGCCATCGACCGCGCGCTCCGGGTACGCGGCGCGGTGGCGCAGGAGTACTTCCTGCGCGATGACATCGAGGCCGATGCCGCCGACACGCGAGGGCGTCCAGGTGAAGTAGTGGTCGACGACATCCTGTCGCAGACCGAGCGCCTCGAAGACCTGCGCGCCACGGTAGCTCTGGATCGCGGAGATGCCCATCTTGGACATGACCTTCACGACGCCCTTCGAAGCGGCCTTCACGAAATTCGCGCAGCCCTTCTTGTGGTCGACGTTGGGCAGCATGCCCTCGCGGATCATGTCATCGATGGTCTCGAACGCGACGTACGGATTGATGGCCGTCGCGCCGTAGCCGATGAGCAGCGCGAAGTGGTGCACCTCGCGGGCGTCGCCCGTCTCGATGACGAGCGAGACCTTGGTGCGGAGACCTTCGCGAATGAGATAGTGGTGCAGGCCGGAGACGGCGAGCAGCGACGGGATCGGCGCGAAGTCGCGCGTGACACCGCGGTCGCTGAGGATGATCACGTTGACCTCCTGCTCCTCGATCATGCGGCGGGCCATGATGCAGAGCTCTTCCATCGACTTCGCAAGACCCTGCTCGCCGCGCGAGACGCGGAAGAGGATCGGCAGCACGTCGGTATTGAGGCCGGGGAGATGGGTGCGGCGGATCTTGGCGAATTCCTCGTTGGTGAGGACGGGCCACTTCAACTCGACGCGACGACACGCGCTCGGCTGCGGATCGAGGAGATTGCCCTCGGAGCCGAGACGCGACTCGGCGGAGGTGACGATTTCCTCGCGGATCGAGTCGATCGGCGGATTCGTGACCTGCGCGAAGAGCTGCTTGAAATAATCGTAGAGGAGGCGCGGCTTGTTGGAGAGCACCGCGAGCGCGGCGTCGTTGCCCATCGAGCCGATGGCCTCGACGCCATCCTTCGCCATGGGGGCGATGATGATGCGCTCATCCTCGAAGGTGTAGCCAAACGCGATCTGGCGCTGGAGCAGCGTCTCGTGGTCGGGCGTCTCGATCTTCGGCGCCTCGGCGAGGTCGCTGAGGTGTACGAGATGCTCGTTGAGCCACTGCCGGTAGGGCTGAGCCTTGCTGATCTCGCGCTTAATCTCCTCGTCCTCGATGATGCGGCCCTGCTCCGTATCCACCAAAAACATACGGCCCGGCTGCAGGCGGCCCTTGCGCACGATATCCTCGGGCGGGAAATCGAGCACGCCGGCCTCGGAAGCCATGATGACCTTGCCGTCCTTGGTGACGTAGTAACGCGAGGGGCGCAGGCCGTTGCGGTCGAGGATGGCGCCCATCTGCTTGCCGTCGGTGAAGGCCACGGAGGCGGGGCCATCCCACGGCTCCATCAGGCAGGAGTGGTATTGATAGAAGGCGCGGCGATCGTCGTCCATCGACTCGTGGTAGGACCACGGCTCGGGGATCATCATCATCATCGCGTGCGCGAGAGGCCGGCCGGCGAGCACTAGGAGCTCGAGCGTGTTGTCGAACATCGCGGAGTCCGAGCCGTTCGGATTGATGATCGGGAGGATCTTCTTGATGTCGTCACCGAAGACTTCGCTGGCAAACAGCGCCTGGCGGGCGTGCATCCAGTTCATGTTACCGCGCAGGGTGTTAATCTCGCCGTTGTGGGCGAGGTAGCGGTATGGGTGCGCGCGCTCCCAGCTGGGGAACGTATTGGTCGAGAAGCGTGAGTGGACGAGGCCGATGGCCGACTCGAATGACGGGTTCTTCAGGTCAGGGAAGTACTTGTCGACCTGATCGGTCGTGAGCATGCCCTTATAAACCAGCGTCTTGTACGAGAGGCTGGCGACGTACCAATACTCGGCGCCGGCAAGCGTGGAGGCGCGGATATCGGTGTAGGCACGCTTGCGGATGACGTAGAGCTTCCGCTCGAAGAGATTGTCATCGGTCATGCCCTCAGGGCGGCCGACGAAGACCTGTCGCATGAAGGGCTCGGCGGACTTGGCCGTATCGCCCAGCATGGAGTTGTCGGTCTTGACCGTGCGCCAGCCGATGAAGACGAGCCCCTCGGACTGCACGACCTGCTCGAACCGCTCTTCGATCTTGCGGCGGACGGTGGCGTTGCGAGGGAGGAAGACCAGGCCGCAGCCGTATTGGCCGACCTCGGGGAGGGTGAAGCGCAGGGGCTTGCAGGCCTCGGCGAGGAACTTGTGCGGCATCTGCACGAGGATGCCCGCGCCGTCACCCGTGTTGATCTCAGCGCCTGAGGCGCCGCGGTGATCGAGATTCCGGAGGATCTGGAGGGCGTCGCTGACGATCTTGTGCGTCTTGCGCCCGTGCATATCGACGATGAAGCCGACGCCGCAGTTCTCGTGCTCGAAGGCGGGGTCGTACAGGCCCTGTTTCGGCGGCAAACCGAGGGAGCGAACCGGCTTGGCGCGCGCAGCGGGAGCGGCGGACGCGGAGGCGCGGGAGGTGTGGGTCGAGTCGGTTTGCGGTTGCATGTTCACAGTGTCGGGAAAGTCGAAGGGCTTACGGGGGGCTTGGCAGGAGGCCGGAGGGCGGTGGAGGGCTCAGAAGCCATAACCGGGCCAGTGGCGTGGACGTTGTTGCTGCGTGGGCGTAAAAAAGGGCCGTCTCGTTTGGCGAGAGCGGCCCGGAGAGTTATTTCTGGAGAGCTCTCAGCGTAGTATCAGAAGAAGCGGATCGTTTTGGTGGCCATTTTGGCGTGCTCTTCATCGGAGCAACCCGCGTTCGTCGGAACGTTTAATTTAGTTTCGGTGGCTTTAACCAAGTCGTTGCTGAGGAGGTAATTCTCCACTTCCTCGCCGGAGACATCCGCGAGCATCACGCCGTCGATCTCGACGCAGGGGGAGAGCGGCTGGCCGGACTTCTGCACCATCTCCGCGTAATTGGCGCGGTTATTGATGATGTCGATGTCCTCGAAGCCCAGATTGTGCTTCCGCAGAATGGCGCGCACGCCATTGGACCAGCCACAATGCGGCTTGAGATAGGCTTTGATGTTCATGCGGTCAACGTGTGCGTCGAGAGAAACGGTGCAAGGTAAAGGTCCGACATTTCACCGATCAAGCGCTGTTTTTAGAAAGTTGATGACAAATTTGTCATAGCGGTGGCACCGCTAATGGCGCGAAAACCCGCCATTAGCGGAAAATCCAAAGGCCAAAGGGACAAATGCCAAAGAAGTCCCAAGAGCCAAGGCCGATGGGCGAGGTTTTGGGGCTGGGCAGCGGATACCGCGTTTTGGGTGGCGGTGATTTGGAGCTTCCCGCCGGGTGCGGGGGGCGGTAGCTACTCGCCGAATGAAAGTCCTCGTGACCGGCGCCGCCGGTTTCATCGGCTACCATGTGGCGCGGCGGCTTGCGGAAACGAAGCGCTGCGAAGTGCTCGGCGTGGACTCGTTGAGCGACTATTATGATGTGGGGCTCAAGCGCGCCCGGCTCGAGCAGCTCGCCACCGCTACCAAGACCGAGGAGTTCCGCTTCTTGCAGGCCGATTTCGCCGATGCGGAGAAGTTCGCCGGGCTCATGGCGCATTTTAAGCCCGCCTATGTGGTGCATCTCGGCGCCCAGCCCGGCGTGCGCTTCAGCATGGAGCAGCCTGCGGCCTACACGCGCAGCAATCTCGATGGGTTCGCCAGCGTGCTCGAGGCGTGCCGGCGCACCCCACCGAAGCACTTGGTGTTTGCCTCCAGCAGCAGCGTCTACGGCGCCGGCGCCAAGCCGCCCTACCGCGAGGACGACAATACCGACCAGCCCATCTCTTACTACGGCGCGACCAAGAAGGCCAACGAGCTGATGGCGCACAGCTACGCCCACAATCACGGGCTCGCGCTCACGGGCCTGCGCTTTTTCACGGTGTACGGGCCTTGGGGCCGCCCCGACATGGCGCCGACGCTCTTTGCCAAGGCCATCTCCGAGGGCAAACCGCTCAAGCTCTTCAACGGGGGCAAGAACCTCCGCGACTTCACTTATATAGACGACATCGTCGATGGCGTCGTGAAGGTGCTGCTCTACCCCCAACCCACGCCTTACGCCGATGAGGCCCGTCCGCCCGGCGCGTCGCGCCCGCTCCGGGTCTTCAACCTCGGCCACCACCGTCCCGTCGAGACGATCCTCTTCGTGCGGATGCTCGAAGAGCTGCTCGGCAAGAAAGCCGCCGTAGAGCTGCTCCCACCCCAGCCGGGCGATATGTTCGAGACCTGCGCCGATCTCACGCGCATCCAGGCCGCGATCCAATTCACGCCGAAGGTTCCCCTCGAGGAGGGGCTCCGGCGCTTCGTCGAGTGGTTTCGCGGGTATTATAAGAGCTGAGGACCGCCCACGAATGACGTCCCGCGAATGAGTGCGAACAGAGCCCGATTGGATTGAAAATTCGCGGCCATTCGCGTGATTCGCGGGCTCACCTTTTCATGAAAACCATCCTCCTGCTCGTTGCGTCCAACATCTTCATGACATTCGCCTGGTACGGTCAGCTCAAGATGAAGGTTTTTGAGGGCAAATCGCTTTGGATTGTGATCCTCATGTCGTGGGGCATCGCGTTCTTCGAATACAGCCTGATGGTCCCTGCGAACCGCATCGGCTACGCCAATGGCATGACGGGCTACCAGCTGAAGATCGCGCAGGAAGTGATCACGCTGGGTGTGTTCGTGGCGTTCGCCTGGCTCGTGCTGGGCGAAAAGCTCACATGGAACTACGCGGTGAGCTTCGCGCTGATCCTAGCGGCGGTTTATTTCGCGGTGGCCTTCAAGCCGGCGGTGGCCGCAGCCACGGCGCCGACGCATTAAAACCGGGCCGCAGTTTCGAGCTCCATAAGGCTACCAGCTCCGCGCGCTTCGCGCATTTTCCATCGGGCGCGCGATGCTTGGGAATAACTTCCGCTTGACGTGTTCACCTGAACACGTCACCCGTCCTTACCGTCAACCCGCCCTGCATGGCCTTGGCTTTCGCACTGGCGCTCGGGTTTTCTCTCCACACACAATACACGTCCTCAGACCCAAACCTGCCATGTCCAAAGCCGCTACCGCCCCTGCCAAGTCCGAAAAGTCCGCCAACGGTTCCGCCGCCAGCGCTGCGCTCGCCGCCGCCAATGTCGCGCGCGACAAGAATCTCGAACTCGCCCTCTCCTCCATCACCAAGCAGTTCGGCGAAGGCTCGATCATGCGCCTCGGTGACAATGCCAAGATGAAGGTCGAGACCCTCTCGACTGGCTCGCTCGCGGTGGACCTCGCCCTCGGTGTCGGTGGCCTGCCCAAGGGCCGCATCATTGAAATCTACGGCCCCGAATCCTCCGGTAAGACGACCTTCTGCTTGAGCGTGATCGCCGAGGCGCAAAAGCGCGGCGGTCTCGCGGCCTTCATCGACGTGGAGCATGCGCTCGACCCGAAGTACGCCCGTATCGTCGGCGTGAGCCTCGACGACCTGCTCGTTTCCCAGCCCGACTCCGGCGAAGACGCGCTCAACATCATGGAGACGCTGATCCGCTCCAACTCGATCGAGGTCATCGTGCTCGACTCCGTCGCCGCGCTCACGACCAAGGCCGAACTCGATGGCCAGATGGGCGATGCCACGGTCGGCGCGCAGGCCCGCCTCATGAGCCAGGCCATGCGCCGCCTCACCGCCGTGGTCAGCAAGACCAACTGCGTGTGCATCTTTACGAATCAGATCCGCGAAAAGATCGGCGTCATGTTCGGCAATCCAGAGACGACCTCCGGCGGCCGGGCGCTGAAGTTCTTCTCCAGCGTGCGCATCGACATCCGCCGCAAGGACCAGATCAAGACCCCCGAGGGCAAGGTCATCGGCAATCGCACCAAGATCAAAGTCGTCAAAAACAAGGTGGCTCCCCCGTTCACCGAGGTGGAGTTCGACATCATGTACGACGAGGGCATCTCGAAGATGGGCTCGCTCCTCGATCTCGGCCTCGAGCACAAGATTCTCGAAAAGAAGGGCGCGTGGATCGCTTACGAGGGCAACCTCGTCGGTCAGGGCCGCGACGCAGCCAAGCAGGCGCTCAAGGATAAGCCGGAACTGGCTGAGAAGATCCAGAAGGCGATCCTCGAGAAAGTGAATATCGTCGGCGGCACCGCCGTCACAGGCGAAGCGGCGGCGGAGTAAAGACCGGCGGCTGTCTTAATGGAGGGACAGGCGGCCCACGCCCCTCCATCGGTAACTACGCGAGTTACCCATGGTGCTCGCACCCCACGTCGCGCGGAGCTTTAGCCCGCGCTCGGAGGCACTCTGGATCTTCGAAGCGCGGGCTAAAAGCTACGCGCTACGCCCAGCCCTCCGTGGTTTTGTGGCCCTGCGCGTGAGCGCAGGCATCGAAGACCCTATTAGCTCCGCTCTGTAACTCCAGCGTGGTGCAACTCAAGGGGGGGCGTTTTCGCGAAACTTCCAATAACCTCGCGGAACGCCACCCTGCTTCTTTAGGTCGAAGTGCCCGGCTACCATGCGCACTTTCTTTCCCGCCCCCACCCTTCGCTTGCTGACCACGGCCGCTCTGGTCTTCGGCAGCGCACTCGCCCTCCCCTTCTCCGCTTTTGCTGCGAAAGCGACGAAGGAAGTAAACGAGGCGAAGGAATCCGGCCCGATTCTGATGTCGCGCACGGGCGGCGGTGGTGGCTGGTCGGACGTGAAGCAACTTCAGGAGGCGGTCGCGAAGGGAAATCCCAAAGCCGAAGCCCAGTTTGGCGAGATGCTGCTGCGCGGCGACGGCGTCACCCAGGACACTACCCGCGGCATGGTCCTGCTGGAAAAAGCGGCGCGCGCGGGCAACTCCAAGGCGGCGTTTCGTCTCGGGATGACGCTCGCGAGCGGCGAGTTCGACGTGACCGCCGATCCCGTGAAGGCGCTGGATTATTTCCGTGCCGCAGCGGCGGGCGGCGAGAGCGAGGGCTTTTTCAATCTCGGCGCCGCGTATGCGAGTGGCAAGGGCGTGAAGCGCGACTATGGCGAGGCGCTCGGCTGGCTGATCGTTGCGCGGCAGCGCGGCGCGGATGGCAGCGCCGAGACGCAGCTGCGCGAGCGGATCAAGGCGCAGAAAAGCTGGATCGATCGCGGCGAGCGCCGCGCCAAGGAGATCGACGCCGAGTTTACCGGAAAAAAGGTGCAGGACTTTCTGCCGGGTGCCGAGGCACCGGCCGAAACCAAGGCGCAGCCGTCGGCCGCTCCTTCGAGTGATAGTTTAAAGCCGGTGCCGCCGTCCTCGGATCTGCTGAAGCCGACGCTCCCTTCCCTGCCCGCACCGCAAATCAAGTAGGCCAAAGATCACGTAGGCCCAGGGAGCGACGACGAAGAGCGCGACGCGACGGTGTTGGGAAGATGTGGGAAGAGGGAGTGCCGCGACGCTTTGCTTCTCGCCCTTCCTCCCTGGGTGTTCAAATTTGTTGAGCGCCTTGCATGAGATTTCCCAGCCTCAGCTCCGTTCGCGTCGCGTGCGCTTTATTTGCCGCGCTCGCACTTGTCTTCACTTCGGAGGCATTCGCGCAGAAATCAGCTGAGCCCGCCCCGTCTATTCCCGAGCGCAAGATCGCTTCACTGGAGGAGCGTTATCTCGATACCGACGAGCTTCAGCAGGCGGCGGAAAAAGGCGAACCCGAGGCGCAGGAGCAGCTCGGCGAGATGCTCCTGGTAGGCAGCGATGAAGTGAAGAAGGACGAGTTCCGTGCGGTGGAATGGCTTGAGCGAGCTGCCCGCGGTGGCCGCTGGGGCGCGGCATACCGCCTCGGCTTGCTACTGACTGCTGGCCGTGCCGGGTTGGAAGAGGATCCCTCGCGTGCCATCGACTACTTTCGCGCGGCCGCCGTGGCGGGCGACAAGGAAGCGCTGTTTAACATCGGCGCCGCCTACGCGAGCGGGCGCGGCGTGAAGCGTGACTACGGCGAGGCGCTTGCGTGGTTGATCCTTGCACGTAAGGACGATGCCCCGCGCCCCGTAGAACTCGATCTGCGTCGCGGCATGAAATCCATGCCGGCCTGGATCGCACGCGGCGAGCGCCGCGCCAAGGAGATCGTCGAAGAGCTCGCGGGAAGGAAAGTCGAGGACCTCCTCCCTCCCCCACTCTACGGCCGCTCGATCCCAAAATCTTCGTTGGCTGACCCGCTGAGGCCGCGGCTTCCCGATCTTCCGACCCCGCAGATTAAGTAAGCGGCAGTGTTTTCTCGGTTTGGCCTCGGTTCGGCTCCGGTGAAATCTGATCTTTGTTTGGATTCGGGTGGCCGCAAAGAGGGGCAGAAGGCGAAAAAAACTCTGAGGCCCACTGCGCCTCCTGTGAGCCCGCTAATATCCCGTTGAAGCCCCACCGCTAACATGAGTTCGCCCATTGCCCCCGCGTCAGCATTCGAGTTGGCTGATCGTCCAGACCCATGTCTTCCGCTGCCGATTCTGCCGGCCGCGCTTCGGAAGCGCGGCGCGATGCGCGTGAAACGCTGTTCCACGTGCGCGAGCTTGCTCGCGTCTATGGCGAGGGTACGGCGGCGGTGACGGCGCTCGCGGGTGTCGACCTCGATCTGTTTGCTGGCGAGCTCATCGTGCTGCTCGGCGCATCGGGCAGCGGGAAATCCACCCTGCTTAACCAACTCGGCGGGCTCGATACGCCATCGCACGGCACCCTGCTCTATCGCGGTGACAATCTCGCGGAATTCGACGAAGGGCAGCTCACGGATTTTCGGCGCGATGCGGTGGGCTTCGTGTTTCAGGCGTATAATCTGATTCCCAGCCTCACCGCGCGGGAAAACGTCGCGCTGATCACCGAGATCTGCCGCGACCCCATGCAGCCGGAGGAGGCGCTCGGGCTCGTCGGCCTCGCGGATCGCATGGATCACTTTCCCGCGCAGCTCTCCGGTGGCGAGCAGCAGCGCGTGGCGATCGCACGCGCGATCGCAAAGCGCCCGGAGGTCTTGCTCTGCGACGAGCCCACGGGCGCGCTCGATGTGCGCACCGGCATCACCGTGCTCGAGGCGATCGAGCGCATCAACCTCGAGCTCGGCACGCTCGCCGTCATCATCACGCACAACGCCATTCTCGCCGACATGGCTGACCGTGTCTTCACGCTCTCCGACGGGCGGATCGTGAACATGCGTGAGAACAAACAGCGCGGCCACGTGCGCACGCTCGCGTGGTAGGAAGCAGCGTGAAGTCCGAAGTGCGAAGGCCGAAGTCCGAAATGAAGACCCCGATCTCCCTCTCCTGCCGGATGCGCTGCTCTGAGCTCACTTCGAACTTTGCTCCGCCGGCATGAGCCTGCTCGACCGCAAGCTCCTGCGCGATCTCAACGCCCTGAAGTCCCAGGCGGTGGCGGTCGCGCTCGTGATGGCGTGCGGGCTCGCGATGATGATCATGACGCGGTCGCTGATCCTTTCGCTCGAGACGACGCGCGACACGTATTACGAGCAGCACCGGTTTGCCGAGGTATTTGCGCGGCTCAAGCGCGCGCCGAATTCCGTGCGCGAGCAGCTCGCCGCTATTCCCGGGGTGGCGACGGTGCAGACCGGCATCGCGATCCAGGTCACGCTCGATCTGCCCGGCATGCCCGAGCCCGCGGTGGGCCTGATCAACTCGCTGCCTGAGCGCGGCGAACTGCAACTGAACCGGCTCTACGTGCGCGCGGGCCGGCTGCCTGCGACTGGCACGACAATCGGCGAACTTGCGGTCGGCGAGGCCTTCGCCGATGCGCACACGTTGAAGCCGGGAGCGGAGATCTCCGCGGTGCTCAATGGCGCGAAGGAAAAATTCCGCCTCTCGGGTGTCGTGCTTTCGCCGGAGTTTGTCTTCGAAGCGCCGCCCAATGCCGCGCTGCCGGATAACAAGACCTACGGCGTTTTCTGGATGCCGTACAAGGAGCTCGCGACCGCGTTTCAGATGTACGGTGCGTTCAACTCCGTGGCGCTCTCGCTGGCGCCCGGCGCCTCGGAGCGCGCGGTGATCGCGGCGGTCGATCGCGTGCTCGCGCCGTATGGCGCGCGCGGCGCATACGGGCGCATCGATCATCCCTCGCACCGGCGCGTCGATGATGAGATCCGCGTGCTGCAAGGGCTCTCGGTTGCCTTCCCTTTGGTGTTCCTGAGTGTGGCGGCGTTCATGACCAATTCGGTCATGAGCCGGCAGATCGCGCTGCAGCGGGAACAGATCGCGATGTTGAAAGCCTGCGGCTTCAGCAACGGCCAGGTGGGCTGGCACTATTTCAAATTCTCGCTCGCGATCGTCGCGCTCGGCGTGGGCGTCGGTGCGACGGGAGGCATCTTCCTCGGCACACAGCTGGTGGAGATGTACCATTTATTTTTCCGGTTTCCGAAGCTCGAGTTCCTCCTCGATACACGCGTGCTCGTGGCTGCGACGCTGGTGAGCGCCCTCTCGGCCGTGATCGGCGTCGCGGGGGCGGTGCGCCGCGCGGTGCGACTCCCGCCGGCGGAAGCGATGCGGCCCGAGGCGCCGGCAAATTTTCGGCCCTCGATCGTGGAGCGGCTCGGAATCGCGCGCTGGTTCAGTGCATCGTTCCGAATGGCTCTGCGCAATATCCAGCGCCGGCCGATTCGCAGCGGGCTCACGTGCGTGGCGCTCTCACTCGCGACGGCGATTCTCATCGTGCCGAATTCATTTCGAGACGGCGTCGCGTACGTGATCGATTTCCAGTGGGATATCGTGCAGCGGCAAACCGTCACGCTTTCGCTGGTGGAGCCGGGCCCGTCGCGCGCGTTGTCGGATTTCCGGCACATGCCCGGGGCGGTGTGGGCGGAGCCGTTTCGCTTCGTGCCGGTGGAGTTGCGCGCGGGGCCGATTGTGCGCCGGATCGCGCTGCAAGGCCTGCCCAGCGAGGGCACGCTCAGCCGCGTGATCGATGCGAATCCGAAACAGCTCACGCTGCCGGAGCGCGGCATCATCATGTCGGCCAAGCTGGCCGACGTGCTGCAGGTGAAGCCGGGAGATGAGATCGTGGCGCGCGTGCTCGAGGGCCGGGCGCGCGAGATCTCCGTGCCCGTGGTGGGGCTCGCGGAAGATTTCGCGGGCATGGCCGCCTACATGGAGCGGCACGCGCTGAATCGCCTGCTGCTCGAGGGCGACATCATCAGCGGTGCGCACGTGGTTGTGGACAAGTCACGCTGGCACGAATTTCTCGCCGCTGTGAAGGAGACGCCGATGATCGGCGGCTGCATCATCAAGGACTCGCTGCGCGACGGCTTTCGCAAGACCACCGCGGAGAGCATCGGCCTGCTGCAGAAGATCTACATGCTCTTCGCCACGATCGTGGCCTTCGGGATCATCTACAACAGCGCGCGCATCTCGCTCTCCGAGCGCGCACGCGAGCTCGCGACGCTGCGCGTGCTCGGTTTCAGCCGCCGCGAAGTCGGCGCGGTGCTCGTGAGCGAGCTCGTGCTGCTCACTCTCGTGGCGCTGCCGATCGGACTCTTGCTCGGCTCCGGTTTCGCGAAGGGTATTCTTAGCGCGGTGAATACCGAAACCGTGCGGTTGCCACTGGTGCTGACGGCGGCGAATTACGCCTTCGCGGTCCTGGTGATCGCGGTCGCGTCGACCGCGTCGGCGCTCTTTGCGGCCCGCAAGGTCGCCACCATCAATCTTGCGAGCGCACTCAAGGCGCTCGATTGAACTCGCATTCTTTTCCGATGAAACCTGCTCCCTCACCATCGCCCTCGCCTGCCGCCCGCAAGCCGCGCTCGTCCGCGTGGCGCCGGCGACTGCCGCTGCTGGGCGGCGCGCTGATCGTGGCGCTGATTGTCGTCGGGCTCTGGCCGCGCGCCGTGCCGGTCGAGGTCGCGACCGTCACGCGCGGGCCGCTCGTGGTTACGGTGGATGAGGAGGGCATGACGCGCGTGAAGAATCGCTACACCATTTCCGCGCCGGTGGCCGGGCAGCTGCGCCGCATCGACTGGAAAGCGGGCGCGATCGTCGAGGCGGGCAAGACACCTCTCGCTGTGCTCGAGGCGGGCGAGTCGGATTTTCTGGATAGTCGTTCGCAGGCGCAGGGCGAGGCCCGTGTGCTTGCCGCTGAGGCCACGCGCGAGGCCGCCGCCGCGCGGCAGCAGCGCGCCATCGCAGCGCAGAAGATGTTTGTCGCGGACTTCGACCGCGTGAAGCGGCTGCGCGACGACAAAGTTTTGTCCGCGCAGGAATTCGACGTGGCGCAGATGCGGGCCGAGACGGGCGCGGAGGATGCGCGTGCCGCTGAGTTTGGCCTGAAGGTCGCGGAGTACGAGCTGCAGCAGGCGCGTGTGCTCGTGACGCGCGGCACCACGGCGCAGAGCGGAGGCAAAGTGGAACCCCTCACGCTGACCTCGCCCGTGAGCGGACGGATTCTCCGCGTGTTGCAGGAGAGCGGCCGCGTGGTGCCCGCGGGCTTTCCGCTGCTCGAGATCGGCGAGCACACCGATCTCGAGGTACGCATCGAAGTCCTCTCGCGCGACGGCGTGGCGATCGCGCCGGGCGCACGCGTGCTGCTGGAGCAGTGGGGTGGCGCGCAGCCGTTGAATGCACGCATCCGTCTCGTGGAGCCCTCGGCCTTTACCAAGATTTCCGCCCTCGGGGTCGAGGAGCAGCGCGTGTATGCCATCGCGGACTTCGTCGATGCGGTTGAGCGTCGTCCCACGCTGGGAGACAGCTACCGCGTGGAGGCGCGCATCGTCATCTGGGAAAATCCCAATGCTTTGCGCGCGCCCGCTGGCGCGCTCTTTCAACGGGGAACGAGCTGGCATGCGTTTGTCATCGAAGATGGACGCGCGACGCTGCGCGCCGTGAAGGTTGGCCGCAGCAACGGGGTGGAGACGGAAATCATCGAGGGCCTTTCCGAGCAGGCGCGCGTCGTGGTGTATCCCGGCGACAAGGTGAGCGATGGTCGCCGCGTTACCGCGCTCGAGATAATCCGCCGCTGAGGCAGGGCGCGTTATCCCTAACGGGCCGCTCAGGGTACTCGCACGTCGAGGGCGCGGCGGCGTAGGGATAAGCCGCCCTACCCCAAGGCAATTTCCTACAGGAGACGAACCGAGGACAAACCGAGATAACGCGAAGTCTGAGCCGCTCGCCCTCGGTGCGCCGCTCGCTAAAATCTGTTTGGTGGGAGTCAGACCATTCCCCGCTCCGCCGCGATCTCGTCACCTCCGGTGCGCGGCTCGCGTTTGACTTGGTGCTCCGCGCGGCGAAGCGTGGCGCTTCTCCATGTCGCGCCACTTCGATACCATAGCCGCTCTGGCCACGCCCGTGGGCACCGCGGCGATCGCGGTCGTTCGTATCAGCGGATCGGATACGTTCAAGATCGCCACCGCGCTTTGCGGCCAGGTGCCGGCGGCGCGCGTGGCGACGCATATCGATTATCGGGACGACGCCGGGCAGTTGATTGACGACGTGCTGCTCACGTTCTTCAAGGGCCCGCAGTCTTATACCGGTGAGGACTCGCTCGAGGTTTCGTCGCACGGGAATCCCTTCATCGCGCAGCGGATTCTCGAAGACCTTCTCGCCCGTGGGTGCCGCCCGGCCGAGCCCGGCGAGTTTACGCAGCGCGCGTTTTTGAACGGGCGGATGGACCTGAGTCAGGCGGAGGCCGTCATGGACCTCATCCACGCGCGCAGCGAGCGGGCTCTCGCCGCCGCCAATGCCCAACTGCGTGGTTCGCTTGGCCGGAAGATGGAGGAACTCATCGCGGCGCTGCTGAGTGCCCTTGCCCGAATCGAGGCCTACATCGACTTTCCTGATGAGGATTTGCCGCCGGAAGATCAGAAGCTCGTGCGAGAGCAGTGTCAGCATATCTCATTATCAATAAACAACTTAATAGCAACATCGCGTTATGGAGAGATGCTTCGCGATGGCGTAAAAACGGTGATTGTCGGTGCGCCCAATGCCGGCAAAAGTAGTTTGTTGAACGCGCTGGTCGGCCGAGATCGGGCTCTTGTCAGCGCTGAACCAGGCACCACTCGCGACTTCATCGAGGAGCGTATTATTGTGGGTCCGCACAGTCTCCGACTGATCGACACGGCCGGGCTCAACCCCTCTCCCGCTCCGCTGGAGAAGATGGGGATGGCGAAGACGCTGGAGCGCGCTGCCGAGGCCGACCTCTTTCTTGTGGTGCTGGACTCGAGCCTGAGAGAGCCCCCTGCCCTGCCCGCCGATCTTCTCGCGCGTCTTACGGCTGGCACGACCTTGGTGGTTCTTAACAAAACCGACCTCTCCCCTGCCCTCCCTCCCCTGCCTCAGCTGGTCGGTCTTCCCACCATCAAGGTTTCGGCTCTTTCCGGGGCCGGTATTGAAGAGCTGCGGTTGGCGATCGCGGCCAAGGCCGATGCCTTCGCCGGCAGCACGGCCGACGGCATAGCCATCAACGCCCGGCATGCCCACGCGTTGGCGCAGGCCCGCACTGGCGTGGCGGAGGCACTTGCCAAACTCACGGCGGGCGGCCCGGCTGAACTCGTGGCCAGCGATCTTCGCGCGGTGCTAGCCGCTTTTGGTGAGATTACAGGCCGCATCGACAACGAGCGGATGCTCGACCAGCTCTTCGCGAGCTTCTGCATCGGGAAATAGCACGCTTGCCGCCGTCCGCTGGGCGCGCTTGGTTGACCCCTCTCTGCTCAACCATGTTTCACGACGGCAAAATCCATGATGTCATCGTATGCGGCGCCGGTCACGCCGGCGTGGAGGCTGCGCTAGCCTCAGCCCGCATGGGTGCGGCCACGCTGCTCCTGACGGGCAACATCGATACGATTGCCCAGATGAGCTGCAATCCCGCGATCGGCGGCCAAGCCAAGGGTCAGATGGTACGGGAAATTGACGCTCTCGGCGGCGAGATGGCCATCAATACCGATGTAACCGGCATTCAATTTCGCCTGCTCAATGAATCCAAGGGCCCGGCGGTCCAGTCGCCACGGGCGCAATGCGACAAGAAGGCCTACCAATTCCGGCTCAAACACACCTTGGAACTGCAGCCCAATCTGGAGGTTTTTCAGGCTACCGTCACGGGTTTGATCTTTGAGGCTGGGCGCGTGGTGGGCTGCAGGACGAATCTCGACATTGAATTCCGCGGGCAGGCTGTCGTGGTGACAACGGGCACATTTCTGCGGGGGCTGATGCATATTGGCCAGAATAAGAACGAAGGCGGTAGGCTGGGGGACTTCAGCGCGAAGACGCTCTCGGCGAGCTTTCTTGAGGCTGGGATCGAGTTGCGTCGACTCAAGACCGGCACGCCTCCGCGACTGCTGGGGCGGAGCCTTAATTTCGGGGCCATGGAGGAGCAGAAGGGTGATGCGAAACCCACTTTTTTCGCGTTCCACGATACCCGCGATTCGGCCGAATTGTTCCACGTGGAACAAACCGGCGAGACGCGGTTAGGCTGGGCTCCCGGTTGTGAACAAGTTTCGTGTTGGATGACCTACACCACGCCGGAGACCGCCGACATCGTCCGGACCAACCTCCACAAGTCCGCCATGTATAGCGGAGAGATAGAAGGCGTGGGACCAAGGTATTGCCCAAGTATTGAGGATAAATTTGTGCGCTTTGCGGACAAGCCGCGGCACCTGCTTTTCCTCGAACCAGAGGGTAGGGGGACCAACGAATTTTATGTGAATGGCTTGTCAACAAGTCTGCCGTTCGATGTGCAACTGCAGATGGTGCGGAGCATTCCCGGGCTGGAAAAGGCCCAACTGCTTCGTCCGGCGTATGCCGTTGAATACGACTTCGCGCCGCCCACTCAGCTCTTCCCTTCGCTGGAATCGAAGAAGGTCGAAAACCTCTTCTTTGCCGGCCAGATTAACGGCACGTCCGGCTATGAGGAGGCCGCCGCGCAGGGGCTCGTCGCCGGGGTCAATGCCGTCGAAAAGGTCCGCAATCGGCCCCCGATGATTATCAAGCGCCAAGAGGCCTATATTGGTGTGCTGATCGACGATCTGGTGACCAAAGGCACCAATGAGCCGTACCGGATGTTCACCAGCCGGGCGGAGCATCGGCTGCTTTTTAATCATGGCAGCGCCGAACTACGGCTGGCCCATCACGCACGGGAGCATGGCCTCGTTTCGTCTACCCGGCTCGCTCGTATCGAGGAAAAGCGGGAGGGTATCAAGCAATGGATCCGGAAGCTGGAAACGACGCGCCTAGAGGGCCAGCTGGGCACCTGCGCGGAGGCGATTCGACGCAATCGCGATACGGCCAAATTGCCGGAAGATTTCTTCCAATTGCCTTCACCGCTGCGCGATGAGGCGCTCTATCGCGTTGCGTATCAGGGTTATCTCGCCCGCGAAGAACGCCAGGTGGAAAAGCTGTCTCATATTGAAAACGTTAAGATTCCTATATCGCTTAACTATATTACAATGAAAGGATTGCGTAAAGAGAGCGCCCTCAAGTTGACCGAAATTCGGCCGCTCACGCTGGGGCAAGCCAGTCGGATCAGTGGGGTTAACCCGGCCGATATCAGCGTCTTGCTGGTTTGGATCGAAGCGGGGCGGGGAGGGCAGGGGAGTGGAGCGGCGACAGTGGGGGTGAATGGTCGTGGATAAACCTGAGCCCGAGGATCAACCGGTCCAATCTTCCATTCCGGCAGCCCGCGTGGCGGCGCTTGACGAGCGTCGGGGCGAGATCCGCCGCCAGCTGGCGGGAGCGTTTCCCGTCGGAGAGGCCCGGTTCCTCTGGGAGGTGGGTTGCGGGCACGGGCATTTTCTCAATGCCTACGCGGCGGCTCACCCCGACAAGATCTGTATCGGCGTGGATATCGCGAGCGACCGCATCGCCCGGGCCGTCAAGAAGCGCGATCGCGCCAAGCTCGGCCATCTCCACTTCATCCGGACGGAGGCGCGGCTGTTTCTGGAGGCTTTGCCGCCTGAGGCTCGCATTACCGAGGTCTTTATCCTGTTTCCGGACCCCTGGCCCAAGGCGCGGCATCATAAACACCGCATCCTGCAGACCGAATTCCTCGCGGAGGTGGCTGCGAGGGCCACGCCGGAATGCCGGCTCTACTTCCGGACCGACTATCACCCGTATTTTGCCGAGGCGCAGGCAGTCGTGCGCGAGTCGCCGCACTGGCAGCTCCTCGATGCGCCCTGGCCTTTCGAGTTCGAGACGGTGTTCCAGAGCCGGGCGGAGAGCCACGACTCGTTCGTGGCTACCCGGAGAGCGGTAGATAATAAGAGAGGGTCGGGAGAGTAGGGCAGGGGCGTTCGGAAGCCGTGTTCCCCTTCAAATACCCCGTTCCCAGGGTATCATTAGCGCGGCGGGGCGAGAAAACGTGCCGCGGCTAATTGTCGTTCGCACGAGGTAGAGAGGGCATTTCAGACGTTGACGTTGGGCGGTGCGGTGGCCTTTGCTCTCCGTTCCCTTTTGTCCGACTACACATAGCGCGCGCATGTCACGGGTCACTAAACTCGCCACTCTTCTCATCGCCTTCGTCTTCGGCCTCTCGCCGCTTGCCGCGGAAGGCGTCGCGCCCAAGGCGCTCGAAGTCTTCCCGGGCGTTACGAATAGCATGCTTACCGGCTGGGCTGTTTCGCTGCTGCTGCTGGTGTTGATCGCCTGGCTGGTCGGCAAGCCCTCGATCATTCCCTCGAAGGGTCAGTCGATCTTTGAAGCCCTGCTCGAAGGTCTGCGGGATATTTTCGAGCCGATCATCGGCAAGAAGGCGTTTCCTGCGATCTTTCCGCTGCTGGTCACATTTTTCATCTTCATCCTTTTCCACAACTGGATGGGCTTGCTTCCCGGAGTCGGCACCATCGGCTGGGGCACGATGCATGATGGGCACTTCCACATGGAGCGTCCCTTGATCCGGCCGTTCAATGCGGATTTCAACGGTGCCATCGCCCTCGCGCTCATTTCTTTTGGCGGCTGGTTGATCATCGTCCTGAAATACGCAGGCCCGGCGTTGATCGCCAAGGATCTCTTCGGTAACAAGGCCGAGAAGTCCGAGACGCCCGGCTGGCTCTACCCGGTTCTCTCGTTGGTGTTCCTTGTCGTCGGTTTGATCGAAGTCTTCTCGATCGTGATTCGTCCCTTCACGCTTTCGGTTCGTCTTTTCGGCAACGTCTTCGGCGGCGAGAATCTTCTCCACGGTACGGGCTTCTTCCCCATCTTCTATTTCATGGAGCTGCTGGTCGGTGTGATTCAGGCGCTCGTATTCACGCTGCTCACGTCGGTATATATAGGGTTGCTCGTCAACCACGAGGGCGGCGACCACGCGCATGACGACCATGACCATGGTGATGACAAGCACGGCAAGCCGGCAGAAGCCGCGCATCACTAATATAAACTCTCCCGTCGGGAGCGTGCCCAGAGTGCGCACGACGGAAAAACAACAACCGACAGAAACCTCCCACCACAATGTACGAAATCATCGCCCAAGCCGCCGCGGCTCCCGCTGGCGTCACCGGTAATATCACGAGCGCCTTCGGACTCCTCGGCGCCGCCCTCGGCGTAGGCCTCATCGGCTTCAAGGCCGCTGAAGCGGTCGGCCGCAATCCCGGCGCGTCCGGCAAGGTCCTCGTTCAGGCCATCATCGGTATGGCGCTCGCCGAAGGTCTCGGCATTCTCGCCCTCTTCCTCGCTAAGTAATCGTTTTGTCTCCGGCAGCATGACGACGCCGTCGTGCTGCCATTTCCCCCTTTTCCTGCCATGACGCTGCCCGCCCTTCTCGCCGCCGCTGCAACGACCGCCGAGCCCAACATGTTCCAGACCTTTGGTGTGGAGACTAAGTATGTGGCGTGGCAGATCGGCAGCTTCCTGATCGTCCTCTTCGTCCTCTACCGGATCATCAAGCCGATCACGGCGACGATGGAGGAGCGCAATCGCAAGATCGAATCCGGTATCAAGCATGCCGAAGAGATGCAGGCCAAGCTGGCCGCCGCCCAGGCGGAGAGCGCCGTCATCGTGAAGAAGGCCAACACGGAGGCCACGCGTCTCATCGAAGAAGCGCGCAAGACCTCGAAGGAATTTCTCGATAAGCAGATTCTCGAGGCCACCACCAAGGCCAACGAAGTCCAGAGCAAGGCGCAGCAGGCGATCGAGCTCGATCGCAAGAAGATGCTCGCCGAAGCCCGCGCCGAGATCGCCCGCCTCGTGGTCACGACCACCGAGCGCGTTCTCGCCAAGAAGCTCACCGACGCCGACCGCGCGGCCTATAATGATGCTGCGGCCCGCGAGCTCACCAACGTCTGACGCTTTATAAGCTCACCGCACCCGACCGATGGCCTCCGGCAAAAAACAAGTTCAGCAACTCGCCCGTCAGTTTTATAAACTGAGCTTCGATAACGGCGCGCTGTCCGCCGATCGCGTCGCCGGGGTGCTTGCCTATATAGAGAAGCACCGCCCGGCCAACACCACCAAGGTGCTCAAGGCCTACCAGCGGCTCATCGCCGGAGAGGTCGCCCGCGGCCAGGCCGTCGTCGAGCATGCCGGCACTGCGCAGCCCGCCTCGCTGGATGCCGTCAGCGCCGCTCTCTCCAAGAAGTACGGCCGCCCCATCACGTGGGTCGCGAAGCGCAACGATGCGCTCCTCGCCGGCCTCCGCGTCCGCGTCGGCGACGATGTCTACGAGTCCTCCGTCGCCGGCCAGCTGGCCGCGCTTCGCGATGCGGCCGCCTGATAGTATCCAATTTTTAAATACGCCCGTCCCCTCCCAGTAATCCCTCTCTCCCGATGAGCACCGTCCTCGAACAAATCGAACAACAGATCGCCAAGCTCTCGACCAAGGCGGTCAAGAAAAACACCGGCACGATCCGCGCCGTCGCCGACGGTGTCGCCAGGATCGATGGCCTCTCGGAGGTCATGTATAATGAGATGGTGCAGTTCCCCGGCGGCGCGATCGGCATCGCGCTCAATCTCGAAGAAGACGAAGTCGGCTGCGTCGTGCTCGGCGACATCTCGCTGCTGAAGGAAGGCGACGAAGTCCGCACCACTGGCAAGCTCCTCTCCGTGCCCGTTGGCAAAGGCCTCCTCGGCCGCGCGGTCGATGCCCTAGGCAATCCCGTTGACGGCAAGGGTCCGATTGCCTCGAAGGAAACCTATCCCGTCGAAAAGATCGCCCCCGGCATCATCGTCCGCAAGTCGGTTTCGCAGCCGCTCTTCACCGGCATCATGGCAATCGATTCCATGATCCCGATCGGCCGTGGCCAGCGCGAGCTGATCATCGGCGACCGTGGCACTGGCAAGACGACCATCGCGATCGATACGATCATCAACAACGCGAAGATGAACAAGGTCGGTATCGCCAGCGGCGATCCGAAGTTCCGTCCGGTCTATTCGATCTACGTCGCGGTTGGTCAGAAGAATTCGAATATCGTCCGCACCATCGCCGCCCTCGAGGCCGCCGGTGCGCTGGAGTATACCATCCTCGTCTGCGCTCCCGCCGCCGACAACCCCGCCAACCAATACCTCGCGCCCTTCTCTGGCGCCGCGATCGGCGAGTGGTTCATGGAAAACGGCATGGATGCGCTGATCGTTTACGACGATCTTTCGAAGCACGCCGTCGCCTACCGCCAGATCTCGCTGATCCTGAAGCGCCCCTCCGGCCGCGAAGCGTATCCCGGTGACGTATTCTATCTGCACTCGCGCCTCCTCGAGCGTTCCGCCCGCCTCGATGGCAAGGGCTCGCTCACCGCGCTGCCGATCA
>JAZKEV010000468.1:7620-12388 GCA_040386765.1 Verrucomicrobiota bacterium | reverse complement strand
GTCGGGGAGGGCTTGGATGTGCCGTGGTCGATGACCTTCCTGCCCGACGGCCGCCTGCTCGTCACGGAGCGCGTCGGCCGCCTCCGCATCATCGAAAACGGCGCCGTGCGCCCCGAGCAGATCGGCGGCCTGCCGCCCGTCGTCGTGACCAAGGAAGGAGGGCTCATGTCGGTGGTGGCCCATCCCGATTTCGCTCAAAACGGCTGGCTCTATTTCACCTTCAGCGACCCCGGCGTCGACGATACCGCGATGACCAAGATCATCCGCGCACGTCTTCATAACTACGAGTTGGTCGACCACGAAACGATCTTCTCCATCCCGCGCGAAAAGTATCAAAAGGGCCACGTCCTCTTCGGCGGCCGTCTCGTCTTTGCCGGCGAGTATCTCTTCTTCGGGGTCGGCGTGCGCGGCATGGAAGAGAACATCGCTCAGCAAGCGCAGGATCCCGCCTTTGCCAACGGCAAGATCCACCGCGTGTTCCACGATGGCCGCGTCCCACCCGACAATCCCTTTGTCTCCCAAGCCGGCGCCGTCGGCTCAGTCTGGGCTCTCGGCGTGCGCAATCCCCAGGGCCTCGCCCGCGATCCCCGCAACGGCGCGCTGTGGGAGACGGAGCACGGCCCCCGTGGCGGCGACGAGCTCAACTTTATCGAGCGCGGCAAAAACTACGGCTGGCCCCTCGTCACGCACGGCATGAATTACAACGGCACGCCCGTCTCGGACAAAAAGGAAGCGCCCGGCATGGAATCTCCCGTGGTGAACTGGACGCCCTCCATCGCCGCGAGCCAGCTCGAGTTTTACACCGGCGATAAATTCCCCCGCTGGAAAAACCAGCTCTTCGCCGGCTCGCTCGCTACGCAGAAATTCATCCGCTTCGCCATCGACGGCAATCGCGTCGTCCACACCGAGGAGGTCTTCAAGGGCCTCGGCCGGGTGCGCGATATCAAGACGGGGCCCGACGGCCTGATCTATATCGCTTTGGAAGCGATCGGCAAACCCGGTCGCATCGCCCGCATGATCCCCGCCGACCTCCCGGTTCAGCGACCGATCCCCGCCGGCCAGCAATAGCCCATCTAGACCTAACCGTCTTGTTGCAGGAGCGGCTTACGCCGCGACGGGATGCGAGGTCGTCTCGCCTCCCATTTCGAAACACCCTTGTTACTCGCGCTGCCAGCTCGACGCTCCAGCGCACCCTCTCTCCGCCCGCCCTGCTCCTCGCCCTGTCGTCTGCTCTCCCTGCTTTCCTCCTGGGCGCTGGCGCCAAGGAAGGCAAAAAGAAAACCGCTGGCTCCGCCCATGAGGGCGCTCTGGCGACGGGCAAACATTCGTCGACCCACCCCACGTTTACAAAACCGTCGAGGTTCGCGATCTGCGGCCGTGTAATACCAATCGCCTGATGCTTTTGGACTTTAGCCACAGATAACATAGATGGAATTCTATCTGTGTCCATCCGTGCAATCTGTGGCTAAAATGACTCCGGTTAACTTTCGGAAAGTCTAAATCCAAGGTGCGATTGGTACAAGGACACCTCCCACCTCCCGATCCCGCTTCTTCCCAAGCGGGCTACACCGAAAGACGTAGCCCTGCTCGGAAGCGCCGGGACGAATCACTCATCACGCCCCGCATCACACTGCTCCACTCAGCTCAGTTCAGCTCGGGCGTTCCGCCTACCTACGCTCACACGCCTGTCTGTGACAGCCTCTCCAGCGGCTTCACATCACGCGTCGTCGGCGTCGGCACTCTCCCTCCGCCTGCGCCACCCGCACCATCATGGTCCGCATCCTCGGCGACCAATCCCAGCGCGCTCACGCGGTGCGTCTGCACCTGGCCGTAGTCGAGCTTGATGATCCGGTCGGCGAGATTGAAGTAGCGGTCGTCGTGAGTGATCACGAGCACCGTCTTGTTGCGCGCCTTCAGGTCGGGCAGGAGCTGCGTGTAGAAGATATCCTTGAAGAGCGGGTCTTGGTCCGACGCCCACTCGTCGAAGAGGTAAAATGGGCGGTCTTCGAGATACGCATTCAGCAGCGCGAGCCGCTTGCGTTGGCCCGAGGAGAGCGAGGTCGTCGAGAGCACGCCGTCCGTGATCTTCACCTTGTGCTCGAGATGCAGCAACGAGAGATACTCGCGGGCACGCTTGTCGAGCTCGGGACCCGGCGTGCCGAGCAGATTGTCGAAGAGATAGTAGTCGGCAAACACCGCGGAGAACAGCTGCCGGTAATCGTCGCGATTGGTGTCGTCGATCGCGCGGCCATCGAGCTTGATGCTGCCGGCCTTCGGCGGATACAGGCCGGTGATGACCTTCGCCAGCGACGATTTGCCACTGCCGTTGCCGCCGACGAGATAGACGATCTCGCCGGGGGTGAACGACAGGCGGATCGGCCCCAGCGTGAAGCTCTCGTCTTCCTTCTCGCGCCAGTACGTATGCTTGATGTCCACGAGCTCGATCTTCTGGAAGGTCGGAACCTCTTTGCCCTTCGAGTCGGTCCGCTCCTCGCTCGCCTTGGCGGCCAGCGAGACGCCGAGCTGCTCGACCTTGGCCAGCGCCGCGCTGGCGCGGCCGAAGAGCGAGAAACTGCTGAGCACGCCCGAAAGCGGTCCCATCATGTAAAGCATCGCGACCACGTAGCCCGTCATGGCCTGCGTCGTCACCTGGCTGACCCGAGGCAGGAAAAACAGGATCGCGCCAATGACCGTAAAGAAAAGGAGATCGCGCCAGTTGTGCGCGATGATGAAGCGCATCTCGGCGCCGATGGCGTGCTGCTTGTAGCGTTCGGTGCAGCGCTGGATGTTTTCAGAGTAGAAGTTCTCCCGGCGCTCCCGGTGCAGCTTCAGCTCCTTCATGCCCTCGGTCAGCTCGCGGAAGTGCTTGTACAACCGGTCCTGCTCGTCGCGCGCCAGGAACAGGCGCTTGAAGCCCGCGCGGATCAGGATGCGATAGCCCACCGCGCCCAGCAGGATGAAGAAGCCCACCGCCAGCAGCACCGACCACGAAAGCCAGGCGAGATAGACCGCGCCGCAGAACAGGATCGCGAGATTCACCGCAAAGGCCGGGATGATCAGCATTGCTTCCGTCAGCGTCAGCACATCCTCGGTCAGCGCGACCATAAGCCGCGGCGCCCCGATCTCTTCGAGCTGCCGCAACGGAACGGCAAGGATCTTGCGCACAAGATCGCGGCGCAGGTTCACGCAGTTCTGCTGGGAGTAGTGCGCCAGCATCCACTGCGCACAGAAATTGGTGACGAGCCGTCCGGCTGCGAGCCCGAGGAATGCCCAGAGCATCCACTCGGCGACGCTGCCCACTTGGCTGATCACTTTCGTGACCATGGACATCAGTCCGACATTGCACGCTCCGCTTAAAACCGCAGCGAAGAGCGTCCAGACCATCATCGACCGCGAACCGCGGAAGAAGAAACGAAGAAGGTTCATATTATAGGGATGCGAAATTGAGTTTGGTTCCGGTCCGGTTCCCGTCGTGGGTCTCGTTCCAGTCGAAAATACGTTCCGGTCGCGCCGCGCGCGGACTCACCGCCAGCGCTGCCGCAAATTCCGGGCCCACCGCCAGCGGATACACCGCAAAGCCATGCTCCTCGCGTGCGTCGCCCAGACCCGCGCCGAGGGCTTTCAGGATCGCCTCCTGCCGCACCCAGGCGCGAAAGAACTCCGCCTGCTTCCGGTCGGCCGGACAATCCTTCAGGAGCTGTAACTCGGACGGAGAAAACGCCGAGGCCGCGACCTCTTCAATGTCCGGCAAGTCGCGGATCTGTTCCACATCGACGCCCACATCGCCTGTCTTGCTAAAGGCAAACAGCGCCCGCTCTTCGGAGTGCGCGACATTGAAAAACACCGGTGGCGCTTCGTCGTTCGCCGTCGCCAGCGCCGGCTTGCCCTTGGGGCCATAGGCAAAAACGAGGTCGCGCGGCGCACGTGCGAGATACGTCCCCAGCAGGGTGCGAAGGATCCCGCGCCCGAAAACATAGCGGTTGCGATCCTCCTCGAAGAAAAACCGGTTCGCGCGATCGAGCTCGTCCCTCGCCAGCAGCGCGAGCATCTGCGCCAGCAAGTCATCGTTCAGCCGGTCAAGATCGGCCTGCCACACCGCGACCCCCTCGGCGCTGAGTGGCAGGACCGCAGCCGGCAGTTTGTCGCGCGTCGCGTCTGCTTCCATACTCATAGACTTCCCTCCTTTTTGGCCGGGCGATCCGCCGCATCGACCCGCCGGCCAAAGGCCGACGCCACCGAGCGCACATGGGGCTCATCGAGGATATTGCCATGGCCGCCCGGCATCAGGTTCACATCGACTCCGCCGCGCGCGAGGCTGCCCCACCCATATTGCTCGTCGAAGGAGCAGAAGAGCGGATGCCCCCCGGTGCGGAAAAGCGTGAGGCGCCCTTCGAAGGGTTTCGGGTGATAGTTCACGAGTGCGCGCACGTGGGTCTTCCAAAGCTCCCGCTGCTGGTCGGAGTAATCGTCCGCCGCCGGCAGATCGTTGACGTCGTTGATCGCGATATCCGCCTGATTCTTGGCGAGCTGCGGACCGGTCGCCTTGCGCAGGAGCGCGCTGAACTTCCAGCGGATGAATTCCATCCGTTCCTTCAGGCTCCAGCGGAAGAGGAAGCATCCGACCGAGTAGCCCACGTTGCGCCAGAATTTGTACTGCCACGCCGGCGAAAACCGGCTCGTCACCCGCCCGTAGTCGGAGTTCGGCGGGGTCGAGTTGATCAGGGCCAGCAGGCTCACTTTCTCGCCCATGCCCTCGAGCTGGCGCGCC
>JAZKEV010000468.1:2842-7610 GCA_040386765.1 Verrucomicrobiota bacterium | reverse complement strand
CGAACCAGTGGCCGGCGTGCGCGGCGAGCGTGGCGTCCATCGCGAGCACGTCGGCGACCGCGCCGTCCGTCTTCAGCAGCCAGGTGCCGATCTCGAGTTCGTTGGTGCGCAGGTGCAGGATCGCGTCGTCGAGCTGGCGCGCCATCTCATAAGCCACCACGCCGCCGAAGCAGTATCCGGCGATCAGATACGGCCCGTGCGGCTGCTGGGCGCGCAGGTCGGCGAGGTAGTGCGTGGCCATCTCCTCGATCGTCGGCCACTCTGGCTGACCATCGAGACCGCGGGACTTGAAGGCGAAGACCGGTCGTTCCCCACCGAGGTATTTCGCGATGTTCGCGTAGCCCCAGAACATGCCGCCGCCGACGCCGTGGACGAAGTAGAGCGGCGCGCGATCGCCCTTGCCCTGGATCTCCACCAGCGAACTCGCCGAGACGAAGCTCGCCTCCTCCGTCCGCAACAGCGGCGCGAGCTCGGCGATGGTGCGGCGCTGGAAGATCGCGGAGACCGGCAGCCTGCGGCCAAATTGCTTCTCGATCTGGGCGACCATACGCACGGCGAGCAGCGAGTGCCCCCCGAGGTCGAAGAACCGGTCCTGCACACCCACCGGATTCACGCCCAGGATCGCGGACCAGATCTTCGCCAGCCGTTCCTCGATCTCATCGCGGGGCGCGATATAGCCGCCCTGCAACTCGGGACGCGCGCCATCGGTCGCCGGCAGCGCCGCCGTGTCGACTTTGCCATTGGCATTGAGCGGCAGCGCTTCCAGCGCGACAAAGGCCGACGGCACCAGATAGTCCGGCACCTTGCCGGCCAGAAATGCCCGCAACACATCCGAGGTCGGCGCGGGCGCCTGCTTCGCCACGAGGTAAGCGACGAGATATTTGCCGCCCACGGCATCGCTGCGCACCGCCACGGCGCACTCCTTGATCGCGGGGTGCGTGACGAGAATCATCTCCACCTCCGCCGGCTCCACGCGGAAACCGCGAATCTTCACCTGCCGGTCAATGCGCCCCAGGAACTCCACGCTGCCATCCGGCAGCCAGCGCGCGAGATCGCCCGTGCGATAAAGCTTCGCGCCCGGGTCGGCGCTGAACACGTCCGGCACAAACTTCTCCGCCGTCAGCTCGGGGCGGTTCAGATAACCGCGCGCCAGCCCGTCGCCGCCCGTGTAGAGTTCGCCTGGCACGCCCACCGGCACCGGCTGTTGCTCGCGGTCGAGAATGTAAACCTGGGTGTTGGCGATAGGCCGGCCAATCGGCACCGAACGCCCTGCGAGGGGCAGCGCGGAGACCCGATGGCAGCACGTGAACGTCGTGTTCTCCGTCGGTCCGTAGCCGTTGATCAGTTTCGTCTGGGGAAGCTGCTCGAGAGCGCGCGTGACGTGCGAAACCGAGAGCACATCGCCGCCTGCGAGGAGTTGGCGCACGTTCTTGAGCCGGGTCGCCTGCTCCTCGATCATTTGATGGAAGAGCCCCGCTGTCAGCCAGAGAGTCGTGACACCGTTCCGCTCGATCGTCTCGCCCAGTTCCGCAAGCGAGGTCATGCCCGGCGGCACGATCACCAGCCGGCCGCCGTTGAGCAGCGCGCCCCAGATCTCGAGCGTCGATGCGTCGAAGGCGATTGGCGCAAATTGCAGGAAAACATCCTCGGCCCCAAAGGTCGCGAAGTTCGTGTTCTTGACGAGCCGCACCACGCCGCGATGCGGCACCGCCACGCCCTTGGGCTTGCCCGTCGAGCCCGACGTGTAGCTCACGTACGCGAGATTATCGGAGGTAGGGCGCGCCGGAGCACCGCTGGCGTGCGAATCGGCTGACTGCGGCGCTCCAGAAACGACGCGCCCGACCTCGTCAAAAAGCATCACTCGAGCGGCATGCGCCGGCAGCCTGCCCTGCAGCTCGCGCCGCGTGATCAGCACCGGCGTCTGGATATCCTCGAGCATGAACGCCAGCCGCTCGCCCGGATACGCGGGGTCCAGCGAGACATACGCCCCACCCGCCTTCAAAATCGCCACCAGCGCCACGATCAGCTCCACCGAGCGCTCGAGGCAGACGCCCACGAGCGCATCGGGCTTCACGCCCGCGGCGCGCAACTCGAGCGCCAGCGCGTCGGCGCGCTCGTTCAGCTCGCGATAGGAAACCTGTTTCCCCTTGAAGACGAGGGCCGCGGCTTGCGGCGCCCGCGCCACCTGCTCTTCAAACAGCTCCACGATGGTCCGGTCTCGCGGGTACTCCGTATGCGTGTCGTTGAAGCCCGTCACCACCTGATCGCGCTGTGCGGCCGTGAGCAGCGGCAGGCGCGCGATCCGTTCATCCGGTTGCGCCACGATGCTCTCGAGGAGCGTCTCGAAGCACCGGAGCATCCGCGCGATCGTCGCGACTTCGAACAACTCGGCATTGTACTCGAAGCCTGCGCGCAAACCCTGCGGGCTCTCGAGCATCGTGAGCATCAGGTCGAACTTCGTCGTGCCCGTATCCACATCCATCGGCTCGAGCTTGAGGCCGGGCAGTTCCGCCGGCGCCATCGGCGCGTTCTGCAGCACGAACATCACCTGAAAGAGCGGATTGCGATTGCTCGACCGGTCGGGCCGCAGCTCCTGCACCAGCCGCTCGAAAGGCAGATCCTGATGCGCAAATGCAGCGAGCGACGAGTCGCGCACCCGGATCAGAACTTCGCGAAAGGTCGGGCTGCCGCTAAGATCGCCGCGCAGCACCACCGTATTCACAAAGAACCCAATCAGCTTCTCGATCTCCGTCTTGCGGCGACCCGCCACCACGGAACCGACTACGATGTCCTCCTGCCCCGTCCACCGATACAGCAGCACGTCGAACGCCGCCAGCAACGTCATGAACAGCGTGGAATTCTCCTTCTGGCTCAGCGTCTTCAACGCGCTGCTCAACGCCGGTGACAGCGTCAGCGTCTCGAGCGCACCACGGGAGGTCGGTGTCGCCGGATGCGGTCGGTCCGTCGGCAGGTCGAGCACCGGCAGCCCGGTTCCGAGCTGCTTCTTCCAGAAGGCCAGCGAACTCTCCAGCGCCGGCCCCTGCATCTGCTCGCGCTCCCAGAGCGCATAGTCCGCGAACTGTATCGACAGCTCCGGCAGCGCAGCAGCCACACCGCCGCAATACTCCACATACAGGGCCGCCAGTTCGCGATACAGCACGCCGATCGACCAGCCATCGGAGATGATGTGATGCATCGTGAGCATCAGCACGTGCTCGTCCGCGGTGACGCGCACCACCAGGGCTCGCAACAGCAGCCCATTGACGAAGTCGAAAGAGCGCCGCGACTCCTCGCGCAAACGCCCCAGCACCTCTTCTTCACGCGTCGCAGCCGGCGCACCGCTCGCATCGACGAAATCGACCGTCAGCGTGCGCGTCGACGCGATGGCCTGCACGGGATTGCCATCGGCGGCGATAAAGTTGGTCCGCAGGATCTCGTGGCGGCGCACGATCTCGTTGAGCGCCTTCTCCAGCGCGCCGAGGTCGAGCGTACCGCGCATCCGCACCGCCTGGCAGAGATTATAAACCGGAGTGCCGGGCTCGAGCTGATCGAGGAACCAGAGCCGCTCCTGCGCAAACGACAGCGGCAGGTCGGTCGCCTCGGGGCTCCGGCGCGGAATGGAGGGTTTGGCCTCGCCGCCCTTGGCGCCATTCTGCCGGGCACGGCGGAGGCGCTCGTCCAGCAGTGCACGCTGGGCGTTTGAGAGGTCAGCGCGCGAAGGCGGTTTTTCGTCTTTGACGACCATGGTCAGGCTTTCGCCAGCGCTTCGCCGGCGTTGTTTTCCGAGCCTTCGTTCGCTTTGATTTCCTCGATCATCACCCGTTCCACGATCTCCGCGAGCGCGGCGATCGTCGGAGCCGAGAAGAATTGCGCCATCGAGATCTCGGCGCCCAGTCCTTCGCGCACCCGCGTCATCACCTGCGTCGCGAGGAGCGAATGGCCGCCGAGCTCGAAGAAGTTGTCGTTGATCCCGAGTTTCGGCAGCTGCAGCACATCGCGCCACATGTCGACCAGCAGCTCCTCGGTGAGCGTGCGCGGAGCCTCCGTCGCCGCCTCGACCGCGCCGAAGTCCGGCTCAGGGAGCGCGCGGCGGTCGAGCTTGCCGTTGGCGGTAAGCGGAAACTTGTCCAAGACCGTGACGGCCGAGGGCACCATATAGTCAGGGAGGTCCTTCGCGAGATGCTCGCGGAGGGCACGTGCCTCCGCGCTCGCGCCGACCGCCAGCACCACGTAGGCGAGCAGGCGGTTGTTGCCGTTGGAATCGGGCCGCGTGATGACCACGCTCTCGGCGACGGATGGGTGCGCGGCGAGAGCCGTCTCCACTTCGCCCAACTCTACGCGGAAGCCGCGGATCTTCACCTGATGATCGAGCCGGCCAATAAACTCCAGCGAGCCATCCGCGAGGAAACGCACGGCATCGCCCGTCTTGTAGATCCGCTCGTCGGGCATGAAGGGCGCCATCAAAAACTTCTCCGCCGTCAGCTCCGGCCGGTTCAGATAACCGCGCGCCAGCTTGTCGCCGCCAATGTAGAGCTCGCCGGGCACGCCGACGGGCACCGGCTGCAACCGGCGATCGAGCACGTAGACGCGCTCGTTGGGGAACGGATAACCCAGCGACGGCTTGCCGCCCGCCTTGCGCAGGCTGCCCGTCGAGTAGACCGTCGTCTCCGTCGGGCCGTAGAGTTCGAACACGCGCCGCATATGCGGCAGCGCGTACAGCGCGTCGACCAGCGGCTGCGGAAACAGCTCGCCCGCGAGCGCGACCGTA
>JAZKEV010000468.1:349-2832 GCA_040386765.1 Verrucomicrobiota bacterium | reverse complement strand
GCCGATCCGCGGCGAGTGGCCCGACGAGCGGTGGACGGGCTGGTGGGGCGACGACCCGCCGTTCCACCACCCGGTCTTCGTGCTCACCCACCATCCGCGGGCGACGATCACGATGCAGGGCGGGACCACGAGGATCATCGCGAGCCGACCCGCGATGTTCAGCCTATAGATCCAAAGCCAAGCCGCGAGCAGGCAGACTCCCATGTAGTGCCCGAAGCTCACCCCATGGACCATCGGCCCGCGAGCGCGACCGTAGTCACCGACTCCGGAATGATCTTCGTGCGCACCACCTCCGCCATCGCCGAGGGCACGCCGCTGAGGAAGCTCACTTCATTCCTCGCCGGGTGCGTGCCAAGTTGGAGGATATTTTCCGCCACGATCAGCTTTCCGCCAAGGCATAGCGGGCAGAAGATTTCGAAGATCGAGATATCGAACGACGCCGACGTCGCGAAGAACACGCCGCCCAGCTCGGCCTTCGTGTAGAGCTGCTGCGCCCACGCCGCGAGCGCCGTCACGCAGCGGTGCGTGATCTGCACGCCCTTCGGCTTCCCCGTGGAACCAGAGGTATAGATGATGTACGCGAGACTCTCCGCCGTCGGCCGCGCGCGGGGCGCAATCGCTTTCGCCGCGGGCTCAGGTGAGCCGTCATCGATCACGATCACGTTCATCTCGCCCGCAGGCCGCCCCGCCGCGAAGGCCCGCTCGGTCACGAGCACCTGCATCTTCGTATCTTCGACGATGTAGGCGAGGCGATCCGTCGGATAATTGGGATCGAGCGGCACGTAGCCCGCGCCCGCCTTCAGCACGCCGAGGATGCCGGCAAGCAGCTGCGGCGAGCGACCAAGGAAGAGCCCCACCTTGTCATCGGGCTTCACGCCCGCCGCGAGGAGTCGTGCCGCGATTCGCTCCGCCCGCCGATCAAGCTCAGCGTAACTGACCCGCTCACGCTCGCCGACCACAGCGATCGCCTCCGGGGTCCGCTTCACCTGCGCCTCAAAGAGCTCGGGGATATTTGCGTCGCGGGCATACTCCATCCGCGTGTTATTCCACTCGACGAGGATCTGCTGGCGCTCGCCCTCGGTGAGCAGCGGCAGTTCGCCCACCCGTGTCGCCGGCGCCGCCGCGATACCGCGGAGCAGCGTCTGCAGGTGATCGAGCCAGCGCTCCACCGTCGCACGGTCGAAGAGCTCCGTGCTGTAGTAGCAACCGAGCATCACGATGTCGCCCGAGACCCCGAAGTTGAGATTCAGGTCGAAATTGACGTGCGTCTTGGGCGCCGGCTGCGCCTCCGCCTGCAGGTTGCCAAACGGCAGCTTGGGGTGGCGGCCCGTCGTATTGAAGACCACCGGCGCCAGCGGCGCACGGCTCGGATCGCGCGGCAGGTTCAGGTGCCGCAGCAGCTCGCCAAACGGCAGGCTGCAATGCTCGACCGCATCGGTGAGCTTGCGGCCGATCTGCGCGAGGTAGTCCTGGAACGCGGGATTCTCCGCCACGTTGCTGCGAATCGCAAGCAGGTTGGCAAAGTGCCCCACCAGCGCGCTCTCACCGCCCAGCACCTGCGCCGCGGAGGGCACGCCGATCACGATATCGTCCTGCCCGCTGAGCCGGTGCACGAGCAGGCTGTAGGCCGCAAGCAGCGCCGTGAAAGTGGTGTACTCGTACTTGGCGCAAAGCGCCTTGAGGTCCGCCACCGTCTGCGCCGGCAGCGTGCGGATCGCCAGCGCCCCGGCGTAATCGCGCTCATTCTTCCGCGGGCGGTCGGTCGGGAGATCGAGCAACGGCGCGCCGTCCGTAAACTCCTTCTTCCAATACTCGCGTGCCGCGGTCTGCTCCTTCGCATCACGGGAAGCCGCCTGCTTCTCCAAGTACGCACTAAGCGACGGGGCCGCCGCCAGCTGCGCCGGCTTGCCCGTCGTCTCCGCCGCATAGAGTTCGCCCAGCTCACGCGCCATCAGGCCCAGCGACCAGCCGTCGCAGATCGAGTGATGCACGATCAGCGCAAAAAGGCTCTCTTCCCCGCTCACCTGCAGCAGCACGGGCCGAAACAGCGCGCCCTCCGCCAGCGTGAAAGGCTGGCGCAAGTGCCGCTCCAGCCACGCCTCGGCGGACTCGCCGCTTTGGCTACTCTCAATCTGAAGAGTCACTTCGTCGCTCGCCAGAATCCGCTGGGTCTCGCCCGTGGCGCCGATCCGCGTCCGCAGCGCCTCGTGCCGGGCCACCAGGGCGCGCAACGCCCGCCGCAACGCCTCGAGGTCGAGCTTGCCGGATAGCTTCAGCGTCATCGACTCGTTGTAGGCCAGCGACGCGCCTTCGCTCATCTGGCTCGCAAACCACATCTCACGCTGCGCCTCGCTCAACGGCAGCGTCTTCTCGCTCGGCGGCGTCATCGTGCGCGCCTCGTCCTTTGCCGGCGCCGCCGGAGCGACTGCCTTTGTCTTGCCGTCAAGATAGCTCGCCAGCTTCCCGAACGTCATGAGATCTTC
>JAZKEV010000468.1:0-339 GCA_040386765.1 Verrucomicrobiota bacterium | reverse complement strand
AACTGCCGGAACGTGACCTCAACGCCAAACTGCCGCGACACCGCACGGCTCGCCTGCGTGAGAAACAGCGAGTCGAAACCGAACTGATAAAACGTCTCCTCCTCCGTCGCCGCCGCCAGGTCGATGCCGGACAAGTTTTGGAAGATCTGCCGCAGCGTCGCAACCGTACCTACGGCCTCCGCCTTAGCCTTCACGCCCGAAGCAGCGCCCTCCCCCGCAGCCTCCATCTCCGACACCGCTCTCGCAGCCATCGCCGCACCTACCGCGGGAGCTGCCAGCGCCGTCGCCCCACTGGTCGTGCCCGGCGCGGGTTCGATCCAGTAGCGCTTCCGCTCAAAG
>JAZKEV010000467.1:7192-34110 GCA_040386765.1 Verrucomicrobiota bacterium | reverse complement strand
TATTGGGTTTCGAAATCATCACTTAAGCCAAACGCTCAGCCAACGACTCACCAGAAACTGTCATCTAACGCTTTCTCTAACGAAGTGGCTGCTACCCTGCACCCACGGACGCCATTAGCAAGGAGATTCGGGCGGGGAGGATTGTTTGGCAGCAAGATAGAGAATTGTATTGCGCTGAAAATCAGTTATTTACCGATCTTAGTCAGAAGAGTTTGGAGTCTTGCCTCGCGATTCCATTCAGCGAGCGGGCAATTCGAACCAAAAAATACTGCCGCCCTCGGCCGGAAAATCGGCGCCAACTTTGCCCGCCTGCGCCTCGACGAGATGCTTCACGATCGCGAGCCCGAGGCCGTTGCTCTCCTCTCCATCGGTCGGTCGCGGCGAGAGTTTCACGTGCTCGCAGTACAACTGACTGCGCTCGTGCTGGGGCACGCCGGGACCTGAGTCGCGCACTTCCACGCGCACGCAGCCCGGCAGGATGCGCGTGAAGAGCGTGATGCGCCCGCCGGGCGGCGTGAACTTCAGCGCGTTGCTCGTGAAATTCGCAAACGCTTGGTACGCCAGCGCGGAATCGCACTGTGCGAGCGGCATGTCGGGCGAGAGCTGCGTGTGCATCGCGATGCGCTTGCGCTCGGCCGCGGGCGCATGCTGGCGCACCACGGCATCCGCGAGGAGATTGAGGTCCACGCGGCCGCTCGCGCCCGAATTGGGGCCGCGCGCGGACGGCGCGCGAATCTCGAGAAACGTGTCGATGATCCGCCGCATCTGCGTCGCCGAGGCGGTGATGTTGTCCACGTACTTCGCGGCTTCGGCGGGGATGCCTGGCTGCCGCCGCGCGAGTTCGCCGGCCATCAGGATGAGGCAAAGTGGATTGCGCAGATCGTGGCCCGCGATGCGCATGAAGCGCTCCTTCAGCGCGAGCTGCTCCTGCAACTCGAGCCGCAACCGGCGCAGCGACAAATGCGTCCGCACGCGCGCGATCGCCTCCTCATGCTCGATCGGCTTGGTGATGTAGTCCACGCCGCCCGCGACAAACGCCTTCACCTTGTCCGCCGTCTCGTTCAGCGCGGTCATGAAGAGCACGGGCACATCGCGCGTCGAGGCGCGGGCTTTCAGCCGCCGGCACGTCTCGAAGCCATCGATGCCCGGCATCATCACATCGAGGAGGATGAGATCCGGCTGCGTTTGCTCGGTCTGCGCGAGCGCTTCCTCGCCATCCTCGGCGACCATGAGCTGGTAGCCGGCGGCGCCGAGGGTTTCAACGAGCACGCCAAGATTGGCCGGGGTATCGTCGACGATGAGAATAGTTTCAGACATTGGAAAAAAATTAGAGTACCTCACCCGTAGCGCGGAGCTTCAGCCCGCGCTCAGAACTCCGGCCCGCCAGCCCAAGCCCCGCCTCACCCACAACGACAAAGCCAAAGCCCAAAACGAGAAACTGCGTAAAAAACGAAACCATCGAGTGCATGCAGCGCGGTGTCCTCTACTGCGTGTACCGCGCGACGAATTGCCGGATGGCCTTCATCTTGAACCGCGCAGCGAGATCGAGAACGTTTTGCGCAAACGGCGTGTACTTCGGATCGAGCGCGATGAGCGCCTGCGCTCGATTGCGGATCGCGACGACATCACCCTTGGCCGCCAGTTCGTAGATCGCCGTGGCCTCCACCACCGGCGGCGCATACATCGGCAGCGCAAAAGGCGTGCGCGTCTCCTCCGCCTCCGCGTAGTTCCAAGTGAGGTTCAGCGCTCGCCCGATCGTCGCCCACAAATCCTCCTCGCGGAAAGGCTTCGCGAGAAACTCATCGCAGCCCGCCATGAGGCACTCGCTGCGATCCATGTCGTATGCGCTCGCCGAGACCGCCACGATCCGGATCGCCACCGCGCGCGGCATCCGCCGGATGCGACGCGTGGCCTCGAGCCCATCGACCGCGCCCGGCAGCCGCAAATCCATGAGGACGAGGTCGGGCTTGAAACTCTCCGCCTCGCGCACCGCCGCCTCGCCATCGGCCGCCTCGCCGATCTCGAAGCCCAGCGGCGCGAGCATATCGAGCATCACCGCGCGATTCGCCGCGATGTCGTCCACGATCAAAATCCGTCGGCGGTCACCCACGTAGCCGACGATCCGCCGCGTGGTGGCAAGCGCCATCGGCTGCATCTCCGTGACGACCGGCAGGGTCACATCGAACCAGAACCGGCTGCCCCAGCCGAGCGTGCTCTCGACATGGAGCTTTCCGCCCATGCGCTCGACGAGGCTGCGGCTGATCGCAAGCCCGAGGCCCGTGCCCGTCGCCGCCGCGCTGGCCTTGTTCCCCACTTGAGTGAAAGGCTGGAACAGTTTCGCCTGATCTTCCGGCCCGATGCCCGGGCCCGTATCGCTGACCGAGAAGCGAATCGTCTCCAGCCGCACCATCGCCGACGTGCCGCGCGAGGCATGCTCGATCCGCTGCACCGAGAAGACCACGCCGCCGGCCTTCGTAAACTTCACCGCGTTGGAAACGAGGTTGAACACGATCTGCCGCAGCCGCTGCTCATCGCCGCGAATCCACCGCGGCAGGTCGTCCGCCACCGCCGTCTCGAAGAGGATGCTCTTCTCCCTCGCGCGCGGTGTGAAGACCCGCTCCACCCCCAGCGCAAACTCCGGCAGCTCGATATCCGCCGGGTGCAGCTCGATCCGGCCCGCCTCGATCTTGGAGAGGTCGAGCACGTCGTTGATCAACGCGAGCAGATGATCGGCCGATTCGTGGATCACACGCACGCCCTCGCGCTGCTTTTCGCCCAGCGTCGCATCGCGCCGCAGGATCTGCGTGTAGCCGAGGATGCCGTTCAGCGGCGTGCGCAGCTCATGGCTCACGCTCGCGAGGAAGTAGCTCTTCGCGCGGCTCGCGGTATCGGCCGCCTCCTTGGCGACCTCGAGCGCGCGCGCGGCCTCGCGACGTGCCGTGATATCGAGCGCGACACCCTCGAAGTGGTCGATGGTGCCCTGCGCATTGCGGAAAACGCGCACCGATTCCGACACCCAGAACGTCGAGCCATCGCGGCGAAAGACCTCGGACTCGAAGTCGTTCACCTGGTCATTCGTCTGCACGAGCTTGAAAAATTCCTCGCGACGCTCGGCCCGCACATAGACCTGGCGCCCGATATCGTTGACGTCGGTGAGCAGGCTCGCGACCGAGTCGTAGCCGAAGATCCGCGCGAGCGCGGGATTCGCGCTGATGAAAAGCCCGTCGGGCGTGCTGACGTAGAGACCTTCCACGGCGTTTTCGAAGATGCCGCGGTACCGTTTCTCCGCCCGCGCCAGCGCCTCCTCCGCCTGCCGTCGCTGCACCGCCACCGCCGTCTGTTCCGCGACGAAGTTGAGCAGCCGCAGGTCCTCCGCGTCGTAGGCCCGCGGATTCGAATAATCCTGCAGCGCGATCACGCCGAGCGCGCGCCCATTCACGATGAGCGGCGCGCCCAGCCGCTGCGCCGCGGGAAACTCCAGCGGCTGATAAGGGCCATGACCGCTCAACGCCTCGTGCAACCCCGCCGCATCGAACAGATGCGGCTTCGCCGTGCGCAGCACATGCTCGGTGAAGCCATTGCCCATCGCGCGTGAGGGCGGTGACTGCACCTTTTCGTCGACGAAATACGGAAACGACAGCTCGAAGCCGTCGGCGCTAAGGAGTGCGACGTAAAAATTCTTCGCCGACATCAAGCCGCCCACGATGTCGTGCACTTCGGCAAACAGCGTCTCGAGGTCGCCGTCCGCCATCACTGCGCGCGAGATCTGGAAGGTCGCCGACTGCACCTGCTCGCGCCGGCGGCGCTCCGTGACATCGATCGCCACCGTGAGCACGCAGCGCTCGCCGCGGAGATCGAGCACATCGGCATTGATCAGCAGCGTGTCGACCCGCCCATTTTTCGCGCGGAAATCGGCCTGCAGATCGCGCACGAAGCCATCGCGACCGATGCGCTCGAGAAAATCCAATCGCTGGCTCTCGTGTACCCACAGCCCCAGCTCCTGCGCCGTCCGGCCGATCACCTGCTCGCGCTCGTAGCCCGAACTGCGGAGGAAGGCGGGATTCACCTCAATCAACCGCCGGTCCTCGAACCGGTTGATCGACATGAGCGCCGGGCTGGAGTGAAAGCTCGTCTCGAAAAACGCCCGCGATTCCCGCTGCGCCGCCTCGATCTGCCGGCGATAAACCGCCACCGCCGCCTGGTCGGCGACGAACATCAGGAGCTGCAGGTCGGCGTCCGTGTACGCCTCGGGGTTGTGATAATCCTGCACCGTCAGCACGCCGATCGCGCGGCCCTCGATCATCAGCGGCGCGCCGAGCCACAGCGCGGAGGGCTTGCCCGTGGGCTTGTAAAGGATGTCGCCCCGCTGAAGCACGATCTGGTGCCCCGCGCCGGTGCGCAGCGGCTTGCCGCTATCGAGCACGTACTCGGTGAGGCCGAAGCCGGGCCGCCGCGTCGAGGGCGTGCTCGCGTTTTCGTCCACGAAGTAGGGAAACGAAACCTGCGTGCGGTCGGCGCTCAACACAGCGACGTAGAAATTCTTCGCCGAAATCAGCGTGGAAACGATGCGATGCAGCTCCGCGAACAACGACGGCAGGTCCCCCCCCGCGAGCACGGCCTGTGAGATCGCATACGTGGCGGCCTGAACTTTCTCGCGGCGACGGCGGTCGGTGATATCGATGCCCACGCACAGCAGCGAAGGCGCCCCCCCCAGCTCGATCACGTCCGCGTGGATGATGAAGTGCGTGACCCCGCCGGTCTTCGAACTGAAATCGCACTCGAGATCGCGAATCGCGCCATGCTCGCGCAGCCGGCGGAAAAACTCCTCACGCTGTTCCGGCCGCGTCCACAGCCCCAGGTCGTCGGCCGTGCGCCCGATCACTTCCTCGCGCGAGTAGCCGCACGCGCGGAGAAACGCGCCGTTCGCCTCGGTGATGTGCCGGTCCGAGAGCCGCGAGATCACCATGAGCGCGGGGCTGGTGTGGAAGCTCGTCTCGAAATACGCCCGCGCCTCGCGCTGCGCCATTTCCGCCTGCTGCCGGTGAATCACCGCCGCCGTCTGGTCCGCGACAAACATCAGGAGCCGCTTGTCCTCCTCGGTGTACGCGCGCGGATTTCGATAATCCTGCAGCGCGATCACGCCGATGGTGCGGTCCTCGAATTTCAACGGCGCCCCCATCCACTGCGCGCAGGGATGCCCGCTCGGCACATAATCGCCCCGGCGGCGCAGTGTCTCCACGACCTCGCCATCGGTGGCGAGGATCGGCTCACCCGTATCGATCACGAATTCCGTGATGCCATTCCGCGGCGCGCGCGGCATCGGCGGGTCCATCGTCTCGTCGACAAAGTAGGGAAAGGTGACGACCGATCGGTCCGCGCTCAGCAGCGCCACGTAGAGATTCCGCGCCGACATCAGCCCCGCAATGATCCGGTGCACGCGTCCCAGCAGCGTAGGCAGATCGTCGCCGCCCAGCACCGCCTGCGACACCTCGTAGGTCGCCGCCTGGATCAGGTTGCGCCGGCGCCGCTCGGAGATGTCGATGCCCACCGTGAGCATGCACGGCTGCCCGCCGAGTTCGATGCGATCGGCATTGAGCAGGAAGGATTGGATGAGCCCCTGCTTGCTCCGGAAGTCCGCCTCGAAGTCCCGCACCATGCCGTCGCGCCGGATGCAGCGGATGAACTCATCGCGCTGCTCCATGTGCACCCACAAACCAAGCTCCAGCGTGGTGCGCCCAAGGATCTCCTCGCGCGCAAACCCCGAGCAGCGGACGAACTCGGGGTTGACCTCGAGCAGCTTGAAGTCCGTCGCGCTAGCGATCGACATCAGCGCAGGGCTCGCGTGAAAGCTCTTCTCGAAATACGTCTGCGAGTCGCGCTGCGCCGCGAGCGAGGCCTTCAGCTCGCGTTGCGCGGCGGTGAGATCGGCCGTGCGTTGCGCGAGCAGCGACTCGAGCCGCTGGTGCAGCGCCATCAACTCGCCCTCGGTGCGCTGCCGCTCGGTGATATCGCGAATGTGCGCCGCATACACCGGGTTTGCCCCGCCCGTCTCCACGCGCGTGATCGCCAGCTCGACGGGAAATTCTCTGCCATCCGCCCGCATCGCCGAGATCTCGATCCGCTGCCCCAGCATCCGCGGCGCCCCCCCGGAAAGCAGCCGCGCCATGCCCTGCCGGTGCCGTTCGCGCAGCGCCGGCGGCACGATGAGATCGGTCATCTCGCGCCCGATCACCTCGATCCGCTTGTAGCCAAACGTCCGCTCCGCCGCCGGATTGAAATCGATGAACCGCCCGTCGTGATCGACCGTGACGATGCAATCCAGCGCGACATCCAGGATGCCCGCGAGATGCGCGCGCAAAGGCGCCTGGTCGGCAGGAAAGGAATCGGAGTCGCGAGGAGACATGGGGCTGGAAAGTCGCGCGGAAAGCGACGGGCGACAAAAACGACGCCCCGCCTCCAGCGCAAGACGCGGGCGGCGGGAAGGAACGGCGCGTCATCCCTAACGCGCCGTCCCCATCTACTACACCGCCAAAGATAGGGCGCATTGTCCTTAACGCGCCGCTCAGAAGGAAAAGCACCCCGAAGATGCCCCGGTTTAAGGATAAACCGCCCTACCCCTCTGACCGCGTTCTCGAGCAGATGAGCCGCCTACTCACGCCTCTTATTTCGCCAGCGATTTAAGATACGCCACGACTGCCGTCGCATCATCTTCGCCAAAGCGATATTCCGGCATCGGCGGCAGCGGTCGCGAGCCGTCGTGGCGCTTGCCCGTCGTGAGAAAAATCCGCGCCTGGGCCTCGTTCATCGTCGGCAGGCCGGCGAGCGGCGGGGCCGCGGGCGCCCACGGCATCGGGAAGAGCGGCTTCATGCCCAGCGGCGCGCCCTTGAGCCAGAGGTTACGGACGAATTCGCCCTTCTCGTTGCGCGGCGTATGGCAGTCGGCGCAGAGGCCGACGTGCTCGACCAGATAGCGGCCGCGCACGATGACCGCATCGCTCTTCTGGGCGGAGGTCATCTCCGGCGCATTGTCGGCCGGCGAGCCGTAGCTGGCGGACGAGGCGGCAAACGCGAGGCAAACGGCACCCAGCGCGGAGAGTGTCTTGCGCGCCGGATGCTGCTGCGATTCCCGCGACGAGACGCGGACGGTGTGGGTTTCTTTGGCCGCAACGGCGGCGGGAAGCGCAGGCGCGAAACGGCGCGTGCGCAGCGGACGGAGGGAGGAACGGTTGATCATGACTGCAGAAGGCGGAAGTTCAGGCGGCGACGACCGCGCCGCGTTGGGCCTCGATCATCGTGTTTGCGAGGAGCGAGTAGGTGGTGGTCCACGCTTCGCGGACCGCCGGCGTGAAGGCGGGCCCCAAACCCTTTTCGAGGGTCCAGAGCAGCGCCGCGCCGACGGCGGCGTAGTGGTCTTCGGTCACGCCGTAGCCGGCGTGGCGGGCGCCGAGCTGGCGCACGGCGGGCACGATGGCCTCTAGTCTCTCGAGCGACGCGACCGCGGTGGCGATCATCGTCATGAGCTTGCGGCCCTGCTCGCGCATATCGCCGCGAAAGAGGCCACGCAGCTCGGGATCGAGCTCGAAGAGCCGCGCGTAGAAGAGTGCGGCCGCCTGATCGGCGATGGGCACGATCTGGCGGAAGGAATCTTTGACGAGTGTGACTTCGGAAGGAGACATCGTGGGGTAGCGTTGAGCGTTGAGTGTGTTGGGGCAGGCAGGGCGCTCAGGCCGCGAGGCGGTGCGTCTCCGTGGCCACGGCGTAGGCGTGGAAAGGCGCCTTCGACGTGCGGCAGCGCGGCAGGCGGACCTTGCAGCGGCGCAGCGTGTAGTCGGCGTGGATGATCACACCCAGCCAGGCGGTGAGAAACAAGGTGCCGGCAGCAGCGACGCTGAAAGGCAGAGCAATAAGGGCCGCGACAGCGGCAACGAGAGCGGGAATCGGATACGTCTTCATAACAAATACAGTCGGTTGATTGAGGCATCAGAATGCCACAAATCGCCCCGGAGCGGTATGGGCCGGTCGGGGGTGGCCGAACGGCCCATAAAGCCCATGCGGCTTTACATCTCCGCCGCGTCTCACAGTCTCCTGCCCCTGTGAGTGCGAAACGGATACTCGTAATCGACGACGACGCGAAACTGCGGAGTCACTACGCGGAGTTGCTGCGGCTCGACGGCTACGAAATCATCGAAGCCCGCAACGGCCGCGAGGGCGTGGACCGCGCCAAGAGCGACGTGCCCGACCTCGTGCTCTGCGATATCACGATGCCCGAGATGAACGGCCACCGTGTGCTCGAGGCCCTGCGCAACGAGCCGCGCACCGCGCACCTGCCCTTCGTTTTTCTCACCGGTTGGAGCGAGCTCGACGACGTGCGCACCGGCATGAATCTCGGCGCCGACGATTATCTCACCAAGCCCGTCTCGCCGCAGGAGCTGCTCACCGCCATCCGCGCGCGCCTGCGCCGCGCCGAGCTCGCCGCCACCAGCAGCTCCCGCAGCGGCCTCCCCCGCACCGAAGCCACGCCCGCCCAGCTCGAAGCCCTCGGCCTGACCCCGCGCGAAGCCGAAGTGCTCTTCTGGGTCGCCCGCGGCAAGACCAACGACGAGATCGCCACCGTCCTCGGCATCGGCCTCACGACGGTGAAAAAACACCTCGAAAGCACCTTCGCCAAACTCGGCGTGGAAAACCGCACCTCCGCCGCCGCGCTCGCCCTCGAGCGGATGGTGTGAGGTGTGGGTAACGGCGTCGAATTGAATTTCGCCCGCCGCGTGAGCGGCGGGACCTCAGGAGGTCCGCCAGCCAAGGCCGCCAGCGCGCTGGCGCCTTATCCGCACACGGACCGACGCGCGCCAGCGGTCCCTTACTCCTACTCCCCTACTCCACAATCCCCCGCCGCAAATACGTGTGCTTCCCCTCCAGAATCGTCTGCGCGAACTTATAATTCCGATTATCGTTGTTGCGCCCCAGCCCCACGAAGCTCGCCGCAATCCGCGCCTTCGCATCCGCCACGAAACTCTGCACCAGCTGTTCCAGCTCCGCGCGCGGATACTGCGGATCCCCGCGCTTCACCAGCGCATCGGCGTAGAGCGCCGTGGCCGAGATCGCGAAAAGCTCCGTCCCGATATCCACGATCCGCCCGAGCGTAAGCTGCTTCTTCTCCAGCGCGGGTCCATGCTTCGCCATCGCATGAAAGAGCGTCCGCGCGAGCCGGCGGCTCGTCTGCGCGACATAATTCAAAGCGGGCTTAAAGCTCCCGATCATATCCGAAGGCGCTCCGCCCCGCGGCAGCAGCAGCCCCGGATACCAGTGCGCATAAAACCCAAAAGCCTTGAGCCCCGCGCGCGCCCGCTGCCCCAGCGGCAGCCGCGAATCCAGCGCGCCCCCCGCCACCTTGAGATGCGGGTCCAGCGCCTCGCGCGCCAGGAAGAGCCGCATGATCTCCGAGGAGCCCTCGAAGATTAAATTAATCCGCGCATCGCGCATCATCCGCTCGATCGGCACCGGATCCTCGCCGCGGGCGCGGAGCGATTGCGCCGTTTCGTAACCGCGCCCGCCGCGAATCTGCATCGTCTCGTCGACCGCGCGCCATGCCGCCTCGGAGCCAAACATCTTGCTCATTGCCGCCTCCAGCCGGATGTCCGCCTTATCGCGATCCACGAGCGCCGCCGTGAGCATCGTCATCGCCTCGGTAGCAAAGGCATTCGCCGCGATGCGCGCGAGCTTGTCGGCGATCGCCGCATGCTTGCCGATCGCCGAGCCCCACTGCGTGCGCTCCGCCGACCAGTTGCGCGCATAGCCAAGGCAACGTTTCATCAGCCCCGCACACCCCGCAGGAATCGTGAGCCGCCCCGTATTCAGCGTGGTGAGCGCGACTTTCAATCCCCGGCCCTCGCCGCCGAGGATATTCTCACGCGGCACCCGTACATTCGTGAAGCGGATCACGCCATTATAGAGCGCACGCAGCCCCATGAAGTGGCAGCGCATGACGACCTCCACGCCCGGCGAATCCATCTCGACGATGAAGGCCGTGATCTGGCTGCGGGCCTTCCCCTTCGCATCCACCTTGTCGGGCGTGCGCGCCATCACCACGATCACGCCCGCGCGCGTGCCATTCGTGCACCACAGCTTCTCGCCGTTGATGATAAAATCGTCCCCGTCCGGCGCCGGCTCGGCGCGCGTCGTCATCTTCGCCGGATCGGAGCCCACGCTATTCTCCGTCAGCGCAAAGGCCGAGATCTCGCCCTTCGCCACCCGCGGCAGATATTTCTTCTTCTGCGCGTCCGTGCCGAAGAGCTTCACCGGCTGCGGCACGCCGATCGATTGGTGCGCGGAGAGCAGCGCGCTGAGATTGCCATCGAGACTGCCGAGCAGCATCGCGGCGCGGCAATAGTTCTGCTGCGAGAGCCCCAGCCCGCCATACTCGCGCGGGATCTTGATCCCAAAGGCCCCGAGCCGCGCAAGCCGCTCGATCACCGCATCGGGAATCTCGCCCTCCGCATCGATCCGGTCCGAATCAACCTCGTGCTTCAGGATCTTGTTGAGCTCGGCGAGAAACGGTTTGCCCGCCTCCGCATCGGCGCTCGCCTGCAAAGGAAACGGGTACACGTGATCGAGCTCGCAGCGCCCCATGAAGAGATCGCCGACGAAGCTGCGGTAATTCGTCGTGGCGCGCGCGGCCTCGGTCAACTCCAGCGCCTCGCGCTGCGCCTGGTTCATCTTCGACGTATCGATCACAGAAGCGGGTTCGCTATCGACATCGCGCGCGGCCGAAGCCGGCGCGGCGGAAGGTGGATCGAGAACCTGGGGAGTTTTCATAGAGCGAGGGGACGAAGAGTTCAGCAACGTTCAGACAACCACATGTGACGATGGCGCGGGCTGCCCGCGCACGGGCCGCTGGAGCGGCATATCGACATGGCCAGGAGAAGGGGTCGGCGGAACCGGCGTGTAGAAGCCCCGCTCGTTCCAGCTCATCTCCTTCAACCGCTGACACGGCAGGAAGTAAGGCGCGACCTCGCGCGCAAGCACTTCGAGGCGGCGAACGACCTCCGCCGCCCCAAGTGCATCCGCATAGCGCAGCGGCCCGCCGCGGAACGGCGCCCAGCCCGTGCCCATGATCATCCCGAAATCCACATCCTCCGGTGAGTCGACCACGCCCTCCGCTAGCACGCGCGCGGCCTCGTTGATCGTAATCAATACCAGCCGGTCCTGCATCGCCGCCTCGTCGCTCGACCGCTTGATGGCGGTCTGCAGGAAGCCCAGCTCACCCTCGGGAGCGGACGTCTCGCGCTTGCCTTCATAGACATAGAAGCCGCGCCCGGACTTTTTCCCGAGCCAGCCCTTCGCGATCATTTTCTCCAGCGTGTCCCCGATCGGCACGCCATTCGGCAGCCGATGCTCGAGATCCTTCGCCACGTGCTGCGCCACATCGAGGCCCACTTCATCGGCGAGCCGCAGCGGCCCCATCGGCATCCCAAATTTCTTCATCAAGCGGTCGATGGTCGTCACCGGCACACCTTCCGCAAAGAGCCGCACCGCCTCGACCATGTACGGCAGCAGCAGCCGGTTCACGAGGAAGCCAGGGCTGTCGCGCACGATGACCGGCAGCTTGCCGATGGCCTTGGTAAACTGGAGGGCGGTATCGAGCGTCGCGGGCGACGTGCGCGGCCCGCGCACGATCTCGACGAGCTGCATCCGATGCACCGGATTGAAAAAATGTAGCCCCACCACGCGCTCGGGCTTCGCCAGCACGGAGGCGATGGCGTCGATCGAGATCGCTGAGGTATTGGTCGCAAACACCGCAGCGGGGCTCACGCGCGCTTCGAGGTCGCGAAGAACCGCCTGCTTCACCTCGAGTTTTTCCAGCGCCGCCTCGATCACGAGATCGACATCCGGCAGCGGAATATCCGTATGAATGGGCGTGATCCGATCCAGCCCCGCCGTCGCTTCCGGCAGCGTAAACGCGCGGCGCTTCACCGCCTCCGCGTAGACTTTCTCGATCGTATGCATCCCGCGCGACAGCGCATGCGGATTCACATCCTTCAGCCGCACGCCAAAGCCCCGCGCGCTCACCCACTGCGCAATGCCGGCACCCATCGTGCCCGCGCCAATCACGGCGACCTTGCGGAGCTTGCCCGACGCCGCAGCGGCAGATGACGCGGTGGGCACAGTGGAAGCGACGCCAAGGCTCAACTTCTTGGCCCGCTCCTGGAGGAAGAAAATAGTGAGCAGATTCCGACACTCCGGCGTCCGGATGAGTTCGAGAAACGCCTTCCGTTCCCGCGCGAAACCATCGGCGAGCGAACCATTAGCCGCAGCGGTGCAAACCTCGATCGCCTTCAGCGGCGCCGGATAGTGGCCCTGGGTCTTGGCACGCACCTCGCGCCGGGCCTTGGCCGCGACGACGTAGGAAAACGGCGCGCGATTCGCGAGCGGCATGGCGAGCGCCGGGCGCTTGCCGCAGCTGAGAAGTTTCTGCGCCTCGGCGAGAAGATATTCGTGATGTGTCACCTCATCGACGAGCCCGAGCTTCTTCGCCTGCGCGGCGACGACCTGCTTGCCGGTGAGGATCAGCCCCAGCGCCTGCGGCAGCCCGATGAGCTTCGGCAGCCGCGTCGAGCCGCCCCACGCCGGCAGGATGCCAAGTTGGGTCTCCGGGAGGCCAAGCTTCGTCGCCTTGTCCAGCGACGCGATCCGCCAGTCGCACGCGAGCGCCAGCTCGAGCCCGCCGCCGAGACAGGTGCCATGGATCGCTGCCACGCTCGGCGCCGGTAGCCGGCCGAGCCGGGTGAATATGCGGTGCCCAAGGTCGACCATTTCGCCAAGCACCGCTTCATCGGCGCTCTTGGCGAAGGCATTGAGATCGGCGCCCGCGATGAAGATCTTCGGCTTCGCGCTGACGACGATCACACCGCGCACCGGCTCGCGTTCGATAGCGTCCAGGTGTGCGTCGAGCTCTTCGAGCGTAGCGCGGTCGAAGACATTGGCCGAGGAATTGGCGCGGTCGAACGTGAGGACGCACGTGCCGTCGGCTTGGGTGGTGCGAAGAATGTTCATGGGAGTCGGGGTTGGACCGGGCGAAGCGCGTGCAACAACGTGGCCCGCCGGGCGAGCAGCGGCAGCGCACGCGAAAAATGTTTCCGGCCCTCCCTGCCCTCGCGCGCAGGTCCGAGAACCAGGATGGGAGCGAAGCGGATTTTCGTTTTCATGACGCAGCCTCCAGCCAGAGGGCACCGCCCTGCCCGCCTCCCACGCAGAGCGAGACCAGCGCGCGCCGGGCGTGACGCCGATGTAGTTCCTTCAAGGCCGTAAGCACCAGCCGCGCGCCCGTGGCGCCGACCGGATGGCCAAGCGCGATGCCCCCGCCATTCACATTGAGTTTCTCGTTGGGGATCTCGCCGAGCGCCTCGGTGCGCCCGAGATGCTCGCGAGCAAACTCTGGTGAGGCCGCCGCCGCACGGCAGGCGATCACCTGCGCCGCAAAAGCCTCATTGATCTCGATCAGGTCGGCGTCCTTCAGGCCGAACCCGCTACGCTCCTCGGCCCGCGCGATCGCATAAACCGGCCCGAGCCCCATCCGCCCCGGCTCGCAGCCCGCATAAGCGTACTCGACGAGCCGCCCGAGCGGCGCGATTCCCAGACGGCGCAGGCCCGCCTCGCTCGCGATGAGCAAGGCCACGGCGCCATCGGTGATCTGCGAGGCGTTGCCCGCCGTGACCGTGCCGCCGTGCTTCTCAAAGACCGGACGGAGCTTCGCGAGCGCCTCCATCGTCTGGCCCTCGCGCACACCATTATCCTCCGTCACGGCGGCGGGCGCGTGTCCACCGCGTGGATACACCGGCCATGTTTCTTCCGCGAGCCTCCCCTTGGCGGCGGCGGCGCGCTGGTGGGATTGCAGGGCAAAGCGATCCTGCTCCTCCCGTGAAATATGCCAGTCGCGCGCGAGCGTCTCGGCTGTCTGCCCCATGTTGCAGCCGCACACCGGATCTGTGAGCCCCAGCTGTAGCGCCGCCTTGGGCGCAAAGTCCGCTGGCCGGAAGCGCAGGAGCGCGCCCAGCTTCTGCGCCGCCGTCTTCGCTTTCGCGAGCGCGCCATATTTGCGCGTCGCGCGTTCGTTGTAGAGCAGCGGATACCGCGACATGCTCTCCGTGCCGCCCACGAGAAAGATATCGCCGCGCCCCGCCGCGATCTTCTCCGCCGCCTGCGTGATCGCTTCGAAACCCGAGGCGCAGTTGCGATGCACCGTGACGGCCGGCACGTGATCCGGCACGCCCGCGCGCAGCGCGATCACGCGACTGGCGTTGGCCGCATCCATCGGCTGCCCGACGCAGCCAAAGATCGTCTCATCCACCAGCGCGGGATCGATGCCCGTGCGAGCGAGCAGCGCCGCCACCGCCGTGCGGCCAAGATCCACCGCATCGGCACCCGCCAGCACCGTCCCCATCTTGCAGAACGGCGTCCGAAGCCCATCGACGATGTAAACGGGAGCATTCATGGCGGGAGGACGTTTCCGTCGTAGCCCGGCTCGGAAGAGCCGGGATGAACTTGGGTTGCCACACTAATCCGGCCTCTTCCGAGGAGGGCCACCAGGAGCGCCGAAGCGTGCGTTTTCATGCATGCACCTCCTCGGCCGCTTTCGCCGCAGCCGGCTTCTCCTGTCCCGTCGCTGCGACCGCATCGGCCGCACCGGCCGCCCCAGCCTTCCCGCGATTATCAACCACCTTCTGTTCCTTCAACGCCACGCCCACACCATGCAGCACACGCATCTCATCCGGCGTGTGGAATTTTATCCGGTTGGGCCGCAACTCGAACTCCGCTTGCAACAGGTCGCAGAGCTGGCGCTCGAGAATCTCCTCGTTGACGCCCTCCATCCGCGAGACGTGGAGCACCATCTCATCGAGATCGAGTGGGTCGTCGTGCGCCTTGCGCAGCTCGATCTGCCAGGATCCAAGCCCGCGGAAATCGTCGAGCGCGTGTTCGAGGTCGTTGAAGTCCACGATCGTGCCCTTGACCTTCTGAAACCGCAGCGAGCGGAAATCCGAAACGCGCGAGATGCGCCCCATCAGCCGCGGCATCGTGCGCCCGCAGCAAGGACACGCGCTCCACGTAATGCCTTTTTCGATCTGGTCGCCCGTGCGATAGCGGAGCGCCACGGTCCCGCGCGAGTCGAGCGGCGTCCACACGATCTCGCCGCCGGTGCCATCGGGCACCGCCTCGCCCGTCTCGGGATTCACCACTTCGACAATGCCCATGTCGGGATAGAGGTGATACCCGGTCGGTTCGTCCCCCGGCGTAAAGGGACACTCCGTCCACGCGAGCTTCGCCTCGGTGAAGCCATAGGTCGCGATCACCTTCACTCCCGGCGAGCCGAGCTCCGCGCACATCGCGGCGAGCTTGCGCCGCGTGCCATCGGGGACTTTTTCCCCGCCGAGGATGATCAACCGCACGCCCTCGACGCGCAGCTTCTGCTCGGTCGCCTGCTGCAGCACGTGGTAGATGAAGGTCGGCATCGCGACGAGCACCTGTGGCTTTAGTTTAAGAATGGCCTTCAGGTTGCCATCGGTCCCCATGCACTTCCCGCCGCCCGTGGAGAGCGCGAAGATATTCTGATCCATGCTCGCGTAGTGCATGCACCAGAAGGCCAGGTGCGGCGCGAAGGGAAACATGTTGATCACCCGCTCCTCGCGCGTGATGCCCGCGATCTCCGCGATGCGCCCGCCTCCCACCGCGAGCCGATGCAGGTCGTGCTGCGAGTAGAGAAACGAGATCGACTCCGTCGAGCGGCCCGTCGTGCCCGTCATGAAGGTCGGGCGCCACTCGCGGTCGAGGGCGTCCTTCACCCGCGAGCGCCCACTCAAGAGCGCACGCATGATCGTGGAGGGCCGCTTCGCGAGCACCTTCGCATCGGGGATCAGCGCGAAATCGAGGCTGCGCCGTGGCTGCTCGGGCGTTGGCAGCAGGTCCTGTTTTGAGGAGACAGGGATCTTCCGCAGGTCGTCGAGCGAGCGGATATCGTCGGCGCTCAGGCCGTGTTCGGCAAAGACGCGCCGGTAGTGCGCGGAAAACGGGAGCACGCAGTCGCGCAGGAAGCGGTGCAGCTGGCGGCCTTGGATCGTGCGGACAGTCTCCCGGTCGAGGCTGTTCCAGTGGTGGGTCAGCGCGGAGTTCGACATGGGATTAAAGGAGCGGGCCTGACGTTGAGGGACCGAGGCCGGCGTCGCCGTGAGGTTTCGTCGGCGTGAAGTAACAAATACTTAGAGAGCCCTCCTGCTAACACTGTTCCGGAGGGGACGTTTGGTTTTGCTTAAAAAAGAACGAAAAACGAAAGCGTAGCGTCAGGCCGCGAGCGGCTGCGCGGTGGGCGGCGCAAAGAGCGGCATGCCCGCACAGCCCAGCCCGAGAAAAGCTCCCACCTCGGCGGCGCGCCGGGCGCCATCCCGTTCGCCGACCTCGATCATCTTGCGGATGAAGAGCGGCTGGAAGAGCAGCGTGGCGATGAGGTCGGAGCGGTTGGTCTCGCGGCTGCCGAGGCCGCGGATGATGTGCCGGAGCGTGCGCGGCAGCTCGTTCTCGAACTCGCTCGCGATCACGCTCAAGTCTTCCGACGGACGGAGGACGAGCGCCTCGACGCGGCGGAGTCCCAGCTCGCGGCTGCGCGGATGCTCGGCAATCAGTTGATTCATGCGGCGGAGCTCTGCGGCATCGCTGTCGAGCATGTCGAGAAACACGGACTCGAGCAGGACGCTGAGCACCGTCGCGGGCGGCGGATAATCCTCGGTCGGACGATCGGCCTCCGAGTGGCCGGGCTCGATGGAGGTCGAGATCGCGACGATGCGATCGGCCCCGAGATTGACGGCCGGCGAAAGGGGCGCGGTAAGCCGGATGCCGCCATCGCCGTGCCAGCCACCCCCGAGCTTCGCGGCGGGAAACACGAGCGGCAGGGACGACGAAGCCATGATGTGCTCCACCGTCAGTTCCGTGGCGATCCCGCAGCGCTCCGTGCTTTGCCAGGGCGCGATCTCCGAGCCCTGCACCCACGCGACGGACTGCGCCGTGGGATAACGTGTGGTCATGATGCCGGTGGCGGTGAGGCGTCCGCTGCGGAGATTCTCCGCGATGCCATGGAGCGTGCCGTCCGGCGTTTCGAGGGCGTTGTGCAGAAACTCCCGTAGCGGCTCGGTATCGACCATGCCGCGCGTGGTCGGCAGCAAATGCGCGCCGCCCGATACGAGGCGAAACATCCAGCGCACTACATGGGAGCCCACCGCGCGAAAATCGGTGCGGAATACCTGGTCGAGCGTGAGACTCTCCCAGTGGCCCGCGAGCCGCTCGACCGCCGAGGCGAAGTCGCCCGTCGTATTCGCGAGCAGCGCGGTATTGATCGCCCCGGCCGAAACGCCCGTGAGGATCGGGAAATTCAACTCCGGATAGGCCCGCACCAGACTCCGCAGCACTCCCACCTGATACGCTCCCCGGGCGCCGCCACCGGCCAGAAGGAGGGCTGTCTTGGAGGGGTTCGCGCTCACGGTTCGAAGTGGGTTCGGTCGTTTGCTTTCGCGACACCCACCTCGCCAAGTCGGTCGGAGAAGCGGGTGTTTGCTGACACACCCTGTGACCTTAACAAACCCGCTCTCGTTCCATCGCTCCCTCGTAAAGAGTGCGATTTACGTCTGCTTACCACTCGCGCAAAACCACCCCTTCCGGCCGCGCCGGACGACGCTTACTCCTCGTGCAAACCCGCGCGCAGCCACGCCGGGCGGTTGGTGGTGATGCCATCCACCCCGGCTGCCGCGAGGCGCCGCGCGAGCGGCGCATCGTCGACCGTCCAGACATAGAGTTTGAAACCGGCCGCGTGCGTTTGTGCCACCAACTCGCTCTCGCGATCGACCCACTCCGCCTTGAGATCGAGGCCGTCCAGCCGCGCCGCCCGCGCCCGCCGGACGATCTCCTTCCACTCCAGCCGCCCCGCCTCGGAATCGCGCTCGAGCAACCAGCAGACCTCGCAGCGCGCCAGCTGCTGCTTGGCCGCCCGGGCCACTTCGAAATCGAACGCGATCACGACAACCTGCGCCGGATTGAGCCGGCTGCGGATGAGGCAGCGCACCAGCTCCGGCACTGCCTCCGGCCCGCTCTTGAGCTCCACGAAGATCCGCCGGCCCGCCGGTACGAGCAACAGCGCCGCGTCGAGTGCCGGGATGGGTTCGCCCGCAAACATCGGCGCCTTCCACGACCCCGCGTCGAGCCGTTGCAGTTCCCCCAGCGTCATCTCGGCCACGAGGCGCTCGACCCGCGCCGTGCGCCGCGTATCCGGATCGTGGATCACCGCCAGCCGGCCATCGCTCGTGAGGTGCGCGTCAACCTCCACGGCATCGGCATCCTGCGACCAGGCGAGCCGCAGGGCCGCGAGCGTATTTTCGGGTGCGTCATGCGATGCGCCACGATGCGCGATGAGATCCACGGCGGCGGAGGCTGAGTCAGGAAAATCGGCGTGTCACGCCGACTACGTGGTAATTTTCTGCAAAGGTAGGAATCTCCCACCCGTACTATTTGGTTCCGCTACGGTCTGCGACGCCACCCGCTCTGTGAATGCTGTGAATGCCTCGCCTCACTCGCCTACCTCGTTCCGCGGCCCCTCCCTTCGAAGGCGCTCCACACCTTCACTCGTAGGGAAATTCCCGGAACGTTTCCCGGAGAACTCCGGCTATCTTTTAATGCCTTTTTTTACGACTATGAGTTGCAGCTACTAAATCGTAGAAATATCGCCGCTCATCGTCGCCGACTTCCACTTCTTCCGCCCAGCGCATGCCTCCGATTCCACGCTTTCTGATCGTCGACGACAACGCCGACGCCCGCTCGTTGCTGGCGCGAACGTTGATCCGTAAATTTCCTCAGTCGCTGGTGACGGAATGCGGCGATGCAGATACCGCCATCCTGACTGCTCGCGCCGAGAAACTCGCCGCCATCATCGTGCATCGCGCCGGCGAGATGACGGGGATCGAGCTCCTCCCGCACCTCCGCAAGGTCGCGCCCGATACTCCCATCATCTACGTCTCAGGAATCGATCGTTCGCGCCAGGCCATGGAAGCCGGCGCCACGGCTTTCCTGAACTACGATGCCTGGCTGGGACTCGGCACGCTAGTGGCCCGTCTGATGGATCCCAGCGCGCCCCCTTCCGCGTCCGCCTCGCCTCTGCCCCCGGCCCAGCCGCTGCGGGCGGCCTCGGAATCTTCCCGCCAAATCGGCCGGGAATAATTCTCGCACTGCCCCGATAGGTAACGGGAGTGGAGATTGTGATCCCTCACCGCGCGGGCGGTCTCTTCAGATAAAAAGCATGCGGAGTTTAACCCGCACTCTCGCATCTTCGACCGCAACGGAAGATCTCGCTCGCCCTGGCCTGCTCTATCCAACCGGCTAAGCGGACAATCCGGACCGCAGCCACGCGCCGCGATCTCTCCCGCCGCTCACTCACTCACTCACTCACTCACACTCAGGCTAAAGTGAAAGGGTACACGCTGCGTACGATCGAGGTGACCGTCTTCACGCAGGGATATTTTACGAGGTAACGATGGGCTCCGAGTTCGAGCGCGCGTTGGACGTCGGCCGACTCGTTGGAATTGGAGAGCACCACGACCGTGAGCGACCGCAGCATCTGCTGCTGGCGAGCCCACTCGAGAAAACCGAAGCCACCGAGCCCGCGCATCCGCAGGTCGAGGAAAAGCAGTGCCGGCATCCGCTTGCTGGCCGTCGCGCACGCAAGCCGCGCGCCGAGGTAGTTCACTACTTCAGAGCCGTCGTCGAAGGTTTTGATCGGATTCGGAACACCCGTCTTCTTGATCAGCCGCTGGATGAAGAATACGTCGTCCTTGTCATCATCGGCCACCAGGATCGGCATCAGAGACTCACCCGTCGGATCGATCACCGGCAACGGCGGCATCGCCGTCTCACCGACGGAGGCAACTACGGGGGCGGAAATCGGAAGGGAAACGGGCTGCAGCGCATCCGCCGCGGTTGAAAGGGGGCGAATCTCGGTGTGATTCATGGTGAGCGGGAATTCGAGGACTAGTGTTTTACCTGAGGGTGTGAGATGGAACGCCGAAACTATAACGCCTTAGCCGAAAGCCCGCACGTAGGTCTTCACCCACTCCTGGATGGGGCGGGGAGCCGATCTTTTCTCGTTCCGCGCTATCGCTTGCCGCCACCTGCTGGTCACTCTTTCCTAAGCCCATGCGTGTCAGCCGCGTCGTCATCGTCATAAATCCCACCAAGACTCATGCGCGCCGCACGGCCGAAACGCTGAAGAGTATCTTCGACCGTCACGACGTGACGCACGAGTGGCGCGATGCCCTGCCACCCGACCGCATCTCGTATCGGCGCATCAACGACCTCCGACACGTCGCCGCCGATCTCATCGTCGCCTGCGGCGGCGATGGCACCCTCCTGCAGGCTGCGCAACGTACCCGTGGCTCCGGCGTCCCCATCCTCGGCATCAACATCGGCTACCTCGGCTTCATCACCTCCGTCCCCGGGAAGAAAGTCCGCTCTGCGATGCGCCGCATCCTCGCGGGCGACTACGTGATCAGCCGCCGTACCACCCTCGATATCGAGGTCGAGACCGGCGATGCCACTGCCGCCGGTTGGGCGCTCAACGACGTCGTCATCGCACGCGGCGCCAATCCCCACCTCATCGCTCTCAATGCCCGCATCGGCGCGCGTCCGCTCACCAAGTATCGCTGCGACGGCCTCGTTATCTCCACCCCCACCGGCTCCACCGCCTACTCGCTCTCCGCCGGCGGTCCCATCGTGAGCCCCGAGTGCAACGTGATCACGATCACGCCCATCTGCCCGCACGCCCTCACCAATCGCCCCGTCGTCATCAACTCCACCGAGGCCATCGAGCTCCGCCCCAGCCGCGGTTCCGGCCTCGGCACCGTGCAGGCCGACGGCATGGACCTGGGGGAAGTCGCGCCCAACAGTGTAATCCGCGTGCGCACCTCCGCCGACACCGTGCCCATCGCATTCCTCCCCGAGATCAACTACTACGATATCCTCGCCGAGAAGCTCGGCTGGACCGGCGACGGATTGAAATAATCCGCGCCACCCACGCCACCCTCCCTCCTCCGATCCTCTCACGATGAGCACGCTGCTTTTTCCCGGCCGCCACCTCGTCAACACCCGCTTCCAGTTCGAGTATCTCCGCTCGCTCCTCGGCCGGGCGCCCGCGGAGATCGCCGGCCTCCAACCCGGCCCGGAACTTCCCACCACGCCCATCGACCGCATCGTCTTCGCGATCACCTCGTCGAATCAGGAGAACTCCCGCTACAACCCGATCCCATTTTATATCCGCGCCATCGGCGTCGATCGCTTCGCCCGCTCGCTGCAGGCCGCCAGCGCGCCCTTCTCGTACCGCATCGTCGGCATCCCGCACTACGGGCACACCGATAACTTTGCTTCGTTCACGCTCAAGGAGATCGCCGGCCAGAGCGAGCGCACCGATCTCCTCTCGCCCGCCGATACCCTCGTGCTCTGCTCGACGCCCGAGGTCATCGCGCTCTACGCGCAGCTCGGCTTCTCCGTCGCTCCGGCCGAGCTCGGCACGCAACCGCCTCCCGCCACCCCGCTCGCGCTCGTCCGCGCCATCGGCGAGGGCGGCGATCTCACCGCGGCAGCGGCACATCCACTCGCGAGCGAACTTTCCTCCGCGACCCGCTCGCTCTTCGCCGATTTCCCGGAGGTGCCGCGCCGCATCGCCCGTATCTATCGCGACCCGCTGACCAACCAGGACGGCAGTCTCACCGAGAAGCGCAACTACGCCACCTACGCGCGCGGGATGAACGAGATCCTGCGCCTGAAGTACCTCGATATCCGTGACGCGATCCGCCCGGGCCGCATCGTCGACGAAGGCTGCGCCGACGGCGGGTTGCTCGCGGAGATCGCCGCCGATTTTCCCGACTCCGACCTCTACGGCATCGACCTCTCCGCGGAGTTCGCCGCGCGCTTCCAGGAGCGGAAACGCACCGGCGACTTCGGCAACGTCTACACCTGTTTCTATCTCCGCAATCTCCTCGACCCGATCTTCGAGCCCGAGTCGGTCGATACCACGATCTGCAACAGCACCCTCCACGAGCTCTGGAGCTACGCCGCGGAGGAGGCGACCGTGCGCGACTACCTCGCGAAGAAGTTTGCCCAGCTCCGCCCCGGCGGCCGCCTGATCATCCGCGATGTCGTCGGCCCCGAGCGCGGCGACGACATCGTGCTGCTCGAGTGCCGCGCCGACGACGGCGAGGACCTCGCCCCGGAGCAGATCCCTGCCGAACGCCCCGCCGCACTCCTCCAGCGCCTCTCGACCCGCAGCCGCTTCCGGCTCTTCGCCACCGACTTCCTCCACGATCTGCGCGCCAGTGGCCGCCGTGCGCCCGACACGAAGATTCGCTACACGGAAACGGCCGCGGGCATCCGTCTAACGCTCCGCGCCGCCGCCGAATTTCTCTCGAAGAAAGACTACACCGACAACTGGCGCTCCGAGATGAACGAGGAGTTCTGCTTCTGGAGCTTCCCCCAGTGGCGCACCGTCCTCGGCGAAGTCGGTTTCCACGTTCTCGACCGCACCAGCACCTCCGCCGGTTCGCGCGTCTATCTCAATTCCTGGATCGCCGAGCACCGCTACCGCGACCACGCCCGCCTCCTCGCCGCAGACGACCCCTCACGCCCACTGGACTTTCCGCCAACCAACATGGTCTTGATCGCAGAGAAGCCCACCCACACCCGCGCCTGATCGCGCGTCTCACGCATTTCAGCCAGTCCGGCAGGCGGGAATAAACTCCGCGAGCAACGCGTCGACCTCGCTCCTCCGCGGCAACACCTCGACCCACTCCGGCGGGATCGCCTCGAAGCCGTACATCGCACCCGCGATTCCACCCGCGACGCATCCCGTCGTATCGGTGTCGCTGCCGAGATTGACCGCCTCGAGCAAAGCACCGGCCAGCGTGGTGTGCCGCTGCGCACACCACAGCGCGGCTTCGAGCGTGTGGATCACGTAGCCCGAGGATTTGATTTCCTCCCGCGGCGCTCCCACCAACCGCCCCTCCAGTATCCTGGCAAACGCCGCCGCCTCATCCGGGGCGTCGCGCACGCGCTGCTCCAGCTCCGGCACCGCGCCCTCCCACGCCTCCAGCAAAGTCGCACCGCGCAGCATCGCCGCGACCACGAGACAGTAAAATCCGCACGCGAGCTGCGACCGCCGGTGCGCATGCGTGATCCGCGATGCGTCACCCGCGAGCCGCATCAGCTCCGTCGCGCTCTCACCGTGAAAGCGCAGCGCGATCGGCAGGATGCGCATGAGCGACCCGTTGCCATTCTCCTCCTCACCCTGGCCGCCCGCACCCTCCCACGAAACTCCGTTCGCCAATCGCACTAACGCCGCCTCCGTCGTGTTTCCGATATCGAACACCTTCCCCCGCGCCGTCCAATGGCCCGCGTTCATCCACGCCACACACCGGTCGCCCAATCGCACGGGCGAGAATCCGGCCACGATACTCTCCGCCGTGCAGAGCAGCAGCGCCCCGTCATCCGATCACGTTCCGGCCAGTTGCCGCCAAAAACCGCCGCTGCGCATCCCACGCACCGGGTCCGCGTCGCGATCGCTCCGCAGCGAAAATTCCACCGGCACACCCAACGCATCGCCCGCCAGCGCCGCGTAGATTGCCCCGCGTACGCGCGAGTCGAAGTCGATTTGGGCAGGCAGGCTCATGGTAACTAAGCCTGCTCCTCCCGCAGAAACGCCACCGGCACGCTTTCCGTCAGCCACACGCCGTTGGCCGAACGAAAGAACGCATGACCGGCCGCGTGCATCTCCGCCGCGGCCACGACGAGCACCACGGGCCGGCCATGCCGCCGGCCAACCTCCACCGCGACGGCACGCTCCGCCGAGAGATGCACATGATGGCGTTGCCGCTTATTCAACCCTTCCAAGCGGATCGTCGCGAGGAATCGCTCCGCTGTCCCATGAAACAAGATGTCCGGCGGCACCATGGGCGCGTAGTCGAGTTGGACCTCGACCGAGTGTCCCTGATTCGCGCGGATGCTCCTCCGGTCGTCGCTGAACGCGAAGCGCTGCTTGTCGCTCTGCGCGACCACCTGTTCGAGCTCCTCGCGCGAAACGCTCACTCCCGCCGCCGCGCATCCGCGCAACAGCGCATCGACCTCCACCCAACCGGCGGAGTCCAACACGATCCCCGCCTTCGCCGGCTCGTGCCGAAGAACCAGACTGAGAAATTTACTGATCCTGACTTGTTGTACTGACATATAAAATTCAAGCCGTCGGCGGCGTGAGCGCCGCTTCATACGCACGCCACACCTCGTCCGTAAAGCAACACAACCACACGCGTTCGATCGTCGCATCGCGCTGGAAAAACTCATTAATCGTCTGCACGGCGATGCGCGCCGCCTCCCCCACGGGATAACCAAAGACCCCGCAGGAAATCGCCGGAAACGCGATCGTTCTTAGCCCGTGCTCCACCGCGAGCGCGAGACTGCTTGCATAGCACGAGGCCAGCAGCTCCGACTCGCCCTTCCCGCCGCCCCGCCACACGGGGCCGACCGTATGGATCACCCACGTGGCCGGCAGCCGGTAGCCGCGGGTGATCTTTGCCTTCCCCGTCGCGCAACCGCCCAGCGTGCAGCACTCGGCGAGCAATTTCATTCCGGCCGCCCGGTGGATCGCTCCGTCCACACCTCCGCCTCCGAGTAGCGTCTGGTTCGCGGCATTCACGATCGCATCCACCTCCATGCGGGTGATGTCGTCACGCGTCAGTTCGAGCCTGGCCTTCATGCGCCCACCTCGTGCAAGTGCAGTTGCGCCGCGCTGCCGCCGTCGATCCGCACCACTTTGTCGGGGTGCTGATACTGCGCCACGAGGTATCGCGTCACGTCGACCTTCATCGCCGCCACGCCTTCGAGAAACGCGAGCTGCTCCCGATTGTCGGCCTGCCGCTGCGCAATCTCGAGCGCGTGGGCCCGATCCTTCAGCGCGAGCCCCTGCTCCGCCTCCGCCCGCGCGAGCGCCAGCGCCTGCTCCTTCTCGGTGCGCTGCGCCTTCAGCTGTGCTTCCGTTGCCACCGCCGTCAGCCGGTTCTGGTGCACCACGCGCGCCTCCTCGACCGACATCCGCTGCTGCTCGCGCTCCGCCTCGCGGCGCTGCTTGAGATCGGCAAGCTCCTGTTCCTGCTGCTCCGTCTCGGCTTCCAGCCGCAGCCGCGTGCGCGCCTCGATCGCACTGTCGTGCATGGTCTGCAGCGCGGCGCTCGCCTGATAGCCCCGGTACACGACCTTGGTGATCTTGTAACCGATGGTCTCGGCCCGCTTGCCGAGCTGCGGATACGTCTCGAGCGCGCTGAGCCGCTCGGTCTTCTCCTTGAAGCGCTCGAAGGGCTCCGCCGCCGCAAAGTCGATCACATCCGCCGTCGCCGCATTGATGAAATCGCCGATCGGGTCGTGCGTCTGGTCGAGCATCCGCTCCAGGTCGACCAACTCGAAGAAGACCATGAGTTTCACCGTGAGCAGCGCGTCGTCCGCCGTGCGCACGCTCTCCACGTCGTAATACATCTGGTCGGGAATCACGCGCAGCTTTTCGAAGACCAGCCCGCTCGGCAGCTTCTTGCGGTGATCGGCCGGATTGGCCCCGTGCCAGCTGAAGGTGTGCAGCCACTCATCCGGCGCCGGCATGAAGAGCGCCGGCCCACGCTCGATCCGTCGCTCCACGAGCGCGCTGCCCGCAGTCGCCGCTGGCCGGTAGACGACGATCGCCTCGTTGGCGTCCAGCTTCGTCATCGGCTCGGTCCGGATCGCCTCCATCGCGACGGGGTCGAGCCACACCGACACCGGCCCGCGGCGGTGCTCCGTGCGACCATCCTTGTAGTCGATAATGAGAAACTCCTCCGGCCCCGCCGCATGCTGGTGGAGCCGTTGCACAACGTCACCCCACAAGAGCAGCCGCTCCGGCCCATCGACGGCCCGCGCGCGCCCGTGCTTGTCCCACACCAGCACCCGTTCTCCAGCGGGAATGACATGATAACCGATCATAGGTCCTCCTTTATTTACGGTTGAAAAACTCCACCCGAAAAGCCTCCAGCGTCGCCCGGGAAGGCGTGCGGTCGTAGATCGCAAACACCACCTCGGAAAACACGCCCGCAAACCGCCCGCCACCCCGCAGCAGGTCGCCAAACGCGCGCGCCACCATCGCGGGGTCGTTGCGAAACACTCCACAGCCCCACGCGCCGAGAATGAGCTGCTCAACCTTCTCCTGCGCCGCGATCTCAAGCACGAATTCCGCGCGACGCCGCAGCACCGGCTCCACCCGCGGCAGGTCGTGCGGCTGGTTTTGCCGCACCGCACCCGCATTGGGCGCGGGCGCGGTGATCACGGAACACAGAGCCGGCTGCGGCAGCAGATTCCCCGCATCGTCGCGGATGAACGGCACACCCGGCGAGAAGATCGCGAGGTCGAGATAGAGCAGCGACCGATGGGCGCGGTTCGGCTCGTAGTACGTCGCCTGCTGCGTGAGCAGGCACGGATAAAGCGCCGACGAGCGCGCGAGCGCTTCCTCCTGCGCTTGCGCCCCGCCGAGGAAACCGCCGCCCGGATTGCGCGCCGAGGCGAAATTCAACGCAGCCAGGTGGCCACCCTTCTGCGCGGTCAGCCGCACGATCGCCTCGCACGTCGTCTCCTCGGTCACAGTGATCGCCGTCGTCGCTCGCGTCGGTTCAAGTGCCGACGGCATCGCCTCGACCCGATAGAGTCGCGTCCCGGCCTTGGCCGCCTCGATGACGTCGCGCAGATCGACCAAGCGTCCGTCAGGCGCGCAGTAACCGCCCTCTTCGATCACGCGAAGGGTCGCCTCCGCAATCGCTACGCGGTCGGCGGCGGTTCCG
>JAZKEV010000467.1:0-7182 GCA_040386765.1 Verrucomicrobiota bacterium | reverse complement strand
GTCACGTTGCATGGCTAGCCTCCGCTTTCAGTTGGGCGCGTAACTCCATAAGCAATTCGCCGAGTCGGTTGCGGCCGGTGCCGTCGCCACCATCGGCCCAATAGCTGTCGTTCTTGGTGTGTTCGACGAGCGGCGCTTCACCCGTCGAGAGCAACAGCTCCCGCAGGTCGGCGTGCTGCGTAAACTTGGCCCTCAAGGCTTCGCGCATGACATCATCCTTGGCCTGGTTCCAATCCGGACGCAGAGGCTTCTTGCGATCGCGGCCCGAGCGAGCCGCGATCATGGGCGAAGCGATGACCCGGATCGCCTCCTCGTGAGGAGTGCCCGCGAATTTCTGCGCCTGGAAATAATGCTCGGTCGTGGGCCAGGTCTTGCCCTTCAACCCAAAGGGATGGGGAGAAAAATTCGAGAACGCGCCGTAGCGCTCGCTCACACGATAAAAAAGAATGGGTTCCATGGAAGTAGTTAGGAAGGAAGTGAAGTCGTGGCTTATACCGCGATGTCAGCCGTAAAGAGCTCGTCGCTACGAATGATGTTTACCCCGGCTGCGCGCATCTCGGCGCAGGCGGTGGCAATATCGCCGGCGCGCAGTTCCACACCGCGGCAGCCGTCGGCAATCACGTACGTCGTGAAGCCAAGCGCCCGCGCATCGAGCGCCGTGAATTTGACGCAGTAGTCGGTCGCGAGCCCCGCGATATAAACCTCGGTAACGGCCTTGGCGCGCAGCCACTCGGCCAGTTCCGTAGCCTTCCGGTGGCCGTTGTCGAAGAAGCCGCTGTAGCTGTCGATCTCGGGATCGGTGCCTTTGACGAAGACGCGGGCGAGTCGGGTCGTATCGAGCGCGACCGCGAAGGCGGCGCCATTCGAGCCTTGCACGCAATGCGTCGGCCAGAGGACTTGCGGCAGCCCGCCGAGCGTTCCCATCTCACCGGGCTTTCGACCGGGATGAGCGGCGGCGAAGCTGCCGTGATTGGCCGGATGCCAATCCTGCGTGGCGACCACGAGATCGAAGGCGCGCTGCGCACGATTGGCGACCGGCACGACTTCATCGCCACGCGGCACCGCCAGCGCGCCGCCCGGCAGGAAATCGTTCTGAATATCGACCAGGATGAGGGCTTTCATGACCGGAAAGTTCTCCAATACGTTAGAGTTCGAAATTGAAACCGGCCTTCTTCAGCCGGCGGTACGCGGGCTCATCGAAGCGGTAGAGCCGCGCTGCGCGATGCGCCACGTCCTGCTGGATCTCCTCGGTGTCGGCGATGAGCCCCATGCCGAGGATCTTCTTCCGGAAGTTTCGCTTATCGAGCGGCTGCTCGAGGATCGTCTCATAGAGCCGCTGCAGCTCCGAAAGCGGAAACTTCTCCGGCAGCAGTTCGAAGCCGATCGGCTCGTAGCGAATCTTCCCCTTCAGCCGACGCAGCGCCATCTCGAGCACCTCCTCGTGATCGAAGGCGAGCGCCGGCACATCGGCCACCGGAAACCAGGCGACATTCTCCGCATCGCTCGCCGCCCGCACGACGTGGTCCGCCAGCTTCACCAACGCGTAATAGGCCACGCTGATCACCCGCTCACGCGGATCGCGCTTCGGCTCGCCGAAGGTGTAGAGCTGCTCGAGGTAGAGCCGGCTGATCCCCGTCTCCTCCTCCAGCTCGCGCCGCGCCGCCTCCTCGAGTCCTTCATTGATCCCCACGAAGCCGCCAGGCAGCGCCCACTTCGACCTGAAGGGCGGCTGCTGGCGCTGGATGAGCAGCACCTTCAAGTCGGCCTCGTCATAGCCAAAAACGACGCCGTCGACCGTCACGGCCGGATGGGGATATTCGTAGGTGTAAGGCATGGTGGTAATCGGTTGTGAGCTGACCGTGGTGTCATTATTACACTAAGGCAAGCTAAAAGGTGTTATTTATACACTAAGGCCGTAGCGCGGCGCTGCCTAAAGGTAGGGCGAGGCGTCCCCGCCGAGCCGTCGCGGAAGAGTCGTGCAAACATGATGCGACCTCCGCTCGCGTAAAGCGCAACGGCTTGGCCGGGGACGTCGCGCTACCTCTCTCCGCCCAGCGCTACCTACAATTTCGCCCCATCCTGCATCTCCCCCAACTCTCGCCCAAACCCCGACGACAAAATCGGAAACCGGCACCACGTCTTGGGATCGAGGTTCTCATCATCAAGATGGAACGACGGCGCGTAGCGCTCGCGCTTCCATTGATTGCGGCTCCACAGCCGGAAGAAGCGCGTGACCCACATGAGCATCGTCTCGCGCGGGTGCGCGGGAAATTGCTGGCTCACCGTCGCGAGCACTTCGCTCGGGCTCTGTTTGTCGCGGATCGCTGCGCGTTCGCAGGCATCGAGCACGTCGTAAGGCATGAGATCGTCCTCATCGGTCTGCTTCCGCTCCGCTGGCCGCAACTCGGCGGTCGGCGCCTGCACGTTGATCGCGTCCAGCTCGGGCAGCGGGCCAATGCCCTCCGGGCCCGTACGCTCCATCCACCCCAGCCACCGGCGCAGGTAAGCCTTGTCGATGCCCGCGATCGGACTCAACCCGCCGCTCGTGTCGCCATCCATCGTCGCGTAACCGACCGCCGCCTCCGAGCGATTGCTCGTCGAGAGCAGCAGCGCATTGCGCAAGTTGGCGATCATCCACACGCCCGGCGAACGGACGCGCGCCTGGATGTTTTGCAGCGCGATATCATCCTGCGCCCACGTGAGCGGCCGGCCAACGGCACGGCTCACCATGCTGGTGTAATCGAGCACGAGCTGGTCCACATCCAGTTCGAGAAACTCCGCACCCACCGCCCCCGCCACGCGACACGCCGCATTACGCGTGGTCGCCGAGCTGTTCCGCGTCGCTTGATACACGCACACCAGCAGCGCGCGTACGATCGCCGTTTCGTCGACAGTCTTTTCAAGCGCCGCGACATGCCGGAGTTTCTCCCGGACTGCCACCACGCCGAGTTCACGCGCCGCAAGCCGCACCGCCAGCCCCACGAGCACGCTCACCCCCGCCGAATCCGCGCCACCGCTCAACGACACGACGAAGCCACCCGACCGGCTCTTCCGCAAATAGTCGAACAGCGCGAGCGCCTCGGCGCGCGCAAACTCCTCCGCCTTCACATGCGCGCTCGTCTCCCACGCCGCCAGCTCGGCTCCGCCCGGTTCGAGCGTCGCAGCCGGCACGGCGAAGTCCAAGCTCACTCTACCCTCGTCGCTCTTGGCCACGTCGGGCTCAAAACTCGCCGTCCGCGCCTGGTTCATCCGCGCGCGATCGAGGTCGAGTGTCGCCGTCGTCACGATCGCATCGCGAAACGAGAAGCGCGGCCCCGCCGCCACCAGCCGCCCACCCGCCGCGATCAACGCCCCGCCGTCGTAGATCACACGACCCGCCTCGTTGCCGAGCAGGTTCGCATACACGTACCCGACCCCAAAGGCCCGTGAGCCCTCGAGCACGAAGCGCTTGCGAATCTCGATCTTCCCAAAGGCAAAGTGGCTCGCGCTCGGGTTGAGAATCAGGTCCACGCCCTTCAGCGCCAGGGCACCGCCCGGACGATTCGCCACCCAGGCATCCTCGCAGATTTCAAACCCGATGCGCAGCCCGCCGACATCGAAGAACACATCGCCAAACGGATATTTCTCTCCGTCCACCTCGAGCTCCGCGCGCAACCCCGCCGGCCACGGCTTGAACCACCGCGGCTCGTAGTGAATGCCATCGCCCGCGAGGTGACGCTTCGCGACAAAGCCCGCGATCCGCCCATCGACCACCAGCGCGACCGTGTTGAAAAGCGCGTTGCGGAAGAAGACCGGCAGTCCAATCGCCACCACCATGCCGCGCGTCTCCGGCACGATCGCCTGCAGCTCCGCCCAAGCCATCCGATGCACAAACGCCCCGTGAAACGCATCCTCGCAGCCGTAGCCCGTGATGCACAGCTCCGGCAGGCACAGCACGCCCGCCCCCGCTGTCCGCGCGGCGGCGATGGCTTCGAGGATATTACGCCGGTTGCCGTCCCAATCGAGCGGCGTCTGGTTCAGCACGGCGGCAGCAACCTTGATGAGATTCATCGCAGAAAAGTAATCACATCTTCGCCGGTCCGGCCACCGCGCGGTTCTTGAGGATCAGTTCCATCTTCAAGTCGAAGAGGCCCGGCTCGAGCCCCACCGGATACTCGTGCGGGTGGAGGAGCCGTTTCGTCCCCGCATAGAGCTTGCTCAGCTGCTCGCGCGCCCGCGTGCGGATCGCTTCGAGCGTCGGCTCCTCATAGACGAGCACGCCGCCGCGAAAGATCGGCACGAGCAAGTCCTCCTGGGTCGCATCGGCCGGGATCGCCTTGCGCCGCGTCGTGTTGTTGGGATCCACGATCGCCCGCGCCCCCGCCGGCGGCGCGTACTCGTTGTAGATCATGTCCGCGATGAATTCGCCCCCTCGCGTAAACCGGCACACCTGCTGGATGCCGGGGTTCGAGACCTTGATCGCCTGCTCCGAGAGCTTCACTTTATATTCCCACGGCCCGCGCGCCTCGCGCACCGCCGCGAGCTTGTACACGCCGCCGAGTGCCGGCTGGTCGTACGCCGTCACGAGCTTCGTGCCCACGCCCCAGAGCCCGATCTTCGCGCCCTGCTGCTTCAGGCTCGCGATGATATGCTCGTCGAGATCGTTGCTCGCCACGATCACCGCCTTGGGAAAGCCCGCCTCGTCGAGCAGCCGCCGCGCCGCGATGCTGAGGTACGCGAGGTCGCCCGAGTCGAGCCGGATGCCCGCCATCTCGTGCCCCTGTGTGCGCAGCCACTTTCCCGCCTCGATCGCGCGCTCCACGCCCTTCAGCGTGTCGTAGGTGTCCACGAGAAACACGCAGTTGTTCGGCATCGCCTCCGCATACGCCCGAAACGACTCCATCTCCTCGTCAAACGACATCACCCAGCTGTGTGCATGCGTCCCGCGCACCGGGATGCCGAAGAGCTGCCCTGCGAGCACATTCGAGGTCGCCGCGCACCCGCCGATATAAGCCGCCCGGCTGGCCGCGAGCGCGCCATCAACGCCCTGCGCCCGCCGCAGCCCAAACTCGAGCACCGGCTCGTCCTGCGCCGCGAGGCAGATCCGCGCCGCTTTCGTAGCGATCAGCGTCTGGAAGTTGATGAAATTGAGCAACGCCGTCTCGACGATCTGCGCCTGGATGATCGGTCCCTGAATGCGCAGCAGCGGCTCATTCGGAAACACCACCGTGCCCTCCGGCACCGCATCCACCTCGCACGTGAAGGCGAAGCTGCGCAGATACTCGAGGAACCCCGCCTCGAAAAGCGGCGCGCCATCGTTGCCCGTGAGCGTCGCCAGATACGCGAGGTCCGTGTCCGCGAAACGCAGCTCCCGCAGCCACGCGATCGCATCGCTCAACCCCGCCGCAATCGTGTAGCCGCTCTGAAACGGCGCCTTCCGGAAGAAAAGGTGAAACACCGCTTCCTTCCGATACGTGCGCGTCTTCCAATAGCCATAGGCCATCGTCAGCTGATACAGGTCCGTCAACAGCGCCGAGCCCCGATAGCGTTGAGCGGCAGGAAAAACGTTCATGATAGTGTTTAAATGACACTATCACATGAATAAGTCAACTCCGAAGTAGGGCGGGTTTCTAACCCGCCCTCTCGCATCTCCGCAGTCAGCGGAAGCTAAGCTCGGTCTTTTCTCGTCCGTCCAAGCTCGTTCGAAAACCGCCAACGCTCATCCCAATCCAGAGCGGTCTAAAACCCGCCCCACTTCATCACCGCTTGATAACGCCGATACCCGCGCGCTCCGGCAGCACGATCTTGCCGTCCACGATCGCCGCGCCATCGAAGCAGTCGTTCTTGATCAGCACCGCGCCATCGAGGTCCGCCCAATCCACGAGCGGCGAGAGCTGCGCGGCGGCCGAAATCGCGCACGACGTTTCCGTCATGCAGCCAAGCATCGTCTTCAGCCCCAGTGCACGCGCGAGCAGGATCATTTTGTGCGCCTCGCGCAGCCCCGTGCACTTCATGAGCTTGATGTTCACCCCGTGAAAAGCCCCGGCGCACCGTGTGATGTCGGCCAGCCGCTGGCAGTTCTCATCCGCGATCAGCGGCAGCGGGCTCTTCCCGCGCAGCCAGGCGGTATCGTCGATCTGCTCCTTAGGCATCGGCTGCTCAATAAAAACCACCCCACGCCCCGCCAGCCACTCGATCATCGCCAGTGCCTCATCGCGCTGCTTCCAGCCCTGATTGGCATCGACCGTGATCGGCACGTCCGTCACCTCACGGATCGTCTCGATCATCGCCCGGTCCGACTCCGCACTTCGACCCAGCTTCACTTTGATGATCTTGAACTCCGCCGCCTCGCGTGTCTTCACGCGCACGATCTCCGGCGTATCGATGCCGATGGTAAACGACGTCACCGGCGCCTTCGCCGGATCGAGCCCCCAGATGCGATACCACGGCGCACCGAGCTTCTTCCCCACCCAGTCGTGCAACGCGATATCCACCGCCGCCTTCGCCGCCGTATTACCCGGCGCAAGCGCATCGATCGCTGGCAACAGCTCTTCCAGTTGAAAAGGATCCGCGCCCGCACTGCTCGCGAGCAGCTCCGCCGTCCGCGCGAAAAACCGTGCCGCGGTCTCCTGCGATTCACCGAGATAGGGCGGCATCGCCGCCTCGCCGTAGCCGACGACCCCGTCGTGCTCATACTCCACCAGCATCGCCGGCGTCGTGGTGCGCGTGTTCGAGGCGATGCCAAACGCGTGTTTCAGTTCGAGCGTGTAAGGTTGGAAACGGAGGTTCACCGCCCACCGTCATGGCGCAATCCCAGCCCAAGCGCACAGAAAAAACGTAGACCTCATAAGGTAAAGCAGGACGAGGCGTCCCCGCCGAGCGGTCGCGGCTCACATGCTCGACAACCCAGCGATCCACGCCCCGCACTATCCTCCTGTCCTCATTCGTTCCGCACCCCTCGTCCCCCTACGGAACAAGAAACCTCCGAAGCAGAAAGCCGTTTGGAAAACGCCCCGCAGCCAGGTAGGCCGCCTGCTCGCAGGCGCTCGTCCGACGACCCACCCGCGCCAGCAAGCTCGCCGCCTACATGGCCTACGCTTATTTACCCAAGCCCCAACTCACTCCCTCACTCCCTCACTCCCCTGCTCCCGCCGCAGCACCAACGCCAACCCCGCCAGCCCACCGATTCCCAGCATCAACACC
>JAZKEV010000466.1:4870-5355 GCA_040386765.1 Verrucomicrobiota bacterium | reverse complement strand
GCACGCGTTGCGCCACCCCTTGTCCGGCTTCGCCGCGAAACGCCTCCTCGCGATGCTTGAGCAGCAGGGGGCTAAGCAGGAGTACATGGCGCGCGTGGTGGTGCGCGACCGGAACAAGGTGCGCTTCGTGAAGACGGCGGACATCGACTGGATCGAGGCCTCGGGCAACTATGTGGTGCTGCACACGGGCAAGGAAAACCACGTGGTGCGCGAAACGCTCGCGACCTTCGAGTCGCAGCTCTCCCCCAAGGACTTTGTCCGCGTGAGCCGCTCCGCGATCGTGAATCTCGACCGCGTGGAGCACTTCGAGCCGACCTTCAATAACGAGCACGTGATCGTGCTGGCCAATGGCGCCCGACTGCCGATGACGCGCGGCCTGCGGGAGTTGCAGGACAAGCTGAAGTTTGGCGGGTGAGGACCAGAAGAGACTTCGCAGAGTCGGTCCGGGACGGTTGATGCTTGGATCTCGTGGCCCGCCGCGTGAG
>JAZKEV010000466.1:0-4860 GCA_040386765.1 Verrucomicrobiota bacterium | reverse complement strand
AGCGGGGGGATCGGCACGCCCGGAGCATCGCACGTCTCAACGCTCTCGAGCGGGGCTTATCCTAACACCACCTCACGCCGCCAGCCGGGTAACCGCGTGGGGAAGACTCTCCTCATTCTCTCCCGCAACCCGCGTCCCCGTAGCGATCCCCACCGCCGCACGGAGGAAGGGCCGCACCCGCGTGAGGCGGGCCTTCACGGCGCCGAGGGTCAGGTTTTCGCGCTCCGCGATGGTCTGGTAGCTGTGGCCCTCGACCACCATGTTCACGAGGGTGCGGTCCTTGGGCGAGAGTTCGACGAGGGCGAGATTCAGGGCCTCCAGGATCTCGGCCATGAGGCTGGGGCGGCTGGGGTCGGCGGTCTCGAAATGCTGCATGTCCTCGGCCAGCATCTCGGGGCGGCGGCTGCGGGCGCGCAAGTAGTCGAGCGCCGTGCTGCGCGCCATGGCGAAGAGCCACGATTCGAACGAGACGGGCTCCCGAAGAAATTCGAGCCGGCGGATCATCTTGATGAAGACGTTTTGCGTTACGTCGTCGATCGCGTTGGGATTGCGGATGATCGTGCGGACGAAGCCGGCGATACGGTGCGAGTAGAGACGGACGAGCTCGGACTGGGCGGCCATGTCGCCGGACTGGGCGCGGATGACGAGGGCGGTGAGCTCGGTGCGATCTTCTTTGACCTCCACCGCTGCGACGGCCCGGGGCGTCGAGAGGAGCTGGGCGGCGAACTGGTCGTTGTGCGGGTGTCTCATGGCGGCGAGTAGGGCCGGTTTCCGCCGCGAACCCAACCGAGTGGGGACGAAAGGGCTAAAATATGGAGCGAGGGGGGTATTTAAGAACGCGGAAACAAAAAGCCCGGAGGGCGTCGCCCGCGCAAAGTTCGCTCGCCGAGGGCCGGGACGCCTTCCTAAGCTGGTAATCCCCCATGAGCTTTCCCCGCGTTTCGGTGTGGCGTCTGCCCCTCGTCCTCCTCGCCGCCGTTGGCATTGCCATGGCCTCAGCCGCTCCGGCGGGCCGGCCCAATTTTCTCTTCATCCTCACCGACGACCACGGCTACGGCGATGTCTCGATGAACCGCCCCGACGGCGATGTGCGCACGCCCAACATCGATCGTCTCGCGGCGGAGGGCATGCTCTTCACCACCATGCGGTCCAACTGCACGGTGTGCTCCCCCGCGCGTGCCGCGATCCTCAGCGGCCGCTACCCGGACCGCGCGGGCGTGCCGGGCGTGATTCGCACGACGCCGGAAAACTCCTGGGGCTACTTCAATACCCGCATCCCCACGCTGCCCGACCACCTGCGCAAAGCCGGTTATCACACCGCGGCGGTGGGCAAATGGCATCTCGGCCTCGAGTCGCCGAATCTGCCCAATGAGCGCGGCTTCGATTTCTTCGCCGGCTTCCTTGGCGACATGATGGATAGCTACACGAAGCACGAGCGGCAGGGGCAAAAATATCTGCGGCGCAACAAGCAGCCCGTCTCGGCCGATGGCATCCACGCGACGGATCTCTTCACGACGTGGGCCTCGGAGTATCTGCGCGAGCGCGCGAAGACCGCGACGCAGCCCTTCTTCCTCTACCTCGCGTACAATGCCCCGCACTTCCCGATCGAGCCCCCAGTCGAGTGGCTGGCCAAGGTGAAGCAGCGCGCACCCGGCATGGAGGAAAAGCGCGCGCTCAACGTCGCGCTGGTGGAGCATCTTGACGACGCCATCGGCCGCGTGCTCGCCACGCTGAAGGAGACGGGCCTCGACCGCACGACGCTGGTGGTCTTCACCTCCGACAACGGCGGCTCGCTCCCACACGCGCAGAACAACGAACCATGGCGCGACGGTAAACAGAGCCACTACGACGGCGGCATCCGCGTGCCGTTTGCGGTGCGCTTCCCCGGCACCGTCAAGGCCGGCGCGCGCAACGACTACGCCGGTCAGACCTTCGATGTATTTCCGACCTTCCTCGAGCTCGCCGGCATCGTGCGCCCCGATGGCATCGACGCGGTGAGCCTGCTGCCGGCACTGCGCGGCGAGCAGCCGAAGGGCACGCGCGACCTCTATTTCGTGCGCCGTGAGGGCGGCCCCGCGCACAACGGCAAATCCTACGAGGCGATCATCCGCGGCGAGTGGAAGCTGATGCAGAACTCGCCGTACAGCCCGCTCGAGCTCTTCAACCTGAAGAACGACCCCCAGGAAAAGGACAACGTCCTCAAACAAAACCCGAAGATCGCCAACGAACTGAGCGCCGCCCTCCGCCTGCACGTGCAGCGCGGCGGAGCGGTGCCGTGGCAGGCGCCGGCCAAGTAGGGCGGGGTCTCCGACCCGCCCTTTCGCACCTACGAACCCCGCGGAAGCTCCGCTTCGCCCTTCATCTTCCTCTTCTCTTCACCTTACGTCTCTTCACGGGCTACCCAACACCGCACACGCCGCTCCTTGCGCCCGCGTATCCAACCTTCTTTCCCCGCGTCTTCATCCTCACCTGTTTTATGAACCCCACCTCCGTCCTTCGCCGTGCCCTCGCGCTTGTGCTGGGCCTGGGCCTAGCCGCCACCGTCGCGCACGCCGCCAGCGCGTCGTCGCGCCCCAATGTGCTGATCTTCCTCGCCGACGATCAGGGCTGGGGCGACCTCAGCATCAACGGCAATACGAACCTCTCCACGCCGAACATCGACTCGATCGGCAAAAAGGGTGCGGTCTTTGACCGGTTCTTCGTGTGCTCGGTCTGTGCGCCGACGCGCGCGGAATTTCTCACCGGGCGTTATCACTCGCGCGGTGGCGTGAGTGGTGTCTCGACAGGCCGTGAGCGGCTGAATCCCGATGAGCGCACGGTCGCCCATCTCTTCAAAGGCGCGGGCTACGCGACGGGCGCGTTTGGCAAATGGCACAATGGCAGCCAGTGGCCGTATCACCCGAATGCGCGCGGCTTCGATGAGTACTACGGCTTCACCTCGGGCCACTGGGGCGAGTACTTCGACCCGCCGCTCGAGCACAACGGCAAGCCGGTTCGCGCGAAGGGCTTCATCGCCGACGATCTCACGAATCACGCGCTCGAGTTCATCGAAAAGAATCGGGAGAAGCCGTTCTTCTGCTACGTGCCCTACAACACGCCGCACTCGCCTTGGGCGGTGCCGGACGAGTACTGGCAGCGCTTCAAGAACAATAAGCTCGGCATGCTCGGCACCGACGCCGAGGAGATCGAGGAGACGCGCTGCGCGCTGGCGATGGTGGAGAATCTCGATTGGAACGTCGGCCGCGTGCTGAAGCGCCTCGACGAGCTGAAGCTGAGCGAGAACACGATCGTGCTGTATTTCTCCGACAACGGCCCCAACGGCTGGCGCTGGAATGGCGGCATGAAGGGCCGCAAGGGCTCGACGGACGAAGGCGGCCTCCGCTCGCCGCTGATGGCGCGTTGGCCGGCCAAGATCAAGCCGGGCACGGTGGTGCGCGAGGTTACGGGCGCGATCGACCTGCTGCCTACGCTCACGGCTTGGGCTGGCATTCCGGTGACGGGTGGCAAGCCCCTCGATGGCAAAGATCTTTCGCCGATCGTGCTGAAGGGCGCGAAGGACTGGCCGGACCGGATGCTCTTCTCACACCAGAATGGCGCCGTCAGCGCGCGTTCGCAGCGCTACCGATTGGATGCCGCGGGCGAACTCTACGACATGGTGAGCGACCCCGGCCAGAAGAAGGCCGTCACCGCGGAAAACAAAGCCGTGGCGACCACGATGTCGACTGCGGTGGCCGCGTGGCGGAAAGACGTGCTCGGGGTGGTGGCCGCCGAGCCAACGGGTGAGACCAACAAGAAGGGCAAGGCCAAGAAGAGCGGCCTCGCGCCGGATACCCGGCCGTATCCGGTGGGCTACGCGGAATTTCCCATGACGCCGCTGCCGGCGCGCGACGGCAACCCGCAGGGCGGCGTGCAGCGCAGTTCGGGGGCACCGAACAGTTCGTATTTCGTCAATTGGAAGACGAAGGACGACGCCATGACGTGGGACGTGGAAATCAACACCACCGGCAGCTACGACGTCGTGATCTACTACACCTGCGTGGAGAAGGATGCCGGCTCGACCATCGAACTGAGCCTCAACGGGGCGAAGCTCGCGGGCAAAGTAACGCCCGGCTGGAATCCGTCGCTTTACACCAATCAGGACACGATCAAGCGCCCCGCCGGCGAATCGCAGATGAAGGAATTTCGCCCGCTCACCCTCGGCACGATTCAGCTCACGAAGGGCCGCGGGCCGCTGACGCTGCGTGCGCTGGAGATTCCCGGCGCGAGCGTGATGGATGTGCGGGCGGTGATCCTGACCTTGAAGAAGTAAGTGCCCGAGAAACGAAGAATCATGAGCAGCAATCATTGCAGGAGCGGCTTTACCCCGCGACGGGCTCCCATGAGTGAAAGCACGCGCGTGGCAGGCGTTACCTTGCCAGGCGGCGCTTTTGTGCGACGCGGCTTAACGTCCCTCTTCCAACTCGCGCTCGGTGTGCTCGCACTTGTCAGCGCTGTAAATGCCGTAAGCACGGGGCGCGCAGCCGCCGCCGCCGACCGCCCGAATATCCTCTTCTGCATTTCGGACGACCAGTCGTTTCCCCACGCGAGCGCGTACGGCACGACTTGGGTGAAAACGCCCGCCTTCGATCGCGTGGCGCGAGAGGGACTGCTCTTCATGCGCGCGTACACGCCCAATGCGAAGTGTGCGCCCTCACGGGCCTCGATCCTGACCGGGCGTTACAGCTGGCAGCTCGAAGAAGCGGCGAATCACAGCCCGGATTTTCCGGCGAAATTTCGCACCTTCATGGAGGCGCTCGCGGCCCATGGCTACGCGACGGGCTGGACGGGCAAGGGCTGGTCGCCGGGCGATCCCGGGCAGGT
>JAZKEV010000465.1:5290-5553 GCA_040386765.1 Verrucomicrobiota bacterium | reverse complement strand
AGGGGACGATGCCATCGAAGTGGGCGAGCTGGGTATTCACGTTGAGGGCGAAGCCATGGTACGCGACCCAGCGGCGGACGGCGACGCCGAGGGCGGCGATCTTGCGCTTGCCGAGCCAGATGCCGGTCTTGCCCGTGCGGCGGCTGGCGGCGAGGCCGAGTGAGCCGAGGGAGTTGATCAGGACCTGCTCGAGGAAGCGCAGGTAGAGATGAAGGTCGCGGCGGGAATCGAGTGAGACGATGGGGTATCCGACGATCTGGCCG